>DATBSD010000161.1:0-19199 GCA_036559965.1 Candidatus Limnocylindrales bacterium
TGGCGTGCCAGGTAGTCCAGCCGGTCCACGTCGCGCACCCGGCCGTCCTGATCGACCGCATCGGGGTACGCGGCGCCGTTCTCGGTGACCACGATCTCCGGCGGTGCGTACGTCTCGTTGAGCTCGATCAACACGTCGCGCAGGCCGTCGGCCGCGACGTGCCACCCCATCTGCGTCTGCTCCGAGCCCGCCAGGGCGCCGATCTGCCAGTCGAAGGCGCGCTCCGACAGGGCGCTCACCGAGTCGCGCCGGTAGAAGTTCAAGCCCAGGTAGTCGAGGTCGCCGGCCGGCGGTTCCGCGAGGTCGATGCCCTCGAGGTGACCCGCTGCGCGGTGAGCGTCGAGACCCAGCGCGGGATAGCCGCGGCCGAAGAGCGGATCAAGGAACCACGCGTCGCGGGCGGAGCTCCACTGGGCGGCGGCGGCCCGATCGCGTTCTGATCCGGTCGCCGGCGCGACCTGGTTGACGTCGATGGCCACGCCGACCTTGGCCCTGCCAACGACGGCACGGATGGCCTGAACGGCGCTGGCGTGCGCCCGCAGCTCGTTGTCGGCCACCCGGATCGCGGTCGGCCAGTCGCGCAGCCCAGGCGCATGGATGCCGTCGGCGTGGCCGAGGAAGGCGAAGACGGCCGGCTCATTGAACGTCATCCAGTCCGTGACGCGGTCGCCCAGCACCGACGCGACCAGCGCGGCGTAGTCGGTGAACCAGCCCACGACCTCCGGCTCGGCAAAACCGCCGCGATCCTGCAAGGCCTGCGGCAGGTCCCAGTGGAAGAGGTTGACCAGCGGTCGGATGCCCGCGCCGAGCAGGGCGTCGACAAGGTGTTGGTAGAAGTCGATGCCCCGCTGGTTGACGGTGCCGGTGCCCATGGGCAGGACGCGCGACCAGCTGATGCTGAAACGATAGGCGCGCGCCCCCAGATCGGCCATCAGCCGGACGTCCTCGGGGAAGCGGTGGTAGTGGTCGCAGGCGACGTCGCCGGTGCTGCCGTCGGCGATGGCGCCCGGCTGGCGGGCGAACGTGTCCCAGATCGACGGTCCGCGGCCGTCCTCGGCTGCCGCGCCCTCGATCTGGTAGGCGGAGGCAGCGAAGCCCCAGGTGAAGTCAGCCGAGAACGGCTGGGCGAGTCCTACCGGGTCGGTGTCGAAGGCATCCACTCGTGCATGGTATGCGCGGGGTCGGTCGTCAGGCGAGGGCGACGATGACCGCCTCCAGCGGTCGCAGGTGGATCCGGTCGCCCTCGATGAGCGGCGCCACGTTCGGCCCGAGGCTCGAGAAGACGCCCTCGGCTCGGCCCGGGAGCCCGTCCAGCGCGACCGTCCGGTCCGTCGAGGCCGTGGTCAGTGCCACGAGCATGCGCTGCTCACCGGCCGTGCGGAGCCAGGCGAGGACGTCGTGCTCGCCCCGGACGTGCCAGTCGAAGCCACCGACCGACAACGCCTCCGACCGATGGCGGAGCGCGATGAGGCGCCGGTAGCAGGCCAGGATCGAGTCCGGGTCGGCTGCCTGACCGGCCACGTTCCGGGTCGCGTAGTCGTCCGCCATCCGCGACCACGGCCGGCCGGTCGTGAAGCCGCCGTTCCGACCGCCCGTCCAGGGCATCGGCCCACGACACCGGTCGCGATCGAACCAGACCGGTAGCGGCCAGTACCTCCGAGCCGGCGGATCCTGCATCGCCCACCGCGGCACGCGCGCATCCCCGAGGCCGATCTCCTCGCCGGCGTAGAGGAACGGCGTCCCACGGAGGGTCAGCAGGAGGACGGCCGCTGCCCGGGCGATGGCGTCGCGGTCACGGGACCGGCCACGCGAGAGTCGCGTCGCGTGACGCGACTGATCATGGTTGCTGAGCACGACGGCTGGCCAGCGGTCTGGTCCGAAGGCGGTCTCGGCGTCGGAGATGGCTTCGGCCAGCCGGTCGGCCGCCCAGGGCTGCAGCAGCAGCCCGAAGTCGAAGATGAGGTGGCGTGGAGCTGCGTACGAAGCCGCCCAGGCCGGATCGCCGGTGAACAGCTCGCCGACGCTCATCCGGCCCGGTGCCGCGTCGAGGATGGCGCGGAACTCCGCCAGCAGGTCGGCCATCTCGGGCTGGTCCTTGTCGTAGATGTGCTCCTGGCGATCCCAGGCGCGCCAGCCGGCCCGTCGCCAGCGCGACACGCGGCGCGGTGGATTGTCCGGCAAGTCGGGGTGCTTGAAGAAGACGTTGAACACGTCCAGCCGGAAGCCGTCCACGCCGCGCGCCAGCCAGAACCGGACGACGTCGAGCATGGCCGCGCGGACAGCTGGCTGCCGCCAGTTGAGATCGGGCTGCTCGGGCAGGAAGGTGTGCAGGTAGAACTGCCCTCGGGCGGGCTCCCACGTCCAGGCCGAGCCACCGAAGTAGCTGACCCAGCCGTTCGGGGGGCGAGGTCGTCCGCGTCGGTCGCGTCCTCGCGGGTCGCGCCACAGATACCAGTCGGCATAGGGGCCGGTCCGCGACGCCCGCGACGCCCGGAACCAGGCGCTCTCATGGCTCGTGTGGTTCATGACCAGGTCGAGGATGATCCGCAGTCCCCGGGCGTGGGCCTCGGTCACGAGCCGATCGAAGTCGACCAGCGAACCGAAGCGCGGGTCGACGGCCGTGTAGTCGGCCACGTCGTAGCCGAGGTCATGGTCGGGGGAGGGGTAGATGGGCGAGAGCCAGATGGCGTCGACCCCGAGCGAGCTGCCAGGCGTCGCGTGGCCAGCGTTGAGGTGGTCGAGGTGCGCGATGATGCCCGGCAGGTCGCCCAGGCCATCGCCGTCGCTGTCTGCGAAGCTGCGCGGATAGATCTGGTAGACGACGCCGCGTTGCCACCGATCGTCGCCCAGCGCGCCGCCGCGGGCGGCCGTCACGGACTGATGCCCTCCGGCGACCGAACCAGACCCCGAGCGATGCTGCCGATCAGGCGCTGGCGGCCGCCTCGGTCACGGCGACTGCCTCGGGCGTCGGCGCCACCGTCGCTTCGGTGATGGTCTCGCCGCTCTCCTCGTCGAAGAGATAGATCCGATCGGTCGGGTAGATGAGGTCGAGCACATCGCCCGGCCGCACGCGCAGGTCGGCGTCCACGACCGCGACCACATCCTGATCGTCGGCGCGAACGTGGAGCAGCTCCTCGTTGCCGAGGTACTCGACGACCTCGACGTTGGAGCGCACGCGGCCGAAGGCGTCGGTCTGTTCACCGACCTCGAAGTGCTCCGGTCGGACGCCCATCAGCAGCTGCCGTCCGGCCATGGCGCCGACCGCCTCCCGTAGCTGGGTCGGGATGGGCGACTCGAACGCCCCGCCCTTGAGCCGCGCGGCATCGCCGGAGCCCTCGACCGTGACGTGCGTGAAGTTCATCGCCGGACTGCCGATGAAGCCGGCCACGAACCGATTGGCCGGTCGCTGGTAGAGCTGCTGGGGCGTGCCGACCTGCTGCAACACGCCGAGGTTCATGACCGCGATGCGCGTGCCCATGGTCATCGCCTCGACCTGGTCATGGGTGACGTAGACCACGGTCGTCTTGAGGCGCTGATGGAGCCGTGAGATCTCTGCCCGCGTCTGGACCCGCAGCTTGGCGTCGAGGTTCGAGAGCGGCTCGTCCATGAGGAAGACCGCCGGCTCGCGGACGATCGCGCGGCCCAAGGCGACGCGCTGGCGCTGACCACCGGAGAGCTGCTTGGGCTTGCGCTGGAGGAGGTCGGTCAGCTCGATGGTCTTGGCCGCCTCGGTGACGCGGCGGTCGATGTCGGCCTTGGGCACCTTGCGCAGCTTGAGGCCGAAGGCGAGGTTGTCGTAGACCGACATGTGCGGGTAGAGCGCATAGCTCTGGAAGACCATGGCGACGTCGCGGTCCTTGGGCGGCACGTCGTTGACGACGCGGTCCCCGATGCGAAGCTCCCCGTCCGTCACGTCCTCGAGGCCGGCGATCATGCGCAGCGAGGTCGTCTTGCCGCAGCCCGACGGCCCGACAAGCACGAGGAACTCCTCGTCCTGGATGTCGAGGTTGAGGTCGGTCACGGCGGTGAAGGCGTCGTACTTCTTCCACACGTGCTCGAAGGTCACGGTCGCCATCGGCGTGCTCCCGCTCGACTCCGCCGGGCCATCGCGGGCTCATGCATCCTGCCGCCGAAGCGGACCCGGACGAGCCCCGTACGTGGTCAGACACGGAGTGGCGGCATCATACGACGTCGCCAGGGCGCGGCCGAGTCGCTGAGCGCAGGACGGCGAGCGTCAGCCGCTCGTCGGGCGAGAGGCCGACACGGCCCTGCGCGCGACCCCGCCGCCGGACGCGAGCAGCCGCCGCGTCCAGGCTGCCGTCGCCTTCGGCCTCGATGACTGCCGGGTGGACGTATGCCTGGCGGGCGACGGTCGGCGTGTCCCCGAGGTGCGCGGCGACCTCGTCGATGGCCGCCCTGAGCGCCGCCGACGACCGCCGTCGGCGCCCCGACGCGGTGTGGGACGAGGGTTCGTCGTTGCCCGCCTGACCGGTTTGGGCGCGGGCGAGGGCGGCGCACGCGAGGACCGTGGCGGCCCAGGTGCGGAACGTCTTGGCCGTCGCCTCGCCGCCGCCATCGGCGCCGGCGGCGGCGCGCAGGTAGGCATTGACGTGCCCCGAGCGCAGCGCCCGAGCGCGTCCGTCCACGTCCACGTGTTCGAATAGGCGTCCGCCGGGTGGCCCCGCGGCCAGTCGGCGGAGGTGGCGGGCGACCAGCCGATCCCGGAACGCAACCTCCTGGGTCGCGCCGCCCTTGCCCGGGAATCGGAGCTCGACACGGTCGCCGGTCACGGTCACATGGCGGCGTCGGAGCGTGGTCAGGCCGAACGAACGGTTGGCTCGCCGGTACTCGTCGTTGCCGATGCGCAGCGAGGTCAGGTCGAGGACGCGAACGACGAGCGCCACGACCTGCCGCTCGTCCGGGCGTCGACGGCGAAGGTCGCGTCGCACCTGCGCACGGATGGCCGGCAGCAGGGCGGCGAAGCGAACGAGACCGTCGAACTTGGCACGCTCACGTGCCCGTCGGTAGGCCGGGTCGTAGCGATACTGCTTGCGACCTCGGGCGTCGCGACCGACCGCCTGGAGGCGACCCGTCGGCGCGGGGTTGATGCGCACGTCCGTCCAGGCCGGCGGGATGGCCAGCGCCGCGATGCGATCGAGCGTGGCGGGGTCGCTGAGCCGACGGCCGTCCGGGTCGGTGTAGGTGAAGCCGCGACCGCGCCGCCGGCGGCGGATGGCCGGTCCGGCGTCGGACCAGCGCCCGGATCGCGATGGTGGAGCAGGGTCGGAGGCGCGGCGTCGGGGCATCGTCGGCCCATCGTCACCGTTGGCGCGGCGGCAGCAGCATGTCGGCGACGCCGTTCGGCATTGCCACCGGCTAACGGACAACGGTGCGCGAACGCACCACGTCGATGGACGAGGGCTTGACGCCGCGCGCCACCGGGGGTACACCGGTGTCCAGAGTCACCGAGCGGGGGACGATCGGTCGCGCCCGCCCTGCGCCGGCGCCGGCACGGTCCCTCGACATATCGCGATCCGCGGCCGCTCGAGTCGCGGCAGAGGGAGGACGAGATGCACCGAGCCCATATCCGGCGCGTGCTGGCGGCACTGCTCGCCTCGCTCGCCATCGCGGCCACCGCCATCCCACCCATCGGCGGTCTCGCCGGCGCAGCCACTGGCGCGAACTGCAGCGCGGGCGACGGCATCGTCTGCTACCTGGACATCACGGCGCCGCAGTCGGTCCTGACCGGCGTGCCCTTCACGGTCACGGTCTCGGTCTACGCGGACTTTGATCGAACGGCCGTGGCCAAGGGCGACCCGTGTGGCTCGGACGCCCCCATCAGGCTCGAGATCGAGAACGAGTTCGAAGGCCCATATGAGGCCACGCTCTTCGCCACTGCAATGTCGGGCGTCGCGACCTTCCAGGTCACGATCCCGGCCGGTACGGCCAACGACGGGCTATACACGTTGGGGGCGTTCGGCGACTACGGAGAAGGATCGGACTGCGGGTTCGTCTTCTTCGACCCGGCGTCCGCTCCCCTGATGGCCGTGACCGTCCCCGCGACGCAGCCGATCGCGCCCTGCCCGGAGGACGTCTCGTGCAAGCAGGTCCTCAGCGGCACCGGCTCTGCGGCGACGCTCATCGCGGAGCAGGGAACGTTCACCGCCACCTTCGGCACCTTGGTCGTTGCTGATGGCTGCGCCGACGGAGGCCCAGCCGACCCCAACGGCGTGCTCACCTTCGACTACGCGCCCGGCCCCGACGGCAGCTTCCCGAAGACGATCATCCTCGCGCTCAGCCGAGAGCGTGTCACGAAGGGCATCGGCCAGTTCAAGATCTGCTGGCACTCGATCAACGCCTTTACGCCGCTGGGCGGCGGGCCCCAGGTCCTCACGGGCTACCTGCCCGCGTGCAAGAAGAACGACCTCGGACCGTGCGTGCTGTTCCAGAAGGCGAACCAGCACAACACGGGCTTTTTCGGCATCCTGGCGCCGGAGATCGATCCCAAGGCATATCCCAAGTAGGAACTCGGCCCGGAAGGGCCTTCGACCCGCGACTCCGGACAGCGCGCCCTGACGGGCGCGCTGTCGGCCGTCAGCCCCGCGGCACCGTCGACGCGGCGCCTGCTTCTACCATCAGCCGGCGGGCCTCGGCCGCCGCCACGAGGTTGCCCTTCGCCTCGTAGAGCCGGAGCGCGCCCGCGATGGCGTCGCCAGCCTCGTCCGATCGGCCGGCCAGCCGGAGCACGACCGCCCGGTCCATGAGCGCGTTCGCCTGGTCGATGGGGTCGTCCTCGTCGAGGCTCCGCTCGACTGCCTCCCGGGACAGGTCGTCTGCCTCCTCGTGCTGTCCCTTGTGGGCGAGCAGCTTGGCGGTCACGCCGCGCCAGAGCACCTGGGTCGCGACGTCGTCGGCATCGGCGACCTCGCGACTGAAGGCCGCGAAGAGCGCCGCGTCCTCGAGCCGGCCCTGGCGGTAGATGGCCTCGGCCAGGTAGCCCGAGATGGTCGAGATGTAGTTCCGGTCGCCGAGTCGGTCGAGGGTCTCATAGTCGCGCCTGAGCTCCGCCTCGGCGGCCGCCGGATCGCCGGCCAGGAGCTCGACCGGGCCGGAGACCATGGAGCCGAGGGCCGCGATGAAGCGCCAGCCGAGCTCGTCGAGCATGTCCCGCGCGCGGCCGTAGCCCTCGCGGGCGGCCGCGAAGTCGCCGCGCATGGCATGCATGTGGGCGAGGGCGCGCAGGGCGATGGCTTCGACCTTTCGATCCCCGGCGGCCTCGGCCACGATCGACTCGCAGATGCCGATCGCCTCGTTGACAGGCGTCGGGCCGTACTGGGCGCACATGGCGAGGTTCGGCCCCGCCCGCAGCGCGAGGATTTCGTCGCCGGCAAGTCGCGCGTGCGTGATGACGTGCTCGATGGCCTCCGCGGCGGCGCCCCACTGCGTCTCGACCATGCGCACGCCGGCCATGGCCAGCCACGCCCGGGCGATGCCCTCGTCGTCGCCGAGCGCCTCGAGGGTCGCGATGGCGGCCGTGACCTGCTCGTCCACGCGGCCCTCGATCTTCGACGGATCGGCGTAGAACTGCGTCATCAGGCGCTCCAGGCGGGCGCTCGTCCGGAGGCCCTCGTCGCCCAGCGCGGTCGCCTCGGCCACGGCGGCATCGAGCGCCGCGTCCGCGGCCTCGTACTCACCCGTCTCCCAGAGCGCCAGGCCATGCCGCAACGTCAGCCGCGGGCGGTCGGGGTGGTCGTCCGGGAGCACGGCGGCCGCGCGTCGCAGGAGGTTGGCGGTAGCCGGCATGTCGCCGCGCGCGAAGGCACGCTCACCCGCCGAGGCCAGGCGGACCGACGCGTCGAGCCCGAGCGCATGGCCCTCGGCATCGAGCGGGCCGAGCTCCGCGAGGTAGCGGTGCGCCTGCTCGAGGTGGTAGCCGGTGATCTCCTCGACCTCCATGGCTCGGTCGTGCGCCCGATAGGTCTCGTCGATCCAGGCCACGAAGCGCTGGTGGAGCTCGGCGCGCGTACGCTTGAGCAGGCCGGCATAGGTCGCGTCGCGGATCATGAGGTGGCCGAATCGATAGGCCGCGTCGGCGCCATCGACCCCCTGGCGACGGACCAGCTGACGGGCCTCGAGCGCCGTCAGCCCGGCCGGGACGGAGGCGCCGACATCGTCGTCGGCGATGGCCTCGACGGCGGCCTGCTCGAAGACGAGGCCGATGACCGCTGCCGGGTCGATGACCGCCCGTTCGGTCTCCGGGAGCTGGTCGAGGCGCGCGGCGAGGAGCGCATGGATGGTCGGCGGGATGGCCATCGCGTCGATGCTCCCGGTCGCCTCCCAACGGCCGTCGACCAGCCGCAGGACGCCGCTGTCGACGAGCATCGAGACGAGCTGCTCCACGAACAACGGATTGCCCTCGGCGGCCGCCACCACGCGAGCCCTGACCGGCATCGAGAGGCCGGCCGAGCCGAGCAGGTTGTCGATGACCGTCGCCGCGTCGGCGTCATCGAGCGGCGCCAGGTCGATGCGGCGCTGCCCATGCCCCTCTGCCCAGGTCGGCTCCTTCGTCAGCAGCTCCCGGCGGGCCGTGCAGAGGAGCGTGACCGAGGCCGACTCGATGGTGGCGGTCAGTCGGTCGATGAGCTCCAGGAAGGTCGCCTCGGCCCAGTGGATGTCATCGAAGACGACGACCAGCGGCCGCTCCGCGGCCAGGATCTCGAAGCCCCGTCGGATGCCCCATGCGAGCTCGGCCACCTGGAATGGCGCCTCGAGCAGCCCGATGGCGGCCGCGATGCGGTCGGCGACCTCCTCGTCCCCAAGTGACCGACGCAGCTTGCGTCGCGCCACGGCCGGGGTGTCGGCCTCCTTGATGCGTGCGGCGGCGCTCATGACCTCGATGATCGGCCAGTACGTGATGCCGTCGCCATAGGGCAGGCAGCGGCCGCGCACGAGCCGTGCGCGATCGACGACCGTGGCCAGGAACTCCTGGGTCAGCCGCGACTTGCCGACACCCGCGTCGCCGACGAGCGTGACCATCTGGCTTGAGTGCTCGGCGACGGCCGTCTCGAAGGCCTCGAGCAGCCAGCGGAGCTCCTGCTCGCGCCCGACCATCGCGCCGCGCGGCGAGTCGGCCGGAGCACCGGCCCCCATCCCCAGGAGGCGGAATGCGCGCACGGGCTCGGCCTTGCCCTTGAGCGTCAGCGGCGCGACCTCGTCGACCTCGGCCAGGTCGCCGACGAGGGCCCGTGTCGTGGCGCCCAGCAGGATGACGCCCGGGCCGGCCGCCTGCTCGAGGCGGGCGGCGGTGTTGACGGCGTCGCCCGTCACGAGACGCTGACCGGCCGACGCGTCGCCGGCCACGACCTCGCCGCTGTTGACGCCGATGGCCACCGCCATGCGGATGCCGTCAGCCTCGAGGGGAGCGGCAAGGGCCGCCAGTCCGGTCCGCAAGTCGAGCGCCGCGCGAACCGCGCGCTGGGCGTCGTCCTCGTGACGCACCGGCAGCCCGAAGACGGCCATGATCGCGTCGCCGATGAACTTCTCGACGGTGCCGCCGTGGCGCGTCAGGGCCTGACGCGCTGCGTCGAACGCCTGGGCCACGGCCGGGCGGGCGGCGTCGGGGGCGAACGGGATGCCGTCGAGCGTCGTCGCGCTGAGGTCGGCGAAGACGATGGTCACGGTCTTGCGTGTCTCGCGCCGGCGCATCGCTTGTCCGATGGTGGCAGCCGCGGCACGGTCGGACGGGGCCACGGCCTCCAGCCGATACGCGGTCAGGTCCGGACGTCCGCCGCCGGCCGTGATCGTCGTCGTCGTCGCGGTCACGGAGTCGGCCACGAGTCGGTGCGTCGACTCGGCGAGCAGGACGCCCGACGGTGGGGCCGCGTGCTCGAGCGCGGACGCCAGGCCGACGACCCCGCCGCTGAGGATGATCTCGCCGATGCTCGTCGTGCTGACGCCGACGGGACCGGTCGCGACCCCCGTCCGATTGACCAGACGGATGTGCCAGCGACGCTCAAGCTCATCATTGAGCTCGCTCAGCGCGGCCTGGCTGGCGGCGGCCGCTCGGACCGCTCGCATGGCATCGTCGTCGGCCGTGATGGGCAGGCCGAAGACGGCGATGATGGCATCGCCGACGATCTTGTGGACGAACCCGCCATGCGCTTCGATGACCGCGGTCGACGCGTCGAAGTAGCTGGCCAGGACCTCGCGCAGCGCCTCCGCGTCGAGTCGCTCGCCGAGTGCCGTCGAGCCCTGCAGGTCCGACGCGACGATGGTCACGACCGTCTGCGCATCCGCCGTCTGCATGCCACGAGTCTACGGTCGTTGCCACCTCGCACATAGGCGCATCGGGCCATTGGCCAGGACTTGTCCGGGCTGGGATACTGGGGGTCGACGCCGCAGCCCCTGGCAGACAGGACAAATCGAAGACCGCCGCCCCAACCGGCAGGAACCTGTCGTCGCGCCAGGTCGGGTGCTCGCGCCCGGCCCCTTCTCACCGATGCCGCCCGGCATGCCCGGGTCGGTGTGCGTTTCCCTTGGCGTCCCTGCCGCGCGCGGTGATCCATCGTCGCAGCGTGCCCGGCGCTGCGTTCCGGCAGAAGGGAGGCACGACTGTTGCCTGAAGCCACGAGCGGCGCCCAGCGGGCGTCTGGCCACCCCCACGCGCGACTGATCATCGTCGCGCTCGCCGCCCTGCTCGCCCTTGGCGGGCTGGCGGCCAACCCGCCGACATCGAACGCCGCGACCGGGCTCAAGGTCGCCATCGTCGTCGGGCCCTTCGAATCACGCACCGAGCGCTATCGCGACCAGGCCGACTCGCTGGCGGCCATCGCCAAGGCCTATGGCGCGACCGTTGCCAAGATCTACAGCCCGAACGCGAGTTGGAGCAAGGTCAAGCGCTACGCGACCGGCGCCAACCTGTTCATCTACCTCGGCCACGGCAACGGCTGGCCGAGCCCGTACAAGCCGTTCCAGACGCGCACCAAGGACGGCCTCGGGCTCAACCGACGGTCGGGCGAGGGCAACTCGAACCTCAAGTATTGGGGCGAGTACTACGTCCGTCGCGAGCTGCACCTGGCCGCCAACGCGGTGGTCATCCTGAACCACGCGTGCTACACGGCCGGCAGCTCCGAACCAGGTCGCGCCGATCCCTCGAAGTCGACCGCCAAGCAGCGGGTCGACAACTTCGGCGCCGGCTTCCTCGACACGGGCGCCAAGGCGGTCTTTGCCGAGGCGCACAACTCGATCGCCTACATCCTCCACGGCCTGTTCGCGACCGACAAGACGATGAGCCAGATCTTCTGGAGCAGCGGCAGCGCGTCAGGGGCGTACGACTTCACGTTCAGCTCGACGCGGACGCCAGGCATGAAGGCGACGATGGACCCATCGCGGCCTGGCAAGTACTACCGCTCGGTCATCGGCAAGCTCGACATGACCGCCGCCACCTGGCGCTCCGAGTGAAGGATGGTGGGGTGGCCTACGGGGATTGAACCCGTAACCTTCGGAGCCACAATCCGATGCTCTGCCGATTGAGCTAAGGCCACCATGCGCGGCCGCGCCTCGGGGCTCCTGGGAGCGCTCGATTCGCGGGGGCGGTGCGGAGTCTACACGGGATGCGCGGTCGCGGCGGTCGCACCGCGCCTCAGGCGGCCATCTCGGCGCGCGAGATGACCTTCGTCGGGTGGATGCGGCCGAGGAGCTCGCCGGTCACCGCGTTGCGCACGCCGAACGCCTCGGCCTGGTCGGCGCCCATGGCGCGGCCGCCGATCGCGGTCGCCCAACGACGCAGCTCGTCGAGGTCGTCGGACAGCGTGCAGTCGCCCTCGATGGAGACGAACGAGAACGGTGGCGTCTGGTCGTCGACGCAGAAGGCGACTCGGCTGTCCCGCCGGATGTGGTGCGTCTTGGCCGCCTCGTGCCACGTCGTGAACACGATCTCGCGACCGTCGACGACGAACCAGATGGGCACCGCGTGCGGCCTCCCGAGCTTGGTCGTCGTGGCCAGGATGCCGGTCGTCGGCCCGCTCGCGAGGAAGGCCCAGACCTCGTCGTCGGTCATCGTCCGCATCGACTCCCTCCGTCTCCGTTAGCCCGCGCAGGCCGGTGGCAGCCATGCCCGGGCACGTAGTGTCCCGCAGGTCAGCCGCCGGCGTTGGCAGCCGGGCCGGCAGCGGCCCGCACGCGTCTCGATGGTATGGTGACGACATGACCCGGCTGTCCTGGCCGCGCCGGGTGGCTCTGGCGACCCTGGCGGCCGTCTTCCTCGGTATCCCCGCCGCTCTCGGCGGCACGGCTCCGACCGAGGCGCGTCAGCCCTTCTCCATGGATCTCTATCGGGCGGGCGACTTCGTCTCCCAGACGAACCTCGTCCAGTGCGTCGGCGCGAGCGTCCAGATGATGCAGAACGTGGGGGCATCGCGGGACGACCGCTCGGCCTCGACGCAGCGCCGCTATTGGGCCATGGCGCGACGGCTCAGCCCCCCGCGTCCGCCCGGCTGGCCGAAGCGGCGCGGGGCGTCGGTCCATGGCTGGGCAGCGGCCCTTCGGCGTCTCGACGTCGGGCCGTACACCGTGCTCGGCTACCCGACCATGCAGCAGGCCCTGCAAGCCGCCGCGAAGTCGATGCGTCAGTCGGGCAGGCCCGTGGGCCTGCTCGTGTGGGCCGGGCGCCACGCCTGGGTCATGACCGGCTTCCAGGCGACCGCGGATCCGCTCACGTCGCCGAACGCGCGGATCACGCACGTCGACGTGCTCGACCCGCTCTATCCGCGGGGTGCCACGTCATGGGGCCGCAGTCCGCGACCCGGCGAACGGCTGACGGTCGAGCGGCTGAGCCAGTACTTCGTCCGACGCAGCAGCAGCTGGTCGGCGAGTCCGTACTCCGCCCGCTGGGTGATCGTCGCGACGACGGCCCTGAAGCCCGATCCGCGGATGCTCTGAGCCCGACCACGGGCATCGAAGCGCTCCGCCCGTTGCGGGCTAGACTGCCGGCATGAACGTGCCCGGCTTCCTCGCCAAACGCTTCTACGTCGCGGGCAGCCTGCGGAACACAGCCAGTGGCTTCAGCCTCCAGGCCCAGAACCCGATGGGCTCCGGCACGCTGGTCGGCATCGGTCGCCTGAGCGTCGACGGCGAAGCGATCCCGGTCGAGGCGGTCTCGGCGGTCCGTGACGGCGACCCGACGCCGCTGCTGGCGAGCGAGGTCTCGCCGCGGCGGCCGATCCGCGTCGTGGTCGGTGACCGGATCACGCTCAGCATCGCCGGGCGGACGCTGTCGCCGGGCCGCCACAAGCTCGACGTCGAGCTGGTCGAGGTCGACATCGGGCGTCTGAAGTTCTCCATCAGCGACGACCTCGCGGCCGGCGCCTGAGCGACGAGGGTGACCCCGCCGCCGATCACGGTCATCGCGCATCCGGGCGCCGGTCGCGGCGCCTTCGAGCGCGTCTGGCCGGCGGTCGCCGCGGAGCTCGAGGCGAAGGGCGTGTCGGCCGATGTACGCCTCACGACCCGGGCGATGGAGGCCGCCGAGCTGGCCCACGAAGCCGCCCTCGCTGGCTGCCCGCTGATCGTCGCGGTCGGCGGCGACGGCACGCTGCACGAGATCGTCAACGGGCTGCTCCAGGGGGATGGCGCCGGTCCGCCACCAGCCGCGGGGGCGTTGCCCTGCCTGGGCCTCGTGCCTGCCGGTCGCGGTAGCGACTACGCGCGCGGCCTCGACGTGCCACGCGATCCGGCCATGCTCGCGGCGCGCTTCGCAGCGGCGGTGGCGGGCGAGCCGGGCGCGGTCCGCGCGGTGGACATCGGTCGGACGACCTACCGCGCGACGCCACGCATCGCCGGTCGGCCGGCGCCAGAGCCGCCGGTGCCCGTCGAGGGGGTCGCCCACGAGCCCGACGTGCGCGAAGCTGGCCCGGTCCAGGTGCGCTACTTCATCAACGGCGCCGGCATCGGCTTCTCGCCCTTCGTCGCCCAGCGGACCGCCCGCTTCCCGCCCCGCCTGGGCGCCTACCTTTATACCGCCGCCGCGTTGCTGACTATCGTCGACTGGCGGGAGCGGTCGTTGTCGCTGACCTGGGACGACGGCCTCATCGAGGATCGCGCGGTCGAGTCGATCGAGCTTGCGCTGGGCGGCTACGAGGGCGGCGGCATGCATGTCGCACCGGACGCCGATCCGACCGACGGGCTGCTCGACGCCGTCGTCATCGATGCCACGTCGCGCTGGGAGATGCTGACGTTCGCGTGGCGGGTCCGGACGGGCGACCACCTGCGATCGCCGCGCGTCGAGGTCCGCCGGGCGACCAGCCTGACGGCGATGGTCGCCGACGAGCGAGGCCCGGTCTACCTCCAGGCCGACGGCGAGCTGCTCGGGCGCGACCCCTTCACGTTCGCCATCCTGCCCGCCGCGCTCCGGTTCGTCTGGTAGCATCGGCGCGTGGTCAGCACTGCCCGGCTCCTGCGCGTGCCGCCGGTGGAGCGCGGCCTGACCCTCGGGGACTTCCTCGTTCCGATCCGGGTCAGCGAGCGCCTCAGCGCGCGCGTCCGCAACCTCATGCTGGTCGGGATCGGGACCCTGCTCATCATCCTCGGCGCCCGCATCAGCTTCTACCTCCCGGGCAACCCAGTCGTGCCGGTCACGCTCCAGACGTTCGGCGTCATCTTCACCGGCGCGTTGCTCGGGTTCCGTCGCGGGGTGGCAGCGACCCTGCTCTACCTCGCCCTCGGCGTGCTGGGCGCGCCCGTCTTCGCCTACGACGCGGAGACCGCCCAATACGGCGCCGGTCTCTCGTGGATCATCTCGCGCGACGAGGGTCGCTGGGTGCTCGGCGCGACCGGCGGCTACCTGGTCGGATTCGTGCTTGCGGCGGCCGTCGTCGGTCGACTGGCCGAACTCGGCTGGGACCGCCGCTTCGGCGGCGCGCTGGCGGCCATGGCCGTCGGCGAGGCCATCATCTTCGCCATCGGCGTGACCTGGCTGGCGGTCGCCATCGGGGTGCCGCTGACGACCGCGGCTGAGTTCGGGCTCTGGCCGTTCCTGCTTGGCGACGCCATCAAGGTCCTCGTCGCGGCGGCGGTCCTGCCGTTCGGCTGGTGGGTGGTCAACCGCCGGCCGAGCGACCGCTGATCGGCGCTCCGGGCGCATCATGAGCACGCCGGTGGCGGGGGCGGTCATCCGAACGACGGGCCTCAGCAAGCGTTTCGGCGGCGGGCGACGACCGGGCCACCACGCGGCCGCCGTGGATGCGCTCCTCGATCTCGACCTGGAGGTCCGACCAGGCGAGATCTTCGGCTTCCTGGGCCCCAACGGCGCCGGCAAGAGCACGATGATCCGGCTGCTGCTCGGCTACCTCCATGCGTCGCGCGGCTCGGCGACGGTGCTCGGGCTCGACGCGGCCCGTGAGAGCGTGGCCATCCGAGCACGGGTCGGCTACCTGCCCGGTGGCATCGCGCTCTACGACACGATGACCGGTGCCGACATCCTGGACTACCTCTGTCGGCTCTACCGCCGCGACCCCGTCCGGCGTCAGGCGCTCGCTGATCGGCTCGAGATGTCGGCGGCCACGCTCCGCCGTCCCGTGCGCGACTACTCCCGTGGCATGCGCCAGAAGATCGGCGTCATCCAGGCGCTTCAGCACGATCCGGAGCTGGCCATCCTGGACGAGCCGACCGAGGGCCTCGACCCGCTCATGCAGCGCGCCTTCTACGACCTGCTCGACGAGCTGCGCGCCGATGGCAGGACGATCTTCTTCTCGTCGCATGTGCTCTCGGAGGTCGAGCGCGTGTGCGATCGCGTGGCGATCATCCGTCAGGGCCGGCTGGTCGCGCTGCACGACGTCGGGTCGCTACTGACAAGCCGCAAGCGCCACGTCGAGATCCGCCTGGCAGGGCCGGGCCCAGCGCTCGATGGTGTCGCGGGGGTGAGCGACATCCACCGCTCCGACGGCTTCCTGAGCTGCCAGCTGCAGGGCGATCCGGGCGCCTTCCTGGCCGCCATCGCCGGCACGCAGCTGACCGACCTGACCATCGAGCCGGCCCACCTCGAGGAAGCGTTCCTCGAGTACTACGCCGAGGCCGAGTGATGGATCGCGTCCTCTTCGGTCGGACGGTCGCCGCCCAGCGGACGAAGGTCATCGTGATCGCGCTCGGGCTGGCCATCTGGGGCGTCTTCATGCCCCTCATCTATGCCCAGGTCATCGCGACCGAGATAGGCGAGCAGGTCAAGGCCCTCGTCGAGTCCGGGGTCTTTCCCGAGCAGCTGACGCAGTTCGGTGGCGGCAACATCTTCACCCTGCCGGGCTCCATCGCCCTCGGCGCCATCCATCCCATCGCCGTCGCCCTGTCTTGCGTGTTGTCGGTCGGATTCGGGGCGTTGGCCGTGGCCGGCGAACGCCAGCGCGGCACGCTTGAGGTCGTCCTCGCGCGACCGGTCTCCCGCCGGTCGGCGTACGGCACGCTGTTTGTCGCCATGGTCGTCTTCGTCGGCCTCGTCAGCGCCGCAGGCATCGTCGGCTCGGTCGCCTCGTCGTCGGTCTTCGGCGTCCTCGATGAGCTCGATGTCGGCAACGCCCCGATGCTCTGGCTGAACGTGACGCTGCTCTACGTCGCGCTGGGCTCGATCGCAATGGCCGCCTCCGTGTCGTTCGATCGCCTGGGGCCAGCGCTGGGCATCGCGCTGGGCCTCACGGTCATCTCGTACTTCCTGGAGGTCCTCGGCTCGCTCTGGAGCGACGCCGAGGTTCTCCAACCACTGTCGGTCTTCCACTATGTCGACCCGCAGGCGGTGCTCAGCGGCCAGGCCGAGCCGTCCGATCTGCTGGTGCTCGCCGTCGTGGCGCTGGCCGGTGTCGTCTGGTCGCTCATCGTCTTCCCGCGCCGCGACCTGGCGGCACCCAGCTAGGAGGGTCGCCGTGCAAGCCTGGACACTCGACGAGCTCCGGGAGGCCCATGCGGCCGAGGCGCGGCTCTATCACGAGTTCCTGCGCGTGCCGTCGATGAGCGTGGGTTACTACCGACTGCCGGCCGGCGGCACGGACCCGCAGTCACCCCATCTCGAGGACGAGGTCTACGTCGTCGCCCACGGGCGGGCCAAGGTGACGGTCGGGGAGGATGATCGCGAGGTCGGACCAGGCGACACGATCTTCGTGGCGGCGACCGTGCCGCATCGCTTCCACGACATCGCCGAGGATCTCGGGCTGATCGTCTTCTTCGCGCCGCCCGAGACCCGCTAGCCGGCGCTCCGGGGCGGGCCGCGTCGCCGCGTACAATCCCCCGGCGCGCCTGTAGCTCAGTGGATAGAGCGGATGGCTTCGGACCATCAGGTCGCGGGTTCGAATCCTGCCGGGCGCGCCAGAACGACCTGTTAGCTACCGAGCAGCTTCCAGGTCCCCTCGGAGACGACGTCGACCGTGCCATCGACGACCCGGATCGCCGTCTCATCGTCGATGGCGTACGCGGGGCAGCCGATGCCGGCCGCCCAGCGTTCCGCCGCCGCGAGTGTGTTCGTCGGGAAGACGTCCAGGTGCGGAAAGAGCGCGAAGTCGACGATCCCCAGGGTGTGGTCGTCCGGCGCGGACGGCCACTCCACGAAGAAGTCACCGATGCGGGGCGCCATCACCATGCTCCCGGCGCTCACCCCTACCCAGGTGGTGTCGGGCAGCGACGGTATGAGGTCCGCGAGCCCGGACTCTCGCATCCAATGGCACAGGTACGTCGCGTCGCCGCCATCCACCAGCAAGACATCCGCCTCTCGAACCCATGGGACCCAGCGCTCCGCGCCGATCGTGGGCAAGGCCGTCAGCTCGAGGAGGCCCAGCGACCTCCACTCCAGGGCGGCCATGCCGCCCCACGGGGGCAGGCCGGTGACGAAGCCCCGCGCGGAGGCCGGTCCGCACATCGGGTGGCCCCACTGCGCCGTCGGGATGCAGAGCGCCGTCGAGTCGGCGACCGGCTTGCCGAGCAGGTCGATCAGCGCGTCGCGAATACTCGCGTTCGTGACGCCCCCGGACGTGAGGAGCAACTTCATGATGCCTCCGTGCCAGCGTGCGATGGGCTGTTGTGGCAATTGAGCCCCGCGGATATCGGACCTCGTCGGTGCATCCGTCGCCCTCCTTTCAAGCGCATCGGAGGCCGTGTGGGCGCAGCGCGGACCGTAGAGGGTACCGGGCGACCCGTGATGGGGCTGCAGGCTGGGGTGCTCGCTGTTCCCAGGCCCACTCCAAGCCGAGGCGGTGGGTGGCCGCCTTCTCCGACCCGGCGACCAGGAACGCCTGAGGCCGGTCCCCAAAGAAGCCGCGGGTCACCTCGTCGTGACGAAGCCCACGATGGCGTCGACGAGGCCGTCGGCAAGCGCGTGGTTGTCGTCCGCATAGCCGGCGAGGATCTCGCTCTGGCCGATCGTCGACGGCGCCCGCGCCTCCGACTTGTAGACGTGGTTGGCGTTGGCGATCGTCACCCGAGTCTTGTCCTTGGAGTCGCTCCCCAGGGCCGCGAAGATCCTGTCCCCGCTGGAACCGGGCACCTGGGCATCGTTGGCGGCCGAGACCACGAGGGCGTGGCTGGATGCCGATCGGTCATCACCGCCTGGCGCGGGTCGTGGCCGCAATCCGGGCCAGGCCCATTTCGAGTGAGCGACGGATGGCGACGCCCCGGGTCAGCACCATCAGGGCGACGAAGAGCTTGCCGAACACGCTCTTTCCCTGGCGGTCCCAAATGATGTGATGCCTCGATCCGCCGCCCTCGGCCGGCTCGATCTCCCACATGACGTAGCTGCCCGGCGTGCCGAAGCCGCTGTCGACCGCGGTCCATTGGATCCTGTCGGGCACGGACCAGTCATAGCGCTCGCGCCACCAGATCGGCCCGCGGTAGCCCTCGCGGATCTCGGCCCATGTGTCGCCCACCTCGTAGACCTCGTACTGGGCGGGAGGGAGCCCCGGCCACAGTTCGGGCCGGCGTTCGCTGAAGTCGAGCAATGCCGAGCGGACAGCTTCCGGTGGAGCGTCAGTGCGGATGTCAAACTCGAAGCGCGCCACGGTCGGTTCTCCGTTCAGGTGCCCGGACTGCGGCGCCAGCCTCGGTCGAACTCAATCGCGGCTGCACTCGTAGTAGCCGATGAGTCCCAGGAAGACATAGGGATCCTTGCCGCATGGCTGGGGGGTCGGTTCTCGTGCCCCGTATTGCGACCGACAGTCATCAAGCCGATATCT
>DATBSD010000162.1:0-4127 GCA_036559965.1 Candidatus Limnocylindrales bacterium
GGAACGGAGCCGACAGGGAATCCCGAGGATGCGTTCGGTTCGTTCCCGACACGAACACTTCCGGCACGCTGACGTGCAGTCCGGTCCGTTGCGTTCCTGGGGGGAACGTCGGGCTGGGACTGCCTGGATCCACAGAATCCCGCCGACCGGGCCTCGTTGACGCCAACCGACGTCTGGCGGTACCATCGCCGTTCGCGCCCGCGGAACCGACCTTGCCTGTCTTGCCGCGCGCCTCCGATAGCCGATCAGACAAGGGAATCCATGTACGCAGTCATCGAGAGCGGCGGCAAGCAGTATCGCGTCGAGCTGGGCACCGAGCTGGCCGTCGATCGGCTCGACGCGCAGCCGGGCCAGACGATCGAGTTCGCGCGCGTCCTGCTCGTGGCCGACGGCGACGAGGCGGCCATCGGTCGTCCGACCGTCGACGGCGCCCGCGTGACGGCCGATGTCGTGCGCCAGGATCGCGGCGAAAAGATCGTCGTCTTCAAGTACCGACCCAAGGCGCGCAGCCGCGTCAAGCAGGGCCATCGCGCGGATCTGACCATCCTGCGCATCGCCGACATCGAGCTCGGCCGCAAGAGCGCGCGCAAGCAGGCTGCCGATGCACGGACCGAGCGCGAGCGGCTGGAGGCCGCCGCCGCAGACGCAGCCGCCAAGCAGGCTGCCGCCGACAAGGCGCTCGCCGCCAAGCTGGCCGCGGACGCTGCAGCCGATGCCGAGGCAGCCGCGCCCGCCAAGGCCGGCCCCAAGAGCGAAGCAGCCACGAAGTCGAGCGCCAAGGCGACACCGAAGGCGAAGCCGAGCACGACGAAGGCCGGCACGACGACCACCAAGGCCAAGGCCAGCACAACGAAGTCGACCGCCAAGCCGAGCACGGCCGCGGGCCGCACGCAGGCACCGCCGCCGGCCGAAAAGCCGAAGCGCGCGGCCAAGAAGAAGGACGAGTAGCCGAGATGGCACACAAGAAGGCCGGTTCGAGCTCCAAGAACGGTCGCGACAGCGTCGGCCAGCGACTCGGCGTCAAGGCCGGCGACGGCCAGCTCGTGACGTCCGGCTCGATCATCGTCCGTCAGCGCGGCATGACCTTCCTGGCGGGCGATGGCACGGGCCTCGGCCGCGACTACACGGTCTTCGCCGTGCGCGACGGTCGCGTCCGCTTCGAGCACCAGACACGCGACAAGAAGCGCATCCGCGTCGTCGCCGAGCCGACGGCGGAGGTCTCGGCATGAAGCCCGACATCCATCCGCGTTACTACCAGTCGAAGGTGACGTGCGGGTCCTGCCACACCGCATTCGAGGTCGGATCGACGAGCGAGTCGCTGCACGTCGACGTGTGCTCGAACTGCCACCCTTTCTACACCGGCAAGCAGACCATCGTCGACACGGCCGGTCAGGTCGAGCGCTTCCAGAAGCGCCTCGAGCGCTCCGTCCGAGCCTGATCCGGGGTACCCCGACGGGCGGACCCGTTGTGACGGGCAGCGAGAGCGCACCGCCGGCGCCCCTCGATCACCCAGCCTGATGGCCTGGCGCGCACGGCCGCGACACGCTCGCGGGCTCCTGCCACCGGTCGTCGCGCTGCTGCTGGCGACGTCCCTCGCGTCGAGTGCCCTGGCCGCCGATCCGTCGCCGGCCGGCGCCGGCGCGTCCCCGGTCGCCGTCGTCCGTGTCCCGCAGGACGCGACGCTCGAGGCGGCCATCGACCGGAGCACGCCGGGCACGCTCATCCTGCTCGACCGCGGCACCTATCCAGGCGGCATCCTGGTGCCCGAGGATCGTGGCGGCATCACCATCCGCGGCGTCGACCGCAACGATGTCGTCTTCGACGGTCAGGACACCCGTGTCAACGCCATCGAGATCCTCGCCGACGACGTGGTGCTCGAGAACATGACGGCGCACAACTACACGCTCAACGGCTTCTACTGGGAGGGTGTCGACGGCTTCGCCGGTCGCTACCTGACGGTCTGGAACGTCGGCCTCTACGGCATCTACGCCATCGAGAGCCGCAACGGCATCTTCGAGCAGAGCCTCGTCTCGGGTGCCGCCGATGCCGCCTTCTATGTCGGGGAATGCAACCCCTGCGACACGGTCGTGAGCGACGTCATCGCTCGGGACTCCGCCATCGGCTACTCGGGCACCAACGCGGGCGGCAACCTCGAGATCCGTGATTCGCTCTGGGAGCGCAATGGCACGGCCATCATGCCCAACTCGTTCGAGGGCCAGCCGGCGCCACCACCACAGCGATCGTCGCGCATCACCGGCAACACCATCCGCGACAGCGGCAGCGTGCCGGTGCCCGCCAACTCACCGCTGGCGGGCTACGTCGGCATGGGCATCGCCATCGCGGGCGGCACCGAGAACGAGATCGAGGACAACGAGGTGACCGGCAGCGCGACTTACGGCATCGCGCTCTACCCGTCCATCCAGCGCGACGGGTCGGCCATCCAGCCGATCGACAACATCGTGCGCGGGAACACGGTCAGCCAGAGCGGGCGGGCCGACCTTGCCGTGGCCGCCGGCAGCGCCGAGGCCAACTGCTTCGTCGACAACGACTTCACGACCAGCCAGCCAGCCGACATCGAGGTCGTGCTCGGCTGCGACACGACGCCGAGTTCCACGGGTGACGATGACGTCGCGTCCGTGCTCGCCATCCCCATCCCCGAGGCCCTCGATCGACTCGGACCGCGACCGGACTACACGGCGATGGCGCCGCCGGACGCCCAGCCGACGATGCCACCCGACGCCACCACCGGCATCCCGGGCGCGGGCACGGGCGACGCTGCGGAGGGCCCCTCGTCCGGGGCGACCGTCGCCGCCATCGTCGCCGTCGCTCTCGTGGCCAGCGGGATCGTCGCCGCCGTCATCGTCCTGCGCCGCCGGCGACGGGCTCCGGCTGAGCCTCGTTAGACTCACCGCCATGTCGCGCTTCGCCTACGGCGGCCAGGCCCTCATGGAGGGCGTCCTGATGCGCGGCCGCGATGCGGTCGCCGTCGCCGTACGCCATCCGGACGGCGGCATCGTGACCGCGACCGAGCCGCTCGACTCGCTGCTCCACCGCAGCCGTTTCGCGCGGGCGCCGCTCTTCCGCGGCATCGTGCTGCTCTACGAGACGCTCGTCGTCGGGACCCGCTGGTTGATGCGATCTGGCTCCATCGCAGCTGCCGGCGAGGGCGTCGAGATGGGCCGTGGGACGATCGCCACGACGCTCATCTTCACGTTCGCCTTCGCCATCGGTCTCTTCGTCATCCTGCCGCTCTTCCTCTCGAAGGCCGCGACCGACGCGGCCCTGGGCCCCGGCCAGGCGTTCATCCAACACCTCGTCGAGGGCCTCATCCGGGTCGCCATCTTCGTCGGCTACCTGCTGGTCATCAGCCGAGCTCCGGACATCGCGCGCGTCTTCCGCTATCACGGCGCTGAGCACATGACCATCCACGCGCTCGAGCACGACGATCCGCTGACCATCGAGCGCATCCGCCAGTACCCCACGGCGCATCCGCGCTGCGGCACGGAGTTCCTGGTCGTCTTCGTGGTCGTCAGCATCCTGCTCTTCAGCCTCCTGGCGGGACAGTCGCTGTGGGTCAGCATCCTCGGCCGGATCCTGCTCATCCCGGTCATCGCCGCCGTCTCCTATGAGCTGCTCCGCTTCGGCGCCCGGCATCGCTCGAATCGCTTCGTACGCTGGATCTTCATGCCCGGCATCTGGCTCCAGATGATCACCACGAAGCAGCCCGACGACGACATGATCGAGGTCGCGGTGGCGTCGATGCGGGAGGCGCTGACCATCAGCGGCGACGCGATCCCCGTCGGCAGCCTGGACCCCGAGCATCGGCCCCTGACGCCCGAGCCCGCGCCCGCCGCCACCGGATCGTGAGCCTCGAGGAGCGCCTGGCCCAGATCGAGGCGCAAGCCTCCGCGATCCACACCGAGCTCGCCCGTCCGGAGGTCCACGCCGACCCGGCCGCCCTGCGCCGTCTGGGCCGCGAGCTGGCGCGGCTCGAGCCCGTGGTCGATGTCTACGGACGCCTCAAGAGCGTCCGCACGGAGCTCGACGGCGCACGCCAGGTGCGCGATCACGAGAGCGAACCGGAGCTGCGCGAGATGGCGCGCGACGAGGTCGATCGGCTGGAGGCC
>DATBSD010000163.1:0-1711 GCA_036559965.1 Candidatus Limnocylindrales bacterium
GACGGTGCCGGCGTCCTCGTCCTCGACGTCGACGACCTTGCGCAGCTTGGACGTCGCCTCCTCGTTGCCCGTCTCCTTGGCGAGCTGGACGGCGCGGCCGAGCTTGGTGGTGGCCAGCTCCTCGTTGCCGGCCGCCTTGGCCGCCAAGCCCTCCTGGATCGCCTGCGCCAGCTCGGTCTGGCCTGTGTAGTGGGCCACCTGCTGGTCGATGCGCGTGGTCAGCTCGGAGTCGTCGGACCACTTGGCCTTGACCAGCCCCTGGGCCTTGACCTCGTCGCCGATCGCCAGCTGCACGCGGGCGGCGAGCTGCTCCTGGCCGACGGCCTTGGCGGCCAGTCGGACGGCGACGTGGTAGTCGCGGGACTCGTCGGACCAGGCACCCGTGGGGTAGCCACCTGTGAGGTCGTTGACGGCCGTACGCCGGTGGGTGAGGTCCTCGACCGTCGGCGAGACCTGGCGGACGAAGAGGATCTGGGCTCCCTGCGGGGTCCACACGCGCAGGTCGGCGTTGGCGACGCCGCGGGCCATGGCGGTCTGCATCATGGCCTGGAAGTCGGCGGCCATCGTCTCGGGCCGCGCGATGATGTCGACGGTGCCCAGGAGTGCCTGGGCGATGCGGCGGATCTCCTCGACCTTCCAGTCGACGCCCACGCCGCGGCAGTCGCACTGGTAGAAGCCGGTGGCCCGGGCGATCGCCTCGTCGAGGACCGGTGCCGGCTCGTTGTTCTCGCCGTCGGTCAGCAGGATCGCGTGCCGTTGCACGACCTGTGGCACGGACGTGAACAGCACGCCGGCCATGTCGAGCCACGTCGAGATCTCGGTGCCGCCGCCGGAGCGCAGCCTCGAGATGGCGTCCGCCGCCTCGGCCCGGGTGGCCTCGCTCATCGGCACCATCGCCGGGCCCGCGTTGACGAGCGGGTAGGCGAGAAAAGCCGCGCCGTTGCCGGAGATCACGGCGAAGTACGTGCCGTCGACGATCTCGGCCAGCGCAGCCTGGGCTGCCTGCTTGGCGGCCGCCATCGCCGACTGCCCCATGGAGCCCGAGGTGTCGATGATGACGATCTCGCCGGCCGCGCCCGAGCCCGTCTGGCCGGCAGTGCCGGCGCCGCTGCAGTCGACGGTGACGATCGCGTGGACGTCGGTCCCGCCGTCGGGCAGGAACTCGTTCTGGAACACGGTCGCTGTGAACTCAGCCATCGGTCTCCCCTCCGTGGGCCGCGACCGGTTCCGGCGCGGCGTCAGCATTCTTGCCTACCCGAGCGAGCGCGGCGGCGATGTTGTCCTGCCCGCCCGAGGCGTTCGCAAACGCGACGAGGTGCCGCGCGACCAGCAAGGGGTCGTCGGATCCCGCCGCCGCGATCTGCTCCTGGAGCGCGGCCGGCTCCGAGGCGTAGTTCCACAGGCCGTCGGAGCACGCGAGCAGCCAACCCGGGCCGGTCACCTGGACCTGCCCGACGCGGGGGACGATCTCGGCGCTGTCCTTGCCGAGCCATCTGGTGATGGAGTGCGCCTGCTTGGACGCCTCCGCCTCCGCGCGCGGTCTGCCGCCCGCGATGAGCAGCTGAGCCATCGAGTCGTCGACGGTGAGCATCTGCCCGTCGCCGGCGTCCGGCAACAGGTAGATGCGGGAGTCCCCGAGCCCGCAGAAGTGCACCACGTCGTCCTCCAGCACGGCCGCCACGAGCGTGCAGGAGGGCGGGTTGGGGACGTC
>DATBSD010000164.1:0-17382 GCA_036559965.1 Candidatus Limnocylindrales bacterium
GCTCAGCTCGCGCACCTCGCCGACGCTCATGCCGTCCAGGCGCAACGTGCCGATGCGTACTCGCACGAGGCGCGCCACCGGCGCCCCGACGGCCGCGAACATCCGTCGCAGCTGCCGTCGCCAGCCCTGCGCGAGCGTGACGCGATACCAGATCAGCTGTTGCGGCCCGAGCGCCGTGGCCTCACGCAGCCGGGCGGCCTCTGGGGCGGTCGCTGCGCGCAGCGCCTGGACCCGCGCCAGCCCCTCGTCGAGCGGCACGCCGGCCTCGAGCGCCGTCGCTTCCGAGGCCGTGAGCGGCCGGGGCAGGCCGACGGCATACTCGCGCTCGACGCCGAAGCTCGGGTGACTGAGCCGATGGCCCCAGGCGCCGTCGTTCGTGAGCAGCAGGAGGCCCTCGGAGTCGCGATCGAGCCGTCCGACCGGCACCAGACGCCCGGCTCGCTGACGGATGGCCGGTGGCACGAGCTCCAGGACGGTCGTCGTGGCATGCCGGTCGCGCACGGTCGAGGTCACCCCGACAGGCTTGTCCATGGCCAGGTAGACATGCTCCGACGGGCCGCCCACGACGCGACCGTCGACCGCCACCACGTGCTGCTCGACATCGACCCGCTGGCCGACCACGGCGGTCGCGCCATCGACCGTCACGCGACCGGCCGCGACGAGCAGCTCGGCGGCCCGCCGCGACGCAACGCCGGCATCCGCAAGGACCTTCTGCAATCGGACCTCAGGCATCACCGGCGGCCGTCTCGTCGACGGCCAGGGCGAGCTGCTCTGCCGCCGGGTCGTCGCCCGGCGCGGTCGTCTCGGCCAGGCGGCCGGCGGTCTCCGCATCGAGCGTCGGCAGGTCGTCGACGGACGTCAACCCGAAGCGCTCCAGGAACTCGAAGCTGGTCCCGAACAGGATCGGGCGACCCGGCGCGTCTGCACGACCCTGCTCGGCGATGAGCCGCCGATGGAGCAGGCTGCGCATGACCGAATCGGAGTCGACGCCGCGGATGCGCTCGACGACGCCGCGGGTGACCGGCTGCCGGTAGGCAACGATGGCGAGCGTCTCGAGTGCCGCCTGCGACAGTCGCAGCCCGTCGGTGCCCGTGTATCGGGCGATGAGCGCACCGGCTTCGGGCGCCGTCGCGAGCTCGACCCGCTCGCCGACCGTCAGCAGGCGGATGCCGCGCTCCCGCAGCTCGACCTCGAGGTCGCCCAGGCGTGCGTCGACGGTCGCCTGGTCGACGCCCGCCAGGCTGGCGATCTCGCGCCGGGTGAGGGGCCGCTCGGCGACGAACAGCAGCGCCTCGAGCTCGGCCACGCTGAGCTCGGCTTCACCCGGACCCGGCGCCGTGCCCGCCAGGCGGTCGATGCTGGTCGCGTCAGCAGAGTCCATCGGCATCCTCGGCGATCGTCCGCTCAGTCGAAATCGGCCAGGGACTCGTCGATCGGGGCATCGTCCCCGGCCGGCGATGCCGAGCGCTCGGCGGGCGTGGTCGCCCGGCACACGATGGGGCCCCACGGCGCCGCCTGCTCGGCGACGACCTCGCGGCGTTTGACCAGCTCGAGCAGGGCCAGGAACGTGATGGCCATGACGACCCGGTCGCGGACATCGCCGAGCAGCTCCTGGAGCACGATCGAGGGAGCGCCGATCAAGGCCGCCCGGATGGCCTCGGCCCGGTCCGCCAGGGTGATCGAGCGAGGCACGATCTCGGGCGGCGGTGGTGGTGGTGGCACGAGCGCGACGGACGCGGCGAGCGCGACGACGAGCAGCTGTGGGTCGAGCGGGGGGACATCGGCCGGGCGCGCGCCCGCCTGCCCGGCTGCCGCGGCGGCAGCGGCCTCGCGATGGCGCAGCTGGAGATCGACAGCGAGTCGCTCGCCGAGCGCGATGCCCGCATCGCGGTAGGCGCGATAGAGGATGAGTCGCTGCCGCAGGGCCTCCTCGGGGTCGATCTCGTCGACCGGTGCACCGCTCGGCGGCGCCGGAGGGCGGGGCAGCATGGCTCGGGATTTGAAGAGGATGAGCTGCGCCGCGACGGCCACGAACGCACTGACGTGCGGCAGCCGTTCGCCGGGCAACCGTGCGAGCGCCTCGAGGTAGGCGCCGGCGAGGTCGCCCAGGCGCACCGCGAGGATGTCGAGCTGACGCTGCTCGATGAGCGCCAGCAGCAGCCCGAGCGGTCCATCGAAGCTGTCGAGGTGGACCTGGGTCGCCGATTCGGGTCGTCGGTCGAACGTGAAGCTGATCGCGGCTGGGACGCGCGGCTCGGTGGCGACCGGGTCCATGACCGCGACCGGCGCCCGAGCCATCAGCTCGCCTCGTCGGCCAGCCGGAGCGCCTCGCCGGCGATCGGGTCGGCCGGCTCGGCCTGATGGCGGATGAGGTCGGCGGTGCGCTCTGTGCAGCCGGCGGCGAGCGCCAGCTCGGCACTCCGCTGGGCGTGATCGCGCAGGCGCACGAAGGCCGCCGCGAAGCCCGGCAGCAGGGTGAGCGGGCGTTCGATGCGCGGGCCGTAGTGCTCGCCGAGCGACCAGCCGACGCGCGGCCAGAGCCCCACCGTGGGGCCCTTCGACGCGTCGTGGAGCAGGCCGGCGCGGAGCAGCTCGTCGTCAGCCCCGAAGCCCGCCGAGCGGAGAGCCGCCACGACGTCGAGCCCATGGCGCTGATCGGCGCGATGCATGGCATCGAAGAGCGCCAGCTGCGCTGGCAAGAGCCAACCATCCAGGCTGGCTCGATCTGCGGCCGTGACGCGGCCCAGGACGTGGCGCCAGAACTGGCGGTTCTTGCCCAGCCACCAGCCCGTCATCAGGTCGAGAAGCCCGTCAGCAGGCTGAAGAGGAAGCCGGCGATGCTGCCCAGGACGAGGCTGATGGGCCCGCCGCCGGGCAAGATGAAGCCGATGGCGATGAGGCCGATGAGGATCATCGGGCCGTAGCGCTCGAGCTGGGCGAGCTGGAAGCGGTACTGATACGCCTGGTACGGGCTGAGGAAGCCCTTGACCACCGCCCAGCCGTCGAGCGGCGGGAGCGGGATGAGGTTGAAGCAGAAGAGCAGGACGTTGATCCACACGAACGCGACCAGCACGTCGTAGCCCATCACGAGCACCTGGTTCGCGAGGATGACCGACTGGAAATCGCCCGACAGGCTGATCGCCCGCACCACGAACGCGCCGGCCGTGGCCATGACGAGGTTCGACACCGGCCCGGCAGCCGCCACCAACGCCTCGCCGCGGTGGCCGCCCTGGAGGTTCGACGGGTTGACGGGCGTCGGCTTGGCCCAGCCCAATGGGATCGCCGCCACAGCCGCGCTAACGAGCAGGAGGATGCCGCCCGTCGGGTCGAAGTGCCGGCGCGGGTCGAGGCTGATGCGGCCCATGAAGCGGGCGGTCGCATCGCCCAGTCGATTGGCCGTCCAGGCGTGGCTGAACTCGTGGATCGGGAAACCGACGAGCAGGATGATGATGGCCGCGATGAGCGCGGCGACGTTCTGTTCGTTCACGCCTGCCTACAAGCGCCCCAGCAGCTCGGCCTTCTTCGCCTCGTACTCCTCGGCCGTGATCGCGCCACGGTCGCGCAGGTCGGAGAGCTGGGCGAGCGTGCGGGTGATGGTCTCGGCATCGTCCGCGTCGTCCTGGGCGGGCGGCGGCGCGCTTGGCGCGGCAGCGGTGGGCGTCGGTTCGGTCCGCACCGGCGGCGTCGGCGTCACGCCGCCGATCTCGAGGTCGAGCGCGTGCTTGCGGTTGAGCATCTCGACCTTGAAGCCGGCCGCGCCGGCCAGCATCCGGTAGCGGTCGATGGCCGAGTCGGCGGCGGTCAGGATGTCGAGATCGCCGTAGCCCAGGATCCGAGCGATGATCCCCTGGCGCAGGACGGCGTCGTTGATCTTCTCCAGCGAGCTGTCGGCGGCATGCTTGTTGAAGACGCCCTCGACTTTCATGATCCGCCGATTCGTGACCATGTAGTCCTGTGCCCACCAGCGCCAGGCGTGCAGGAAGAAGAGGATGAGCCCGACCACGAGCGCGGCCAGGGCGATCCAGGCGAGCACGTCGCGCGCCCCGCCGTCGAGCGCGAAGACGGAGATGACGACGATCGCGGCGATGGCCACGAGCCACGACAGCAACGCCCAGCGCGCTCTCGAGATGAGCGCGAGCCAGTGCTGTCGGGAGCGGCGGACCACGATCTCGCCGTCGGCCAGCAGGGTGTCGGCGTAGCGCATTGCGTCGAGCTCCTCGCCGGTCAGGCGCGCGGGTGGGCCCGCGCGTAGACCTGTCTGATCCGTTCGCCAGTCAGGTGGGTGTACAGCTGCGTGGTCGTAATACTCGCATGCCCGAGCAGTTCCTGGACGACGCGCAGGTCGGCGCCGCCCTCGAGCAGATGGGTCGCGAACGAGTGGCGGAGGGTGTGTGGCGTGACGTGCGTCGGCAGGTTCGCCGAGGTGGCCGCGGACTGCACGGTGCGCCAGGCGTCCATGCGCCCGAGCCGGCGACCGCGCGCCGAGACGAAGAGCGGCCCGCCACGCGCCAGGCCGCTGTCCTGGCCGCCGATCCGGCCTGGTCGGACCTCTTCGATGTAGCGCACCAGGGCGTCCAGCGCGACATCGCCGACCGGCACCATCCGCTCGCGATCGCCCTTGCCGATGACGCGCACGAAGCCACCGTCGAGCGACAGATCCTGACGGTCGAGTCGGAGCGCCTCGGAGATGCGCAGGCCGGCCGCGTAGAGCAGCTCGAGCAGGGCGCGATCGCGGATGCCACGCGCCGAGTCGGCCGCCGGCGCCGCGAGCAGCGCCTCGACCTCGTCCACGGCCAGCGTGTCCGGCAGGCGACGCGACGGTCGCGGCAGATCGAGCAGACCGGCGATGTCCCTGCCGATGAGCTCCTCCGCGAAGGCGAAGCGGTAGAAGGCCCTGATGGCGGCGGCCTTGCGACGATGGGACGACGGCCGTAGCGGACGCGGGGGACGGGCGAGCGAGGCGAGGTACGAACGGGCCGGTTCCGGGCTCCGCGTCCATGCCCCGATGCCCGGGGCTCGCGTCGCGTACTGACGCAGGTCGGTCGCATAGGCGGCGAGGGTCAGTCGGGCCAGCCCGCGTTCGACACGCAGGTGTTCGAGGTAGGTCGTGATGGCCGCCACGAGCTCGGCCGGCGGCGAGACCGCGGCCGGATCGGCATCGGACTGCCGCGTCATGGTGGCAGCAGCTCGACCTTGCGGCGGAGCAGGTCCCAGAACGGCGGCGCGCCACGTGGCTCGATGAACCGGACGGGCTGCTCGCGGGCGCGCACGGCGACGGAGTCGCCGACCGCGAGGGCGACATCCTCGCGGCCGTCCATGCTCATGAGCACGTCGTGCGCCGCCTCGACGCGCACGGTGACGACGTGGCGCGGGCTGACGACGATCGAGCGGATCCCCGCGAGGTAGGCCGCGATGGGCGTGACCACGAGGTTGCGGCTCGTCGGGTCGAGGATCGGGCCGCCGGCGCTGAACGAGTAGCCGGTCGAGCCGGTCGGTGTCGCCACGACCAGGCCGTCGGCGATGTACGTCGCGAGGTGCGAATCGTCGATCATGACCTCGAGGCGAACGACCCGGGCCTGCGAGCCGCGCACGACCGCCGCCTCGTTGAGGCAGACATAAGGTCGCTCGTTCGTCGGGCGCCCGCCGGCCAGGATGCGGGCTTCGACGAGCATCCGCGGCTCGAGCTCGTAGTCCCCCTCGGCGAGCATCGCCAGGACCGCCTCGAGCTGCACCGCCTCGGCCTTCGAGAGGAAGCCGATCTTGCCCGAGTTGATGCCCAGGATGGGCACGTCGACCTCGGCCACCGATCGCACGGCGCGCAGGAACGTGCCATCGCCGCCGAGCACGACGAGCGCGTCGCTCGAGGTCAGCTCGGCGACGAGGCGATCGGTCGCGTTGGCTTCGGCCGCCCAGGCGTCGACGCCCCGGACCGCGCACCATCCGAGCGCCTGCTCGCGCAGGGCGACCGCCGACTCGCTCGTCGGGTTGACGGCGAATCCGAGCCGGGTCACGAAGACCGGACCAGGTGGAGGAAGAACTCCCGATTGCCCGATGGACCACGAAGCACCGACTCGGCCTCGCCGCGGACCTCGAGGCCGAGCGCGATCGCGGTCGCCCGGACGCGCTCGACCGCCCGGGCCTGGACCTCGGCGTCGCGCACGACGCCCTTGGGCACCTCGCGCGGCTGCGACTCGAACTGCGGCTTGACGAGGCTGACGATCGTCCCGCCGGGTCGGACGTGATGGGCGATGCCGCCCAGCAGGCGGGTCACGGAGATGAACGAGACATCAACGACGGCGATGTCGACGCGCTCTCCGATGGTGATCGCCTGTGGGTCGTCCGGGTCCAGGCGACGAGCGTGGGTGCGCTCCATCGAGACGACCCGAGGGTCGGCCCGGAGCGACTCGGCGAGTTGTCCGCGACCCACGTCGAGAGCATAGACGCGGCTTGCGCCGCGCTGCAACAGACAGTCGGTGAAACCACCGGTCGAGGCACCCACGTCGAGCCCGACCAAGCCGGCGACGACGATGCCGAAGGCGTCGAGCGCACCGGCCAGCTTCTCGCCGCCACGGGAGACGAAGGCAGCCGCAGCGATGAGCGTGATGGACGTCTCCGGCGGCACCAGGTCGCCCGGCTTGCGATCGATGCGAGCGGCATCACCGTCGCCGACACGCACGCGACCGCCGAGCAGGAGTGCCTGGGCCTGCGAACGGGTCGCCGCCAGGCCGCGCTCGAGCACGAGCTGGTCGAGCCGCACACGGGTCAGACCGACGTGACCTCGGCCGTCGTCGCTGGCGACCCCGCGGCGTCTGCCGTCGCTGGCCCGCCCGACGGTCGAGCGCCGACGGTCGCCAGGGATGCCCGCATCTGGCGGGCCAAGCCCTCCACATCGAGTCCCACGAGCCGTCGCAGGTCGCTCACCGATCCATGATCGACGAAGCGATCGGCCGGCAGGCCCACGATGGCGACGGGCACACCGCGCAGCTCGGCGTCGACGAGACCAGCTTCGGCCAGCGCCTCAAGGACCCCGCTGCCGAAGCCTCCGGTCACGACGCTCTCCTCGACGGTCACGACGAGCGCCTTGCCACGCGCCTGCTCGACGACGACGTCGCGGTCGAGCGGTTTGGCGTAGCGCGCGTTGATCACCGCGACCGACCAGCCCTCGACCGCCAGCAGGTCGGCGGCGGCCAGGGCGCGCATGACGATGGGCCCAAGACCGACCACGAGCAGGTCAGCGCCCGTCCGGAGGACCTCCGCCTGGCCGATGGGGATGGTCGTCGGCTCGACGGCGGGCAGATCGGAACCTGGGTCACGGGGATAGTGGAGCGCGAACGGGTGATCCTGAGCGAAGGCCGTCCGGAGCAGGCGTCGGGCCTCCTGCTCGTCCTTGGGCGAGGCGATGATGAGGTTGGGGATCTGGCGCTGCGCTGGGAGCGTGAACATGCCCTGGTGGCTGGTGCCGTCCTCGCCCACCAGCCCGGCCCGGTCGACGCCGATGACGACCGGCTGGTCGTTCTGGCAGGCGTCGTGGACGACCTGGTCGAAGGCACGCTGGAGGAAGGTTGCGTAGACGGCCACGAACGGACGCATGCCGCCCATCGCCAGGCCGGTCGCGAGCGTCACGGCGTGCTGCTCGGCGATGCCGACGTCATACATGCGGTCGGGGAACCGGGCCGCGAACTTGCTCAGGCCGGTGCCGGTCGGCATGCCCGCCGTGATGGCCACGACGCGCGGATCCTCGTCCGCGATGGCGATCAGCTCGGCGGCGACGACCGAGGTGTAATTGGGTGGGCGCCGGGCGAGAGCCGCCGCCTGCGCCGTCGACGGGGTCGCATCGCCATCGGTCGCGACGGCCCCCGGCAGGCCGTTAGCGGGCGCGGTCATCGGTGGCAGCGCGGCACCGTGGAAGCCGACCTGGTCGGCCTCCGCCGGCCGGTAGCCGCGGCCCTTCTGGGTGCGCACGTGCACGAGGACCGGGCCGTCCTGCTCGAGTGCCCGCGACAGGACGACGTCGAGGGCGTGCAGGTCGTGCCCCGGCACCGGGCCGATGTAGGTGATGCCGAGGTCCTCGAACAGCTGGCCGTGCTGGGCGAAGTCGACGACGGCGCCCCGCAGGCGGCGCGACAGGTCGAGCACGGTCGGACCGACGCCGGGGATGCGCTCGACCGCCCGGTCGTAGACCCGCTTCGAGTCCTGCCAGGCATCCGAGAGCTTGATCCGGCTGAGGTAGCGGCTGAGCGCGCCGACCGAGGGCGAGATGCTCATCTCGTTGTCGTTCAGGACGATGAGCAGGCGGCTGGCTCGGTGACCGATGTCGTTGAGCGCCTCCGCCGAGAGGCCGGCGAAGATGGCGGCGTCGCCGACGACGACGGCCACCCGCTCCGAGCTGCCGCGCACGTCGCGCGCCAGGGCGAGCCCCTCCCCGATGGACAGGCCGGTGCCCGCGTGACCGCCATCGAAGACGTCATGCGGGCTCTCGTTGCGACGCGGGAAGCCGCCCACCCCGCCGACCTGGCGAAGCGTGCCGAAGCGCTCGAATCGGCCGGTCAAGAGCTTGTGTGGGTAGGCCTGGTGACCGGTGTCCCAGACGATGCGATCGGTCGGGCTGTCGAGCAGCCGGTGGAGCGCCACGGTCAGCTCGACCACGCCGAGCGAGCTGCCCAGGTGGCCGCCCGTCACGGCGACCGTGTCGATGATCGTGGTCCGGATCTCGGCGCACAGCTGGAGCAGTGCGGCATCGTCGAGGGATCGCAGGTCCGACGGGCCCTGCAGGCCGGGAAGGATGGCCAAGGATGGGGCTCCGCTACGCTCGGGTTCGCACTGGTGACGCCTGTCGGCGCCGACCTGTGGCGCGGGCGATTCTACGCGCTGTCACCGGGATCGAGGTCGATGAGCGTGGGCGCCGAGCCGCCGGACCCTTCGACCAGACGCTGGACGCGCAGCTCTGCGTCGGCCAGCAGTCTCGAGCAATGGCCATCGAGGGCGACACCGCGCTCGTAGAGGGCGATGGACAGTTCGAGTGGCAGGCCGCCCGCCTCGAGGCGGGCGACGACGGCCTGGTACTCGGCCAGCGCGGCGTCGAAGGGCATGGCCGCCAGCTCGGCCTCGGTCAGCGGTGCGGCGTCCAAGCCGTCGGTCATGGCGTCGAGTCTCGCACGCGCTCCACCCGCACGTCCAACGAACCATCGGCCAGACGGACGTCGAGCGCATCGCCGACGCCGCTCGATGCCGCAGCTCGGACGACGCTCCCGTCGGGCCGCCGGACGATGGCGTAGCCGCGCTCGAGCGTCGCGAAGGGGCTGAGCGCGGCGAGGCTCGCCTGGGCGGCCGAGATGCCGGCTCGAGCGTCCTGGACGCCGATGTCGACGAGCACGCGAGCCCGCGCGCGGAGGCGTTCGAGGCTCGCCTGGTCGCGCGCCAGCCGGCCGGTCAGGGCATCGGTCGCGCGATCGAGCAGCAAGCCCAGGCGCTCACGCTCAGCGGCAAGGACGGCCGCCGGGCGGAGGGCGTCGAGCGCACGCCGCTCGGTGTCGAGGGACCGCCGCCGTCCGCCGACGGCCGCCGCGACGAGCGCGTCCGACCGACGGTGCAGCGCGGCCAGCCGCGCCGACAGGTCGTCGCGAGATGGCACGGCCAGCTCGGCAGCCACGGACGGCGTGGCGGCTCGGACGTCGGCCGCGAAATCGGCCAGGGTGACGTCCGACTCATGCCCGACGCCCACGACGACCGGCCGCGGGAAGGCGGCCACCGCGCGCACGACGCGCTCGTCGTTGAACGGCCAGAGGTCTTCGAGCGAACCGCCGCCTCGGGCGAGGATGAGCAGGTCGATCGCCCGACCGTCGCCGAGGTCGGTCCAGCGCGCGAGGCTGCGCAGGGCACCCAGGATGGTCGCCGGCGCCGTGTCGCCCTGCACGAGGCAGGGCGCGAAGACGACCCTGACCAGCGGCCAGCGCCGGCGAAGGACCTGGACGACATCGTGGAGCACGGCGCCGGTCTCGCTCGTGGCCAGGCCGATCGTCCGCGGCCAGTCCGGCAGCGGCCGCTTGCGGGCAGACTCGAAGAGACCCTCGGCCGCCAGCTTCGCCCGCAGGGCCTCGAGGCGCAGGGCGAGGTCACCGTAGCCTGCCGGCTGGAGCGCATCGACGTACAGCTGGTAGGCGCCTTGCTGCTCGAAGACGTCGATGCGGCCGTGGACGACGACCTTGAGGCCGGTCTGCGGCTCGAACGGGATGCGCGCACGCTCATCGCGGAAGATGACGCAGCGCAGCTGGGCGCTGGCGTCCTTGAGCGTCAGGTAGGCATGCCCGGCGGCGCTCACGCTGACCTGTCCGACCTCGCCCTCGACCCACACGTCGCGCAGCTCGGACGCTCCGCGCAATCGGTCACGGACGACGCGCGTCAGCTCACCCACGCTCCGGATGCGCGGGCCGCCCACCGGTGACGTCTCGTCGGGCACGCTGTCCGGCCGCAGCCAGGCGTCCCAGGGTCGATCGTCCCGTTGCGTCACATGAGCTGCGCTAGCCGTCGACCTCGACGCTGACCGTGAACGAATCGGTCGGCGCCGGGTCCCCGGAGCGTTGGTAGCCGAGCACGATGGTCGTGCTGCCCTCCCCGACCGCCTCGAAGGTCAGGGTGTCGACGCCGCCGGCCCCGACCGCGCCGTAGCCGGACGGATCCTGCTGGTAGTCCTCCGAGACGAAGCGCACGACCGACTCGTCCAGGCCGGGCTGGAGCTGCCACGTGTAGCCGGTCGTCGGATTGGCCTCCAGGGCGATGACGATGCTCGTGCCGACCGAGGCCGGGACGCTCGAGCCGGAGTCGGCCGCATCGAGCTCGATCGTGGTGCCGGCCGACCCAGGCGCGGCGCAGGCGGCGGCGATGAGCCCAGCGAGCAGCAGGGCGACGAGTCGTTGGCGCAACTCAGACCCGCGTCTGGTATTCGCCGGTCCGGGTGTCGATCCGGATCGTGTCGCCCTCGCCGACGAAGAGCGGCACCTGGACGACGAGGCCGGTCTCGGTCGTGGCCGGCTTGCGCGTGCCAGCCGCCGTGTCGCCGGCGAAGCCCGGTTCGGTCGCCACGATGGCCATGTCGACGCTGATGGGCAGCTCGACCCCGATCGTCTCGCCCTCGTAGCTCGTGCGGTCGAGCAGCATGCCGTCCTTGAGATAGCCGACGACGTCCTCGAGCTGGGCGCCGGTCAGGGTGAACTGGTCGTACGAGTCGGTGTCCATGAAGTGGAACTCATCGCCGTCGCGGTAGAGGAACTGCACCTGGCGCTTGTCGAGGAATGCCCGTGGCCACTTCTCGCCCGCCTGGAAGGTCCGCTCGACCGTCTGGCCGCGCTTGATGTTGCGCAGCTTGATGCGCACCTGGGCCGAGCCGCGACCCATCTTGATGTGGTGGTAGTCGAGGATCTGCCAGAGCTCGCCATCGAGCTCGATGGCGATGCCCTTGCGCAGGTCGCTGGTCGAGACCATGGACGGGGGTTCTCCTGTCGGGGTCGGCGGATTCTAGCCCACCCGGCGCCGATGGCCGCGGTCACGCGGCGACGATCGTGACCTCGCGCGGGAAGCGGGTCAGCCGCTCCGACCGTCCCGCTGACGGGTCGAAGGCGACGAGGTCCTCGATGCGGACGCCGGTCACGCCGGGCAGGTAGACGCCCGGCTCGATCGAGAAGACGGTCGGCGACGGCAGCGGATCGTCGGACGCACGCACGCTCAGCGACGGCAGCTCGTGCGTCGCGAGGCCGATGCCGTGGCCGAGACCGTGCCCGAAGTGCTCGCCGTGGCCCGCGTCCTCGATGACGGCGCGCGCGATGGCGTCGATCGACCGGCCGCCGGGCGCCCGGCCGGCGCCGGCCGCCTCTTCCAGCGCGTCGAGCGCTGCCTGCTGCGCTCGGGCCACGAGCTCGTAGACCGCCAGGTCATCGGGCCGTGGCTCGCCGACGAAGATGGTCCGCGTCATGTCGCTTCGATAGCCCGCGACCTGCGCCCCGAAATCGAACAGGAGCACCTCGCCGGATCGGATCTCGCGCGCGCCTGGCGAGCCGTGTGGCAGCGCCGCGCGCGGGCCCGAGAGGCATGCGACATCGAAGGCGAGCGCGTCGGCGCCCGACCGGCGCATCGACCACTCGAGATCGAGCGCCAGCTGCGCCTCGGTCATGCCTGGTCGGATGGACGGCAGCAGCCCTTCCAGCGCGGCATCGCCGATCGCACAGGCTGCCGCGACGCGTTCCAGCTCGGCCGGCTCCTTGATCGCCCGATCGGCCTGCAGCCAGCCCTCGGCGGCGATGAGCTCGACGGCCGGCGCCGCCGTGGCCAGGCGCGTCCAGAGCCCATGCATGATGGCGTCGGCCTCGCCGGCCACCCGTCGCCGGTCGGCGACGAGGTCGGGCCAGCGCGCCGGCAGGTCACCGTATGCGAACACGACCCGGGCGTCCGGACACTGCTCGGTGGCCTGCTCCGTGTAGCGCGAGTCGGCCAACAGGACGACCTCGTCCGGCGTGACCAGGAACCAGCCCGACGTGCCGGCGACCTTCTCCTCGCCGTCGGCCAGCTCGAAGCCGGTCAGGTAGCGGCTGTGCTCCGGACGACAGCCGACGTAGGCATCGACGCGCTCTCGGGCCATCCGCTCACGCAGGCGCGCCAGCCTCGCTGGGCGCGCAGCACGGTCGGCCGCCGCCCAGCGGGCGCGCTGGTCGTCCCTGACCACGCCGGCGACGGACGGTGCGTCGCCGGCGACGCGCTCGGCCCCGGTCATTGGTAGCCGTACTTGCGCAGGTTCGCCTGGTGCTCCTCGTATGTGCGCGCGAAGGCATGCGTCCGTGAATCGTCGTTCTTGAGCACGAAGAAGAGGAAGCCCTTGCTCGTGTCCGGCTCGAGTGCCGCCTCGATCGAAGCCATGGTCGGGGTCGCGATAGGGCCGTCGGGCAGGCCTGGTTCGCGGTAGGACTGGTAGGAAGCGAGCCCGTCTGGCAGATCGACCTCCTTGAGCGGCTTGCCGGGCGGCGTCCAGAACGTGAAGTCTGGCCACGCGTCGAACGGCTGATCGTCGAGCTGGACGCTGTCCCAGCCGTAGAAGACGGTCGGATCGGACTCCAGGAGGCCGGTCGCCCAGCGTTCGGGGTCGAGCCGATTCGCATACACGCCCGCGATGCGAGGTCGTTCCGCGTCCACGCCGGCTTCGCGCTCGACGATGCTCGCCAGCGTCAGCAGCTGGTAGAAGTCGCGGTCGCCACGCTCTGCCTTCTTCAGCGCGCCAGATGCCTCGAGCTGGCGGCCGAACTCGTCGAGCTGGAGACGGACGAGCTCCGGGCCGGTCACGAAGGGGAAGACCTCGAAGGTGCCGCCGGCGAGGTAGCCCTCCAGCGACCGGCCCTCCGGCAGCGTGGCCAGGACGGGGTACGCCTCGCGGAGCTCGTCGGTCGGCTCGCGCGCCAGCTCGAGATACTCCTGCGCCGCCTCCGGGCGGATGCCGAGGGTCTGGAGGTAGGCGGCGGCCTGCTCCAGGCGGAGGCCTTCCCGGAGTCCGACGGTGACCGTGCGCACGGGCGCGTCCTGGAGCGCGGCGAGGATGGCCTGAGGCGTCATCGATGGCGTGAGCTCGTAGGTGCCGGCCTGGATGTCGGCCGCCTTGCCGCCGGTGATGGCGACATATTCGAAGACGAGCGGCCGCGAGATGAGGCCGGCCCGTGCGAGGGCGCTGGCGACCTCGGATGCCGTCGCGCCAGATGTCACTTCGAAGGGCACCGGGTCGGTGTCGTCACTGACCGGTGCGGTCAGCTCGTCGCCCAGTGCCTCGGCGACGAGATCGGCGATGAAGCCGGTGCGCAGCGACTGCGGGTTCGAGGCCGCGAAACCGACGGCCCAGCCGGACAGCGCAGGCCGCAGGACGACGGCGCCGCCGACGAGGATGACCACCGCGAGCACCGCCACCACGGCCACGGCACCGAGACGGATCGAGCGACGGCCGTTGCCGGCGCCACCCCCAGGTGCTCGACGGACGCTGCCCTTGGCCCGCACCGTGCCGCGTTGTGGGCCGACCGGGCGCGCCTGGCTCCGTTGCCGATGCGGATCGCTCACGCCTGCGACTCCGCGCACGGCCGGCCGTCGCCTCGCGCGGCGAGCGTCGTCCGGCTGCCCCCCGGCCGAGTCACGGCCGCACCCGCCGCCGCTCGTCGAGCTCGGCCTGGAGGATGAGCCGAGCCGCTTCGCGGTCGACGGCACGGCGCCGGCGCTCGCGGGCGGCGGCCGAAGGCGGGCCACCCGATCGGCCGCGCGACGGGCGACCCAGGTTGGCCTCGGCAGCCTGGGATGTCCATGCCTCGTCTCGGAAGGTCCAGGGCAGGCCGAGCGGCTCGACGACGGCGGCCACCCAGGCCCGCGTCGCGATCGCCTGGGCACCCTCGCGCCCGTCGCTGTGGCGCGGCAAGCCGACGACGATGGCCGCGATGTCGTTGGCGGCGATGATGCCGCGCAATCGATGGCCGTCGGCCGCGGGACTCCGGCGCATGACGGTCTCGATGCCCCGCCCGGTGCCAGCCACGGTCTCCCCGATCGCCAGCCCGATGCGCCTGTCGCCGAGATCGATCGCCAGCAGCCTCACGGGCCGCTCGGCGTCGGTGGCACGACCGTCACCGTGGTGCGGTCGCCATCCGGGATGGTCGCCACGTAGAACGGCCAGGTCTCGATCTCGACCGCGCCGAAGGCACCCAGGGCATCCTCGGCCTCGAAGACGGATCGACCGCGGACGAGGGTCAGGAGCTGCTCGATATCTGGCGGCCGCCATGCCTGCCCGCTGGCGCCGATCTCGAAGCTGACCACGCCGCCGTCGACGGTCGGCGAGCCGATGGTCGTCGAGACCGACTCCGGAAAGAGCTCCGCCCCCTGGGGAACCTCGGAGGCCAGCGCCTCGGCCGCCAGCGGCTCGAGCACGCCGGTATCCACGGCGACGACCTGCCCGGTCGACGAGAGGGCCAGCTCGAAGGTCCGGGCGTTGCGTCCGACAAGCCCCGCGAGGGATGGCTCGGCGGCGACCTTGCCCGTCCTGGCCGTCTCGGGGATGAGCGACGTGCCTTGCGGCACCGTGGCCGGGTCGCCGAGCGCGGCCGTCATCTGCTGGTCGAGGGCCTTGGTCAGCTCGGCGACGGCCAGGTCGACGTCTTCCTGCGAGACGCGTGGCGACTCCGTCCGCACCCCACCCGACGTCTCGTCGCCGTTGGTGACCTTGAGCAGCACGGGATTCGTGCCCGAGGGAACGTTCTGGATGGCGTTCGCGGGCACGTTGCCTGCCGGACCTGCCTTGACCGCCTCGACGCGTACCGACGCCTGGCCGGGGTCGACGGTGAAGCCCCGGAACTTGCCCTTCGGCACCTTGACGCTCGACAGCGTCCGGAAGCGGACGTTGGAGTCGGTCGCGACGATCGCGCCCTTGGGGATCGTCATCTGGCCGGTCGGATCGAGGTTCGAGAACGTGACCGTGCCGCGCGCGGCCTTCTCCGTGACCTTGGTGCCGGTCGACCGGAAGTCGCCCTTGGCGGCCAGCGGGATGGTGACCAACTCGGCCGGGATCACGCCGTTGGCGATGTCGGGCTCGATGGCCGTGGGGTCGGCCACGACCGTTCTGGTGACCGGGCCGATGGCCTCGAGCGGGGGTGCGACGGTGATGGTCGCCTGTGGCAACACGAGGACCGCTGTCGCGACGAGCACCACCGCCAGCACGCCGACCACGGCCACGATGCCCAGCAGCCCGCCGCGGCCACCCAGGGCGCCGGTCGAGCGCACCGGGCCGCCGACGACCGGCAACGCCCCGGATGAGCGCGGGCCGAGCGTGTGGCCGGCGGATCCAGCGGTCGCGCCAGCGGCCACTGCTGCTGCTGCTGCAACCGGAACGACCGTCGTCTCCGCGTCGGGGTCGGACGGGGCGGCCGGCGGGCCAGGCTTCGCAGGGATCGCTTCGGCCGCCGGTCCATCAGCCGCGCCCGACGCATCGGCTGCTCCCGGCGCCACGATCGGCGACGGTGTGCCTTCGACTTCGAGGGCACTCGCCGCTGCGACACCGGCGGTCGCCGCTGCGGCAGCCTTCCGTTTGCGCCGGCTCGTCGCCTTGACGACCGGCTCCGCCGCTGTCGGCGGGGCGTCCGGGGTCGCCGCGGCATCAGCCGGTGGAGCGTCCGCGGCCGTGACGGCCGCTGCCGCTGCCGCCGCCGCGATCGGCGGCACGTGGCTGGGTGTGGCTGCAGCAGCCGCGGCGCCTGCGGTCGATCCGTCAGCATCGGCCGGTGCGACCGGTGCGGCGATGGCCGTCTCGTACTCGGCGACCGACGCGTAGGCGGCCAGCCCGGCGCTCACGGCGATGGCACGGACACCGGGCTCGGTCGTCACGACCGACGCCTGACGGGGCAGCTCCTGCGCTTCCCTGGCGAGCAGTCGGAAGTTGATGCGCGATGTGCCGAGGCGGGATCCCGGCGGCAGGACGAGGGCGATGCGATGATCCTGGCTGCCACGCAATCGGGCGATGGCGGTCGTGATCTCGTCGTCCTGGTCGAGGAAGATGACGGCCACGAGGCTCAGACCTTCATGGCTCGCAGCACGCGTCGCAGGGCGGTGTCGAGCGGCGACTCCGTCGAGGCCATCTCGATCGCCTGGTAGGCAAGGCCGAGCGGCGTCACGTCCTGCTGATCGACGAGCAATTTCGTGTCGTCCCGGATGGCGGTCACCTCGGATGGCGTGATGATCGAGACCTGCGGCGGTCTGCTGAAGGGTAGATGCTTCGCGAGATCCGGGTCACCGAGGGCCTCGGCGAGCTGAGGCAGGCGCGATCCACCGCCGCACAGATGGATGCGTCCAGGCAGCAACTCGCCGCCGGCCAGCTCCTCGAGCACGAGCTCGACACCGGCCGCCCAGACGTGGACGTCGTCGGCGATGATGCGCGCCACCTCGTCGGGCTGCTCGACGGGCAGGCCGCGTGCGAAGTCGACCTTGATCGACTCCGCTCGCTGGAAGGGCAGATCAAGCCGATCGGCGAGCGACTTCGTGAACGCCCGACCCCCGAGCGCGAACATGCGCGTGCCCTCGATGCCGCCCTGGCGCACGAGGGCGACGTCGGTCGTGCCGCCACCGACGTCGATGAACAGTGCACCGGCCTGCTGGACCGCGTCGCCACTCAGGCAGCGGGCCACCGCGTACGGCTCGGCCACGACCGCCAGCAGCTCCAGGTCGAGGCGGCTCGCGACGCTCTGAAGGGCGCCCAGGTGGACCAGCGGCGCGAACGCGTTGAAGATCGAGATGCGTACGTGGCGGCCCTGGAAGCCGACCGGGTTCGTGACCGCGTAGCCGTCGATCTGGGCCCCGGTCACGGCGGCATGCACGAGCCGCACGTCG
>DATBSD010000165.1:0-5384 GCA_036559965.1 Candidatus Limnocylindrales bacterium
TCCTGCGGGAGCAGGGTCACATCGTGGCCATGACCGGCGACGGCGTGAACGACGCGCCGGCCATCAAGAAGGCCGACATCGGCATCGCGATGGGCATCACCGGCACGGCGGTCACCAAGGCCGCCGCGGACATGATCCTCGCCGACGACAACTACGCCACGATCATCAAAGCCATCAGCATCGGACGCAACGTCTATGACAACCTGATGCGCTTCATCCGCTTCCAGATGGCGGCCTGCTACGGATACATCACCGTCTTCCTCGGCTCTTCGCTCCTGAACATCCTGGGCGGCGTCCCCTTCCTGCCCCTCCAGACCATGTGGCTGAACTTCACGGTCAACGTCTTCCAGGCGATCGGCCTCGGATTCGGGAAGCCGAGAGACGGCCTCATGGAGGAGAAGCCGCGGCCGAAGGACCAGAAGCTCCTGCCCCGCCCGCTCACCATCTGGCTCATCGTCGTGGGGCTCGTGATGGGCGGTGGCACCCTGGCCGTGCTCGCATGGGCCACGTCCGCGTTCGACAGCGACACGATCGCGCGGACGATGGGCGTGACCACGTTCGCGCTCTTCCGCATCGCCTCGTCCCTCGAGACGGCCGACGAGAGCCGGTCGGTCTTCAGCGGCTACATCCTCGGCAACCCGGCACTGCTCAAGGCGACCGGGATCTCGATCGTCACGATCGTGCTGGCAACCGAGCTCGGCATCCTCCAGAACCTGCTTGGCATGACCAGCCTCACCGGCGAGCAGTGGCTCGTCTGCATCGGCGTGGCGCTCTCGCTCATCGTGGTCGAGGAGGTCAAGAAGGCGCTCAAGATCAAGACCGACCAGCCGACGGCGACCGCGGCGGCGCCCGTCGCCCAGGCCGGCTGATCCCGGAGAGCCGATATGACCGACGACGCGGCCGGCTGGTGACGGTCGCGGCGGCGGTCTCGCTGCTCGTCGCCTGGGAGATCGGCAAGATCGTCACCCGATGGCTGAGACCGGCCGCCGGCTAGGGAGATGGGAGCGGACCGCCTCAGACGCCGGAGGTGGCCACGAGGCGGCCCGACTTGATGGCGGCGACGAAGGCTGCATAGTCCGCATCGGTCTGATCGGCATAGGCGACTGCGAAGTCCCCGATGGCGTGATCGAATGCATCGTCGTCACCGAGATAGGCGGCGATCGAGGCCGGATCGCCTGACCGGGCGTGGCCGCGGGCGAGGGCCCAGCCGCAGAGCGCCGCCCAGGCACGGAGGTCGTGCGCAGTCATCGCTTCGAGCACGGCGCTGCCCTTCTGGTCGTGCAGCTGCCGAACGTACACATGGCGGCCCGCGCTGCCCTTGGTCCAGCCGAGCAGGATGTCGCTGGCCGCCTGGAGCCGCCGCTGGCCGGCGACCACCCGTTCACCATGGTTGGCGAACGGACTGCGAGTCAGGAACCGCTCGAGGACGGACGCCTCCGCCTCCTTGACCTGCAGGAAGAGCGGGGCCTGAGACGCTGCCTCGAGCATGAGCACGATGACGGCGCCCAGACCGACCGACCCGACGCCGACGACCTTGATGGCCGCGTCGACGTAGCCGAAGCGGTCGAGGAGCTGGCGTCGGTCCTCCTGGAGCGTCGCCCGATAGCGTCGCAGGGCCTCCAGCGGACCGGCCTGCTCGACGAGCGGCGAGTGGACCATCGTGGGCGGCCGGTCGACGAGGCGACGTCTGCCCGTGTCGTCGATGACGGTCAGCTTCTCGAACGCTGCGAGGGCATCGTGGTGCGTGGCCGCCTTGACGGTCGAGGCCAGATATGGCCGCGCCCGCTTGTCGACGAAGTCCATGACCTCGACCACGTCGACTCGGGAGTAGTAGATCTCGAGGGCGCTCATCTCGGCGTAGCCGACCATCCGCTCGCGATACGAGCGGATCGCATCCAGGGCGACATGCTTCGCGTCGTGCGCTGAGAAGTCGCGTCCCCTGGCCGCCACGACACAGCTCGCGGCCAGCCGCTTGACGTCCCACTCGAACGGTCCGGGGTGCGTCTCGTCTAAGTCGTTCATGTCGAACAGCAGGTCGCGCTCGGGCGACGCGAAGAGGCCGAAGTTGGAGAGGTGCGCATCGCCACCCAACTGGACGATCAAGCCGGTCGTCGGCTGCGTGACCAGGTCGGCCGCCATGGGCAGCGCGGCGCCGCGATAGAAGGTCGCCGGTGAGACGGCCATCCGGCCGTGGCGGACGGGGACAAGCTCGGGGATGCGAGTCGTCGCTTGCTCGGCGATGAGATCAACGGGATCGGACCGGCGATCGGCCGACCGCCACGACCCGAGCGAGGCGATGGGCACCGCCTGGCGAGCCGCCCGGCCACGGCCGACGAGCTCATCGTGAGTCGGCAGTGGTGCAGTCGGGTCCGACGGTTCAGCCACGCGCGCTGCCTTCACCACTCAGCACGACGTGGGGGGTTGGTGCGTCGCGGGCCGGTACGTCGTCAGCTGGCAGGCGCCGAAAGAAGGCCAGCGACTCGGGCGGAAGCGGCGTGACCCCGAGGATGCGATCGGCGGCCTTCTCGGCGACCATCATGACCGGCGCGTAGATGTTGCCATTGGTCACGAACGGGAAGACCGAGGCATCGACCACCCTGAGGCCATCGACGCCGTGGACCCGCATCGTCGCCGGGTCGACCACGGCCAGCGCGTCGGTGCCCATCTTCGCCGTACACGAGGGATGGAGGGCCGTCTCCGCGTCGCGTGCGACCCAATCGAGGATCTGGGCGTCGGTCTCGACGGCCGGGCCGGGCGACGTCTCGCCGCCGTCGTAGGGCGCGAACGCCGGCTGGGCCAGGATGGCGCGGGCGACGTGGATGGCCTCGACCCACTCGCGCCGGTCCTGCTCGGTCGAGAGGTAGTTGAAGCGCAGCGCCGGGTGGGCGCGCGGGTCGCGCGAGACGACCTTCACGGAGCCACGCGCGTCCGAGTACATCGGCCCGATGTGGACCTGGTAGCCGTGTCCGCCCTTGGGCCCGGTGCCGTCGTAGCGGATGGCCAGGGGCAGGAAGTGGAACATGAGGTTGGGATAGCCGACCGCGTCGTTGCTGCGCGCGAAGCCGCCGCCTTCGAAATGGTTGGTGGCGCCCGGCCCGCGGCGGAAGAAGAGCCACTGGAAGCCGATCCATGGCCGCCGCCAGACCTGCAAGGCCGGCTGCATCGAGACCGGCTGCGTGCAGGCGTGCTGGATGTAGACCTCGAGATGATCCTGGAGGTTCTCGCCGACGCCGGGCAGATCGGCCACGACAGGGATGCCCAGCGGCTCCAGGTCGGCGGGCGCCCCGACGCCCGAGAGCTGCAGCAGCTGCGGCGTGTTGATGGCACCCCCGCACAGGATGACCTCCCCGCCGCGAACCTCACGCGCTGGCCACGTGCCCTTGTCGTAGACGACGCCGACCGCGCGGCGGCCCTCGAAGACCACGTTGCGCACGAAGGCGCCGGTCTCGACCTTGAGGTTCGGGCGCGTCGTGACCGGATGCAGGTAGGCGCGCGCAGCCGAGAGGCGCCGGCCGCGTCGGATGTTGCGGTCGAAGGCAGCGAAGCCTTCCTGGCGCTGACCGTTGACGTCGTCCGTCAGCCCGTAGCCGGCCTGCTGGACGGCCTCGAAGAAGGCGCTGAAGAGTGGATTCGTGGCCGGACCGCGCTCGAGGCCGAGCGGGCCACCGTGACCTCGCCAGGGATCGTCCGGGGCGGCCGCCAGGCAGTCCTCCATGCGCCGGAAGTAGGGCAGGCAGTGCGCGTAGTCCCAGTCGGCCATGCCCGGCTCGGCCGCCCAGCGCTCGTAGTCGAGCGGGTTCCCCCGCTGGAAGATCATGCCGTTGATGCTGCTCGAGCCGCCGAGCACCTTGCCGCGCGCGTGGTAGATGCGCCGTCCGCCCATGAACGGCTCCGGCTCCGAACGGTAGCCCCAGTCGTAGAACCGGCTGCCGATGGGGAAGGCCAGCGCGGCGGGCATGTGGATGAAGACGTCCCAGCGATAGTCGGGCCGGCCGGCCTCGAGCACGAGCACACGGATGCCCGGATCGGCGCTCAGGCGGTTGGCCAGGGCACAGCCGGCCGAACCGCCGCCGACGATGATGACGTCGTAGTCGACCGGATCCACTGCCCGATGCTAGCGCCCCAGGGCGCGGTCGATGAGCGGCACGAGGTGCCTGCGGTGGATGGCCGGCCACGACCAGCCACGCCGGACGCGACCGGACAGGACGGCGGCGGGATCGCCATCCAGGCGCGCCAGGATGGCTTTCGCCGCCGCTGACGGATCTCCCTCCGGGTCGATGTACAGGCCCGCCTCGCCGGCCAGTTCACGCAGGACCGGCAGGTCGGAGCAGACGATGGGCAACCGTCGGAGCGCGGCCTCGAGGACCGGCAGCCCGAAGCCCTCGTCACGGCTGGGCAGGATCATGGCATCGACCATGCCGTAGATGGCATCCACCGCAGCATCGGAGAGCGGCTCGTGGACGGCCGTCGCGGCCATCCAGGCGGCATCCTCGAGACCGAGCGACGCGCGCAGCTCGACGAGCGACGCGAGGTACGGGGGGCCGGCGCCGCCTCCTTCGTGCGGGTCGATGGGCCCAGTGACGACGAGGCCGGCCGGCCGGCCGAGGTCGCGCATGGCCGCCACGATGCGCAGCGCGAGCTCGATGTTCTTGCGCGGCGCGATCCGCGCCGGGAGCACGAGCAGGGGGTCGGTGCCCATCGCCACGTTGACCAGCGTTTGGGGCACCGCGACGTCGGCCGGGACGGGCAGGTCGACGCCGTTGGGGATGACGGTGATGGTCGCCGGATCGAGGTCCTGCAGGCCGGCCAGCTCCCGCCGACGGGCTTCCGAGACCGCGACCTGGAGCGCGCCCGGCCAGACGCTGCGCAGGAGCGACCATGGGGAGCCCGGATGGAGCCGGGCTCGGTCGGCCGGCCGCGTCCAGGCCAGATCGTGGTGCCAGAGCACGAATCGCGGCGCGCCGTGCTCGGCGATGCCGTGGAGCGCCTCGGTCATTGCCAGATTGACGTCGAGCGAGGCGAGGTTGTGGACGATGACGACGTCGACCCCGGCCAATGCCTCACCGAGCTGCTCGCCGAGGCGCGCGACGATCGCCGCGTAGTCGTCGGGTCGATCGCCGGCCGCCAGCGCTCGGCGCACGGCCACGATCTCCGGCGCCACCGAGTCAGCCAGCTCGACGCGCCGGAACGCGATGTCCGGCGCCGGTGGCTCGCCGCGACCGGCCACGATGCGGACGCGATGACCATCGGCGGCGAGCATGACCGCCTGCCGCCCGAGCACGCGCTCGACACCACCGACGACCGGCGGCGCAGTGACATGGACGAGGGCGATCTCGGCCATCTGCCCGGCGTCAGCGCCGAGTCGCGGGCGAGCGGTCCCCGAG
>DATBSD010000166.1:0-3596 GCA_036559965.1 Candidatus Limnocylindrales bacterium
CCAGCCTCAACCCCGTGCTCACGGTCGAAGAGCAGATGACCGAAACCATCCGGGCCCACCGCAAAGTGTCGAAATCGGACGCGCGCGCCCGGGCGATCGAGCTGCTCAGCATGGTCGGCATCCCGCAGCCGGAAACGCGCCTCAAGGCGTTTCCCCATCAGTTCTCGGGCGGCATGCGCCAGCGCGTGATGATCGCCATGGCGCTCGCGCTGGCGCCCAAGCTGCTCATCGCCGACGAGCCGACGACCGCGTTGGACGTGACCATCCAGGCGCAGGTGCTCGAGCTGCTCAAGCGGCTGACGGATGACACCGGCACGGCGGCCATCCTCATCACCCACGACCTGGGCGTCGTCGCCGGCATGACCCAGCGCATCAACGTCATGTACGCCGGCTTCATCGTCGAGAGTGCCACGACCGCCGAGCTGTTCGCAGAGCCCGCCCACCCCTACACCGTCGGCCTGCTCCACTCGGTGCCCCGGCTCGATGCCGTCGAGGGCTCCGACCTCATCCCCATCGAGGGCACGCCGCCAGATCAGCGGCACGCGCCGGTCGGCTGCCCCTTCGCGCCTCGCTGCGCCTGGCGGCTGGACGTCTGTTGGGAGCAGAACCCGTCGCTCACGTCCGTTCGGGCCGGCGAGGCCGTCGTCCTGACCGGACAGTCGGCGACCCACCGGATGGCCTGCCACAACCCGCCGACCCGGGAGGAGGCGGTCGCCGGGCGCCCGCTTCGACAAGGCTTCCGGGCCGCACCGCCGCCGGGTGGTCCGAGCGAGGCGATGGCCGGTGTGCCCGACGAGCTGGCCGAGCCGGACGCTTGGTACGTCGAGGCGGGCGATGTCGAGTTCCTGCCCGGCGAGGGCCCCACGACGGCCACCGGCGGTGCCGCGGGCCTGCCGCTGCCGCCAGAGGAGGACCTCTGATGCACGCAGGCAGCGGAGCGCGGCGATGACCGCCGTCGTGCCGGAGCCCGTGCCCACGGAGGTGCCGGCGGCATCGTCGCCCCTCGTGGAGGTCGACGACCTGCGGGTCTACTTCCCCATCAAGGAGGGCATCATCCGCGAGCGGCGCGCGGGCGACGTGCGCGCCGTGGACGACGTCTCGTTCCAGATCCGGCGCGGCGAGACGCTCGGGTTGGTGGGCGAGTCGGGCTGCGGCAAGTCGACCACCGGCCGAGCGATGCTCCGCCTGACCGAGCCGACGGCCGGTCGGGTGCGCTTCGACGGCATCGACGTGACGACGCTCAAGGGCGACGACCTGCGGCGCATGCGACGGCGCATGCAGATGATCTTCCAGGATCCCTACGCGAGCCTGAACCCGCGGATGACGGTCAACGGCATCGTCGGCGAGCCACTCGACGTGCACGGTGAGGGCGACGCCGGTCGAATGCGCCAGGAGCGCGTCCGCGAAGTGCTCACGACGGTCGGTCTCAACCCCGAGTACGGCGCCCGCTACCCGCACGAGTTCTCGGGCGGTCAGCGCCAGCGCATCGGCATCGCCCGGGCGCTCGCCCTCAACCCGGAACTCATCGTCGCCGACGAGCCCATCAGCGCCCTCGACGTGTCCATCCAGGCGCAGATCATCAACCTCCTCCAGCGCCTCCAGGATCGGCTCGAGCTGACCTACCTGTTCATCGCCCACGACCTCTCGGTCGTGCGTCACATCAGCGACCGGATCGCGGTTATGTACCTCGGTCGGATCGTCGAGGTGGCACCGTCCCGGGAGCTCAACGCGCGGCCCCTCCATCCCTACTCGGTGGCCCTGCTGTCGGCCATCCCCATCCCGGATCCGGTCGTCGAAGGACGCCGTCGGCGGATCATCCTCACGGGCGACGTGCCGAGTCCCGTCAATCCGCCGTCGGGCTGCCGCTTCCACACGCGCTGCTGGCTACGGGAGCGGCTCGGCAACCCGGAACGCTGCTCGACCGAGGATCCGGCGTTGCGCGTGCTCTCGGCCGGCCACGAGGTGGCCTGCCACTTCGCCGAGCAGGTCGACGGTTCGGCCGAGCAGGTCCAGTCGGTCGGTAGCGATGCCCGCAGCGTGACAGCCCCCGCGAACGGCGCGCCAGTGGCCGACCCGACGCCGAACCCGCCATCGCGGCCGCAGGATGGGCCCCAGCCAGCGAGCGCCTGAGCGCCGCCGACAACGTGCCAGCAGCCACGACGACCGTGAGCGACGTCCTGAGGGGACCGACCGACCACCGCCGACGCCCGTCGGCACGGCTAGACTCGGTCGGTGCAGCCGCTCCGCATCGCGCTCGCCCAGCTGGCACCGCAGCTTGGTGACCTGGGCACCAACCTCGACCGTCATGCCGCGCTCATCGAGGACGCTCGGCGCGACGGTGCCGGACTGGTCGTCTTTCCGGAGCTGGGGCTGACAGGCTACCTCCTCCAGGACCTCGCGGCCGATGTGGCGATGCGCATCGACGACGAGCGGTTGACGGCGCTGGCAGCCGGCACGAGCGGCATCTCGGCGGTCGTCTCTTTCGTCGAGGAGTCGGCCGATCACCGCCTGTTCATCGCCGCAGCGTTGCTCGAGGACGGCGCCGTCCGGCACATCCATCGCAAGGTCTTCCTGCCGACCTACGGGCTCTTCGACGAGCGACGCTTCTTCGCCGCCGGGAGCGTCTTCCGGGCGGTCCCCAGCAGACTTGGGGTGGGTATCGGGCTGGCCGTGTGCGAGGACTTCTGGCATCTCGCGGCGGCTCAGCTGCTGGCGCTCGACGGCGCCCAGCTGCTGATCAACGTCTCGTCGTCGCCCGGGCGGGATGTGGCGGCCATCAATCCGACCGGCCTGGGCACGGCCGACTCGTGGTCGACCATCGTGCGCGCCTACGCCCAGCTGACGACGAGCCTGGCCATCTTCGTCAACCGCGTCGGCGTCGACGAGTCGATCAGCTTCTGGGGCGGATCTCAGGTCGTCGGCCCGGCCGGTGACGTGCGCTTCCAGGCGCCGCTCTACGACGAAGGGCTGTACCTCGTCGATGTCGACCTGGCGGACATCCGACGCGAGCGCATCACGCTGCCCCTGCTGCGCGACGAACGACCCGAGATCGTCGCTCGCCAGCTCGAGCGCATCCTGCGCGAGCGATCGGGCGAGGCCGTCGACTCGACCGCCGAGCCTGGCGCCGAGCCCGGCTTCGACGTCGCTCCCGAGCACAGGGCGACCGGGTGACCGCAGCGCCGGCTTACGAGCTGCCCGACGAGCTGCGCATCGATACCGACGTCGCGCGGCGCATCATCGCCGAGTTCATCCGCGGCCAGCTCCGCCAGGCCGGCTTCGAGCGCGTCGTGCTCGGCCTCTCGGGCGGCATCGACTCGGCGCTCGTCGCCTACCTCGTCGCGGACGCCATCGGCGCCGAGCGGTTGCTCGCGGTCCTGATGCCCTACCGAGCGTCGTCGCCTGCCTCGCGGAGCGATGCCGAGGCCGTCGTCGCGGATCTCGGTTGCGCCAGCCGGCTGGTCGAGATCACGGCCATGGTCGACGACTACTTCGGGTCTCAGGCCGGCGACGGAGCGATCGGTGACGACGGCGCCGACGCGAGCCCGCTCCGGCGCGGCAACTTCGCGGCTCGGATGCGCATGGCCACGCTCTACGAC
>DATBSD010000167.1:0-3584 GCA_036559965.1 Candidatus Limnocylindrales bacterium
AGCGGGCCTCGCCGACGTCGTCGTCGTGCTCGGGGCAGCAGCGGACGCCATCCTGGACGGCGTCGCGTGGCGGGGCGAACGCATCGTCCGCAACGAGCACCCGGAGGCCGGCCTCTCATCGTCGCTTCGGGTCGGGCTGGCGGCCCTGCCATCCGATGCCGAGAGTGCCCTCATCGTGCTCGGCGACCAGCCCGGCCTGCGGCCGGACGTCGTGGACGCCCTGCTGGCGGCCGATCCCGACCGCCGCGCGCCGGCCGTGATGCCGTCCTACGCCGACGGCGGCGGCGCCAACCCCGTGCTGCTCCGCCGGGCGGGCTTCGCGCTCGCCGACGGGCTCACCGGCGACGAAGGCCTCGGCAGGCTGCTGGCCGAATGGCCCGGCGTCCTGCGCATCCCGGTCGGAGGCGCCCTGCCGGACGTCGACACGAGGGCCGACCTGACCGCCCTGTTGGAGAGCGCCTGGGCGGCTCGCGTGATCGCCAACCGCGAGCAGGTCGACCGCCTGCGCGAGGTGCCCGACGGATCCGACTTCTACGCCCCGATCTCGAACCTCTTCCGGGCCGATCCGCTGCGCGACGACGACCCGGTGCTCGACGGTCTGACCGCCGAGGCCCGGCCGGACGAGACGTGGCTGGACGTGGGTGCCGGGGCCGGACGCTTTGCGCTGCCCATCGCGCGGCGCGTGTGCGCGGTGGTCGCCATCGACGCCTCGGCGCGCATGCTCGCCGCGCTCGACGAGATCGCGGCCGAGCACGCGATCGGCAACGTCCGGACGATCCTCGGCCGCTGGCCGCTGGCCGAGCCGCCGAGCGGCGATGTCGTGCTCATCGCCCACGTCGGCTACGACGTCGAGGCCATCGGCCCGTTCATCGACGCGCTCGAGCGCGCCGCGCACCGTCGTTGCCTTGCCGTGCTCATGGAGCGGCAGCCGGCGTCGACCATCGACCCCTTCTGGCCGCTCGTCCACGGCGAGGAGCGCGTCGGGCTGCCCGCCCTGCCTGAGTTCCTCGAGCTGCTCGTAGCGCGCGGCGCGCGGCCCGAGGTGACGTCGTTGCCCCGCCCACCCGCCCGCTACGGCACGTTCGACGAGGTCCTCGCCTTCGCCCGTCGCCAGACGTGGGTCGCGCCCGACGGCGAGAAGGACCGCCGGCTGGTCGTGGCGCTGCGCGAGCAAGCCGTCGAGACCGCCCAGGGCTGGACGCTGCCCGCGCCCGACATGCGCATCGGCATCGTCGGCTGGACGCCGATCGACCGGGGTGGCCGGTCGTGATCGAACAGGCACTCTGTCCGACCGTCGTCGGTCGTGAGCGAGAGGCCGACCGGCTCGAGGACGCCCTGCTCGACGCGCTGCGTGGCGATGGCCGGCTGGTGCTCCTGGCCGGGGAGGCAGGCCTGGGCAAGACGCGCCTGGCGCGCCAGCTCTCGGAGCGCGCCGAACGTCTCGGCGCGGTCGCGCTGTGGGGCGGCTGCTCCGAGGCCGAGTTCGCGCTGCCGTTCCTGCCATTCGTCGAGGCGCTCGGCAATCACCTGTCGGCGGTCGGCGCCGCGGCCATCGTCGAGCGACTCGGCCCGGCCGCCGAAGACCTCGGGCCGATGCTCCCCGCGCTGGCTCGGCGCGGCTCGGGCGACACCGATGTCAACGATCCGACGGCGCGCCTGCGCCTCTTCGAAGCGGTCTTCCAGCTCCTGCGGGCGGAGGCGGCCGGTCCTGGGATGTTGCTCGTCATCGAGGACATCCACTGGGCCGACGCCTCGACGCGCGAGCTGCTCGACTTCCTCGCCCGCCGACTGCGCGCCACCCGGGTCGTGGTGCTCGCCACGTATCGTCGCGACGAGCTCCATCGACGACACCCCTTGGCGCCCCTGGTCCAGAGCTGGCGTCGGGCCGGTGTCGTGTCGTCGGTCGAGCTCGAGCCGTTCGATGGACAGGCCGTGGCATCCATGGTCCGGGCCATCTTCGCCAGCGACGAGGTCAGTCCCGAGTTCCGCGACATCCTGCTCGAGCGCAGCGAGGGCAACCCGTTCGTGCTCGAGGAGCTGCTCAAGGACGCCATCGACCGGGGCGACATCTTCCGGACCGCGGCCGGCTGGGAGCGGCGTCAGATCGAGGAGCTGCGACTGCCGGCCTCGGTCCGCGAGTCGATCCTCCAGCGCATCGAGCGGCTGCCTGAGGCGTCCCGAGAGGTGCTCCAGGCCTCCGCGGCGCTGGGTGTCGCCGTGCGACCCGATCTGTTGCCGAGCGTCTCTGGCTGCCGACCGGCGGACATCGAGGACGCCCTCGTGAGGCTCGTCGGCGAGCAGCTGCTCGACGTCGACGAGGGCGGCACGCGCTACCGCTTCCGGCACGCGCTGACCCGGGAGGCCGTCTACGACGACATCGTCGTGCCTCGCCGACAGGCCCTCCACTCGCGTGCGGCCGACGCGTTGGCGACCATCGCGGATGCACCGACCGGCGAGCGGGCGCGCCACCTCTTCGCCGCCGGCCGGTTCATGGAAGCCGTGCCGGTCGGCCTCCAGGCAGCCGGCGAGGCGGAGGACCGTCAAGGCTTCTCCGAGGCCTCCGAGCTGCTGCTGCGGGCGCTGCCGTATGTCGAGGGCGAGGCCGTGCGTGCCGAGCTGCTCGTTCGCATCGGCCGCGTCACATGGCGCGCCGGCGATCCTCCGGGCGCCGAGCGTTACCTCGCCGAGGCCATCCCCATCGCCGACCGGAGCGGCGATGTCGCGACGTCGGCGGCCGGGCACCTGATGCTGGGTCGCGTCCTCTGGGAGCAATCCCGGCAGGACGTCGCCCGGACGGAGTACCAGGTGGCCCGGGACCTGCTCGAGCCCCTGGGGCCGAGTCGCGCCCTGGCCGAGGCGACCATCCGTCTGGCCAGCCTGCTCATCTTCGACTTCGAGTACGCACGGGGCCTCGAGCTGCTGGCGGAGAGCACGGCCGTTTCGGAGGCCATCGGCGACGACGGGCCCCGACTCTGGGGGCTCGGCTTCCAGGCGCTGGCACACGTCGCGATGGGCGACATCGACATGGGCTACGCGGAGTTCCGCCAGGCGCACGACGAGGCGCGGGCTCGCGGCCTGACCTACGTTGCCTTCAACACGCTCTACAACGAGATGGAGCTGCGGATCATGACCTTCGACGGCCGTGAGGCGCTGGTGTTGGCCGACCGCTTCGATCGCGAGTATGCGCAGTTCCCGCCCGGTCTCCAGTCGTCGCTCGGCCGGATGATGGCGTTCCGCGTGCTCGGCCGGCTCGCGGACGGCCTCGGCCACGCCGAGCGCGTCATGGAGATGGGTCGTGGATCGGGCATCACGACGTATGGCATCTGGGCGCGCCACTGCGCCGTGGCCTGCCTGCTCGACCTCGGACGCGTCGACGAGGCTCGGGCCAGCCTGCCCGACCGGACGACGCTCATCGAGCGCCAGGACAAGACGCCCCATGCGATCGCGTCGATGCTCGTGGCCCTGGCAGCCGATGAGCCGACCGCGGCGCGCCAGGAGGTCGACTTCGCGCGCGAGGCACCGACGTGGGCCCGGCCGCTGCCGTGCGACGTGCTCGAGATGCTCGAGGTCGCGACCGAGCTGCT
>DATBSD010000168.1:0-6047 GCA_036559965.1 Candidatus Limnocylindrales bacterium
TCGAGGTCGAGCCGAGTTGAACGCAGGGAGGCAGGGTCCGATGCGACCAGCCAGCGTCAGGATCACGGGCTGGGGGATGTATGCGCCGGAGCGCGTGCTGACCAACGCCGACCTCGAGCGGCTGGTCGACACGTCCGACGAGTGGATCCGCTCGCGGACGGGCATCCGCGAGCGACGCGTGGCCGCGCCGCACGAATCGACCGCCACGCTGGCCGCCGTGGCCGCCAAGCGTGCCATCGCCGTGGCCGGCATCGATGCCGACGAGATCGACCTCATCCTGGTGGCGACGCTGACGCCCGACTACTGGATGCCATCGACCGCGGCACTGGTCAAGGAGGCCATCGGCAACAGTCGGGCGGCGGCCATGGATGTCATGGCCGCCTGCTCGGGCTTCGTATACGCCTATGCCACCGCTGACGCCTACGTCCGCTCCGGCATGTACCGCCACGTGCTCGTCTGTGGCGCCGAGCTGCTGACCCGCTTCCTCGACTTCACCGACCGCAACACCTGCATCCTCTTCGGCGATGGCGCCGGCGCTGTCGTCGTCTCGGCCTCGGACGAGGAGGGCGGCGGGATGGGCGGCCTGGAGCTGACGACCGACCCCGATGGCGCCTACATGATCTGGCTGCCATCGGGCGGCTCGCGCAGCCCGGCCAGCCTGGAGACGATCCGGCGCGGCGAGCACTTCGTGCGCATGGAAGGCAAGGAGACGTACCGCTTCGCGACCAAGACCCTGGCCACGTCGGCGCTGACGGCCATCGAACGGGCAGGCTGGACACTCGACGAGATCGACCTGGTCATCCCGCACCAGGCCAACGTCCGGATCATCGAGTCCGTTGCCCGAGGACTCGACATCCCGATGGACAAGATGTTCGTGAACGTCGATCGCTACGGCAACACATCGGCGGCCTCGGTCGGCATCGCGCTCGCCGAGGCTGTCGATTCGGGCCGCATCAAGGTCGGCGACAAGATCGTCCTCGTCGCCTTCGGCGCCGGCTTCACCTCGGGCGCGGTGGCCCTCGAGTGGACCGCCGATCCTCTGCACGGCAAGCGTGCCGAGTCGGTCGCTCCGGTGGCCAGCGTCCGGGCCCCGCTCGACTGGGACTCGGTCGACCCGATGCCCCCGCGCCTGATGGCCGCCCTCGAGGCCGGCCCGCCCGTGCCGCTCGACGACGTGGTGCCGGGCGAGCCCGCGCACGCCCACAAGGAGGTCCCCGCATGATCGACCTGACCGGACGGAGCGCCGTCGTGACCGGCGGCTCACGGGGCATCGGTCGCGCCATCGGCCTGCGCCTGGCACGGCAGGGGGCGGACGTCTGCTTCAGCTATCGCGGCAACGAGGCGGCCGCCGAGTCGACCGTAGCCGATATCGTTGGCCTCGGCCGGCGCGCGCTGGCGGTCCAGGGCGACGCCGCCGACCCGGAGGCTGCGGATCACCTGGTCAAGTCGGCCCTCGAGGCCTACGGCAAGGTCGACATCCTGGTCAACAATGCAGGCATCACGCGCGATGACCTGATCATGCGCATGAGCGTCGACGCCTTCCGGTCGGTCCTCGAGACCAACCTCTTCGGCGCTTTCTACGCCATCAAGGCCGTCACGCGGCCGATGCTCAAGGCGCGCAGCGGTCGCATCGTGAACATCACCAGCGTCTCCGGTCAGGCCGGCCAGATGGGCCAGGCCAACTACTCGTCCGCCAAGGCCGGGCTCATCGGCCTGACCAAGGCCACGGCCCGCGAGCTGGCCAGCCGCGGTATCACCTGCAACGCCGTGGCGCCGGGCTTCGTGCTGACCGAGCTGACCCAGGACCTGGCCCAGCCGTTGCAGGACGAGATCACCTCGCGCACGCCGCTGGGGCGCTTCGGGACGACCGAGGAGATCGCCGACGCCGTGGCCTTCCTGGTCTCGGACGAAGCCGCCTTCATCACCGGCCAGGTGCTGGCCGTCGATGGCGGCCTGGTCATGATGTAGTCAGCGCCTAGACTGAGGCGGTGGAGATCCGCCAGTTCGACCTGCCGGGCCTGGGCCACCTGAGCGCGCTGCTGGTCGACGAGACCAGCGGCCGGGCCGCGGTCATCGATCCCCGGCGAGACGTCGACATCTACCTCGAGGCGGTCGCTCGACGGGGCCTTCGCATCGGCCACGTGCTTGAGACCCACCTCCATAACGATTACGTCTCTGGTGCCCGCGAACTAGCAGCCCTGACCGGCGCCAGGCACGTCATCGGGGCGGGAGCCGATCTGGGCACCGACTGCCTGCCGGTCCGCGACGGCCAGACGATCGACGTCGGGCGCCTGCACGTGACCGCGCTGGAGACGCCCGGTCATACCCCCGAGCATGTCAGCTACGCCGTCCGCAACGCCGGCACCGGCGCGGGCGCTGGCCCGGAGGCCATCTTCACGGGCGGCTCGATGCTCGTCGGCTCCGTCGGCCGGACCGACCTGCTGGGCGCCGAGCACGCCCGACCATACGCGCTCGACATGCATCGTTCGCTGCACCAGGCGCTCCTCCGCCAGCCGGACGAGACGGGCATCCTGCCCACCCATGGCGCCGGCTCGCTCTGCTCGCGAGGCATCGGCGAGGCGTGGTCGAGCACGGTCGGCATCGAGCGCGCGACCGATCCGCTGCTGGCAATCGAGGACCCCGACGCCTTCGCCGATGCGCTGCTCGCCGGACAGCCGGCCTACCCGCGCTACTTCGCCCGGATGCGCAGCCTCAACCGGGCGGGGCCAAGGATGCTCGGCGCCATCCCGGAACCGCAGCCGCTGGACGTGCCGGCCGTTCGCGATCGCCTGGCCGGCGGCGCCCAGCTCATCGACCTGCGCCGAGCCGCCGCGTTCGCCGCGGCGTACGTGCCGGGGTCCGTCTCCCTGCCCGCCGACGCCTCGTTCGGGACGTGGCTGGGCTGGGTCGTCGAACCCGACCGGCCGCTCGTCCTGTTGCTGCCCCAGCCGGCGGCCTGGGATGACGCCGTCCGCCAGGCGTTGCGCGTCGGCTACGACACGATCGTCGGCTATCTCGACGGTGGCCTCGAGGCCTGGCACGCCGCCGGTGGTCAGGTCGCCGCCGGGCAGGCCCGGACGGTCCTCGAGCTGGCCGCGGCGATGCAAGGCTCGGAGCCGCCGCTGGTCCTCGACGTGCGTCAGGCAGACGAGTACGCATCGGCCCACGTGCCCGGATCGCAGCACCTGATGGCCGGCGACCTGCCCGATCGCCTCGCCGAGCTGCCGCGCGACCGCGCCATCGCGACCATCTGCGCCAGTGGCTATCGGTCCTCGGTGGCAGCCAGCCTGCTGCGGCAGGCCGGATTCCAGGATGTCGCCTGGGTCGAGGGCGGCGTGCCGACCTGGCAGGCGGCCGGGCTGCCGGTCGAGATCGGCTGACGGCGCCGCCGATGGTCGAGCTCAGCTGATGGCGCCGACGGCGGCCGACCCCAGGAGCACGGCGTCGAGCACGATGACGAGGCCGATGCTGGCGGCCGCCAGGCCGTTGCGCAGCCGGCCGTTGACGTGCCGCCCGAGCAGCGCGCGATCGTTGACCAACCGGAACATGAAGAGCAGCACGACCGGCAGCAGGAGGCCCTGCAGATACTGGCTGCCGACGATGAGCGCGATGGGGTCGAGGCCGGGGATGAGGACGACGATGGCGCCGGCGAAGAGGACGAAGGTGTAGAGGCCGAAGAAGACGGGCGCATCGCGGAAGCGCATGCCCACGCCCGACTCCCAGCCGAACGCCTCGCAGATGACGTAGGCCGTGCTCAGGGGCATGATCGTGGCGGCCAGCACGCTGGCCCCGAAGAGGCCGATCGAGAACAGCAGCGTGGACAGCCCGCCTGCGACCGGTCCCAGCGCGGCCGCGGCGTCGGCTGCGCTGCCGATCGTGGTGCCGGTGGCGTAGAGGGTCGTCGCCGTGGCAACGACGATGAAGACCGCGACGACATTGGTCCAGATTGAGCCGACCACGGCATCCGCCTGCTCGAGGCCGAGCTCCTCTTCGTCGATGCCTTTCTCGGCCACCGCGGACTGCAGGTAGAACTGCATGTACGGCGTGATCGTGGTGCCCACCACGGCGACCATCAGCAGCAGCAGGGCAGGGTCGAGGCCGCTCAGGTCGGGTGTCACGAGGGCCCGGCCGACCTCGCCCCAGTCCGGGCCAGCCAGGAAGGCGGAGGCGATGTAGGCCACGAACACGAGCATCACGGCCAGGAAGACCTTCTCGACGGTGCGGTAGTTGGCGAACAGCACCAGCGCCCAGATGGCGATTGCTACGACCGGTACCGTGATCAGGCTTGGCACGCCGAGGATCCCCAGCGCGGCGCCGGCACCGGCGAACTCGGCGACCGTGTTGGCCAGATTGGCGACCAGCAGGACGACCATCGCCAGGACGGTCCAGCGCACCCCGAAGCGATCGCGGATGAGGTCCGAGAGGCCCTGGCCGGTCACGACGCCGAGGCGCGCCGCCATCTCCTGCACGACGGCCAGGATAAGCATCGTGATGGGGAAGAGCCACAGCAGCTGGAGGCCTGTGGTGGCGCCCATCACCGAGTACGTCGTGATACCGCCGGCGTCATTGCCGGCGATGCCAGCGATGAGCCCCGGGCCCATGACGGCCAGGAACGCGAGCAGGCCCCGGCGTCGGAAGCGCGAACGGAGGCGCAGGCTGCGATCGCCCCACACCGATCGCAGTCGAGCTCGCAGCCCGGCCGACCGGCGCCGCCGGTGGCGCCGCGGCGCCGACGCGGTTCCCGTCACGACCCGCCAGACCGATTGAAGAGGCGAGGCAGACGTCGCTTCCAGGCGCTGGGCACGACCGTGTCGATGGCGTCATCGACGGTCACGATGCCGACCAGGCGGCCGGTGGCATCGACGACCGGCACGGCCAGTAGGTTGTAGTGCGCGACGACCTGGGCGACCTCGTCCTCGTCGGCGAGCACTTCGACCGCGGCCGGATCCTCGATCATGAATTCCCGGATCGGCCGATCCGGGGCCGAGACGATGAGGTCGCGCAAAGAGAGCACGCCGCGCAGGCGCTCCTCGTCGTCGACCACGTAGACGTAGTAGATCGTCTCAGCGTCGGGCTCCAGCTCGCGCAGCCTGGCGATGGCCTGGTCCGCGGTGAGCTGCTCACCCATGGTCACGAACTCGGTGGTCATGATGCCGCCGGCCGAGTCCTCGGGATAGCCGAGCAGCTCGGTCACCTCGTCGGCCTCTTCGCGATCCATGAGCGGCAGGATCTCGTCCCGGGCGGCGTCCGAGAGGTCGGCGATGAGGTCGGCGGCGTCGTCCGGGCTCATCTCCTCGAGGATGTCCGCCGCCCGTTCGGGCTCGAGGTCCTCGATGACCTCGACCTGCGTCTCGGGCTCCATCTCCTCGATGGCGTCCGCCGCCGCCTCGTCGTCGAGGACGGCCAGGACGCCGGCCCGGTCGCGCGGTGCCAGCTGGTCGATGATCGAGGCCAGGTCGGCAGGGTGCAGCTCCTGGAGGCCGGCGTGCGGCACGCGCAGGCGGATGGAGGCGATCGAGGTCTCGACCGGGTCGACGTCCTCCCAGTCGATGTAGCGCTCCGGGACCGGCAGCCGCAGGTTGCGCGCGACCGTCCGATAGGGCCCCTCGATGCCCAGCCGGCGCAGCAGCCCGGCGGCACCGACGTCGACGGCCACGAGGTGCAGGTTGCCCTCGATCTCGTCGAGCCGGAGGTCGTTGACGCGGACGACCTTGCGACCGTCGATGTCGATGATCTGCTTGTCCTGCAGGTCGGCAAAGAGCAGCAGCTCGTTGTCGCGCTGCTGGAACTTGTCGATCTCGATCGTCGCCGTGGCCAGCTGAGCGCCTCGCGCGTCGAAGCTGGCCACGTCCGCCCAGGGCAGGAAGATGCGCCGCCGATCCGTCTTCACGACAAGGCCCGTGACCGGCGGATAGCGGTCGCCGATGGCGACGATGAGGTCGGCGACCTTGCCGATCGGCTCCCCGTGGCGATCGAGGACCGGCCGTCCGACGACCTGGCTGAGGTATACCTGCATCTGCCACCTCGCGAACGGGTCCGCCGGACCC
>DATBSD010000169.1:0-9717 GCA_036559965.1 Candidatus Limnocylindrales bacterium
GACTGGCCGGGCACCTTCCTCGCCCTGGCCATCGCGGTCACCATCGCGACCTACACGCTTGTCGACCGGGAGGGGCTGCGCTTCGCGTCACCGACGACCTACGTCGTGCTCGCGCTCGGGCCGCCCGGCGTGCTCTACCTCATCTGGGTCGCCCGACGTCGCGGTCGTGCGTTGGTGCGGACGCATCTCCAGCCGATGACGGCGTTCGTGGGCTTGGCCATGTTCGTCGGCTATGGCGCGGCCCTGGCAGCGCTGACCATCGCCCCGCCGGCGTCGGTCGCCGCGGGCCGCGAGTCGAGCGTCGTGATCGCGACCGTCATGGCGGCCGTCGTGCTCCACGAGCCGGTCGGCCGGCGGCGCATGGCCGGCAGCGTGCTGGTCGTGATCGGCGTGGCGCTGCTCGCGCTGACCTGACGGTCGCGCGGGCGCGTGAGCGGACGGCCCCGGACCGGGGCCGAGCCTACTCGGCGGTGACGGTTTCGGGCAGCGAGCCTGCGGTCGTCTGGGGGAACTTGAGACGGAGCCCGTGGCCGATCAGCAGGCCACCGACGACGACGCCGGCGAGCAGGCCGAATTCCGTGGGCACGCCCAGGATGGCCTCGAGCCACCCCCCCAGCGACCAGAGGGCAACCACCCAGAGGATCGCAGCAGCGAATGAACGGATCATGGGCGCATCCTCGGGTCGCCCGCGGGCGCGGCCAATGGCCCGAACGTACTAGCGCGACGCGGCGTTGGGCCGAGCGCGCGCGGGCACCGCTATCCTGCCGGATGGGCCGGTAGCTCAGCGGTCAGAGCAGGGGACTTTTAATCCTCGTGTCCTGGGTTCGAATCCCAGCCGGCTCACCACGGCCTTCAGCGGTCGACGTCCATCGCGGCGGCGACGCCGTCGCGCGTCGGCAGGCTGGCCTGAGCACCGAGATGCTCGGTCGCCAGGCTGGCACCGACGACGGCATGGGCGACGGCCTCGTGAAGCGCCTGACCGGCTGCGAGCTCGGCGGCCAGGATGCCGTTGAAGGCGTCGCCTGCGCCCGTCGCATCGACCGGGGTGACCGACGGTGCAGGGACGGTGGCCACGCCGTCGGCGTCGTGGACGAGCGCGCCATCGACGCCCAGCGTGACCACGACCGGGGCGCCCGTCACGGCAGCCAGCGCGCCTGCTGCCTCGGCCGCGTCGGCCACGCCGGTCAGCGTGGCCGCTTCGCCGCGATTGGGCGTCAGGATGGGTGCCAGGTCGGTCAGGCCGGCGGGCAGCGGACGGGCGGGCGCCGGATTCACGATGAGCGCGAGCCCATGCTTCCTGGCCCACCTCGCGCCGGCCATGACGGCCTCGTTGCCGATCTCGAAGCCGATGAGACAGACGGTCGCAGAGGTGGCCTCGAACGCCTCGAGCGCTTCAACCACCAGCGACGCGGTGAGCTCGGCGTTGGCTCCCGAGGCGACCGCGATCTGGTTCTCGCCCTGGGCGTCGACGACGATGAGCGCGACGCCGCTCGCGACGCGTGGCAGTCGAGCGACGCCGCCGGTCCCAACGCCCGACGCTTTCAGCCCGGCGACCAGCTCGTCGCCCATCGCGTCGTCGCCGACCGCCGCCACCAGCCGCGTCGAAGCGCCGTAGCGGGCAGCCGCGACCGCCTGGTTGGCACCCTTGCCGCCCGGCTGGCGGCTGAAGGTGCCGCCGGTGACCGTCACGCCGGGCGCTGGCAGTCGGGACGCCCGGACGATGAGGTCCACGTTGGCCGAGCCGATGACGATGACCTCGGCGCGCGGCGCACTCATCTGGCTAGCCTATCGCCGGCGTCATCCGGTCGTCGCACGGCAACGCCTAGCATCCGCGGCATGCCACGTGGATCGCGTCGTCGGTATGCGCCCGGAGCTCGCGACGTCGGTGCTCTCGCCATCATCGCCCTGACCGTGCTCGCCTGCGCGCCGGGTGCCCAGCCCACGACCGGCGTCCAGGACGGAACCTCGCCGACGCCCCGATCGCCGTCGGCGTCGCCGACGAGCCCGAGCAGCGCGCCGGCCACGACCCCAGAGATCGCCGACGGCACCGCGCCGCCGACGACGCCACCGGTCGCTACGGCGTGGTCGCGGCTCGATGTCGAAGGCCCGCCGGCACGCGAGGACCACACCTGGACGGTCGACGAGGCAGGCACGGCGGCGTACCTGTTCGGTGGCCGCGCCGACGGTGATGCGCGCGCGGACCTCTGGCGCTACGACCTGGTCACCGACGACTGGCAACGCCTCTCACCGGACGGCCCGCGGCCCAAGGCCCGCTTCGGCCACAGCGCGGTCTGGGTGCCCGGCGTCGGCCTCGTCGTCTGGGCCGGCCAGGCGGGCAGCGCATTCTTCGACGACCTGTGGGCCTACGACCCGGCAGCCGGCCGTTGGCAGGAGCTGCCATCGAAGGGGGAGACCCCGGCGCCGCGCTACGGATCGTGCGCGGCCATCGGCCCCGATGGGCGCCTGTGGATCAGCCATGGCTTCACCGACCGCGGCCGCTTCTTCGACACCCGCGCCTATGACTTCGTCACCGGCCGCTGGTCCGATGAGACGCCGGAGGGACCGACGCCCGTCGAGCGTTGCCTCCACGATTGTCTCTGGACGCCCGACGGCAAGCTCCTGCTCTATGCCGGGCAGACGACTGGCGTGCCGGCACTGGCCGACCTGTGGACGTTCGACCCCGAGGCCGGCACGTGGACCGAGCAGACCGGCGACCCGCGACCGCGCGCCCGCCAGCTCTACGCGCTGGCCACGTCCGGGGGCGACGGCTGGATCTTCGGTGGCGCCGGCAAGGGCGGCGACAAGCTCGCAGACCTGTGGGCCATCGACCTCACGACCCTCGCCTGGCGACCCGTCGACGCTGGCGACGGCCCGTCGGCCCGCTCCGGGGCGTCGCTCATCGCCGACGACGATCGCGGCCGGCTGCTGCTCTTCGGCGGCACGACCGGCCGTGCCGATCGCGGCGATACCTGGCAGCTGGAGATCGGTTCCCAGCCCTGACGGTCGGCGCCGATCGACGCTCAACGCGTAGGCGAAAAGTACCGCTGCTGCTGGATAGTGCGTATAGAGCTATACTATCCAGCCATGACCACAGCATCACCCGGTGACGTCGCCGCCATCGACCGCATCGCCGACCTCATCGGCTCGGCCGAGGCGATGCGCCCGCTCGTCGATCCGCCGGCCTGGATGGACCTCGACCTGACCTTCGGGCAGCTCCGGCTCGTCCACCTGCTGGCGCACCAGGGCCCTCAGTCGATCGGTCACATCGCCGAGCGCTTCGGGGTCTCGCTCACGGCCGCCTCCCAGTTCGCCGACCGGATCGAGCGCCAGGGCATCGCTGAGCGCCACCACCGCCGTGATGACCGGCGTGTCGTCGAGCTCGCGCTGACGGAGCGCGGCCAGGCGCTCGTGGCCGACATGATGGGCATGCAGCGTGACGTCCTGCGAGATCTCTTCAGCGTCTTCAAGGCCGACGAGCTGACGCAGCTCGAGCACCTCGTCCGGATCATGGTCGACCGCCTTACTGCGCGTGCGACCGACCGACCACCGACCCCCGATCAGGCATGACTCCCAAGGAGCCGACGTGTATCGACTGACCCAGCTGGCGCTGGCCCGCAAGTCCGTGACCCTGCTGCTCGCTGCCGGCGTGTTCGTCGGCGGCATCCTCGCCTGGGGACAGCTCAAGGCCGAGCTCCTGCCAGACATCGACTTCCCCGTCGCGACCGTCATCGCGGTCTACCCGGGCGCCGGCACGACCGACGTCGCGGAGCAGGTCTCGGCACCCATCGAGCGCACGCTCTCGGGCGTCCAGGGCGTCAACTCGGTGCGTTCGACCTCATCGCCCAGCCTGGCCGTCGTCGTCGCCGAGTTCGAGTACGGCACCGACATCGAGGCTGCCATCGCGGACATCGAGTCGAGTCTCGCCACGTCGGGCCTGCCGCCCAGTGTGGAGCCGCAGGTCTCGAGCCTCAACATCAACGCCTTCCCGGTCGCGGGCTTCACGGTCCAGGCGAACGACCCGAACGTCGACGTCGGCAAGGTCGTGCGCGAAGAGGTCGTGCCAGAGCTGGCCGGTCTGCCGGGCGTCGCCTCCGTGTCGGTGACGGGCGGCGACCTCGAGCGCGTCGAGGTGGTCCTCGATCCAGTCAAGCTGGCAGCCAACGACATCAGCGTCCAGCAGGTCGCCGGCGTCCTCCAGGCGAACGAGATCTCCATCCCCTCGGGCACCATCGTCGAGGGCGACAACACGCTGCCGGTCACGACCAGCCACAAGTTCACGACCATCGACCAGATCCGTGACCTCGTCGTCGGCTACCAGGTCCCGGCCCCTGTCGCCCCGGTCGCGCCCCCGACCACCGGCACGCCCGTCGACCCATCGGCTCCCGTCGCCCCGACGGCGCCGCCGACACCGATCACCCTCGGCGACCTGGGCTCGGTCGAGTTCGCGCCCGACCCGGCGTCGGGCACGTCGCGCACGAACGGTCAGCCGTCCGTCGGCATCTCCATCATCAAGGCCTCCGAGGCGAACACCATCGACGTGACCGAGGCCATCGAGGACACGATGGCCGACCTCGACGCCGAGCTGGGCCTGACGACCACCTCCGTGTTCCGGAGCGCCGACTTCATCGAGCAGTCGATCGAAGGCCTTGTGCGGGAGGGCGCGCTCGGCGCTGCCATGGCCGTCCTGGTCATCTTCCTGTTCCTGCTCAGCGTACGCAGCACCATCGTGGCCGCCATCAGCATCCCGCTCAGCGTCATGGCCGCCCTGCTGCTCATGCTCGTGGGCGGCGTGAGCCTCAACATCATGACCCTGGGCGGCCTAGCGGTCGCCGTCGGCCGCGTCGTCGACGACGCGATCGTCGTGCTCGAGAACATCTTCCGCCACCATCGCGCCAACCGCGAGCCGATCGGCGTGGCCGTGCTGGAGGGGACCAAGGAGGTCTCCACCGCCATCACCAGCTCGACCATCACCACGGTCGCCGTGTTCCTGCCCATCGCGTTCGTCGGCGGACTCGTCTCGCAGTTCTTCCTGACCTTCAGCCTGACGGTCACGTTCGCGCTGCTGGCGTCGCTCATCTGCGCCCTGACCGTCGTGCCCGTCCTGGCCTACTTCCTGGTGCCGCGCGTCAAGCACGCGCCGGGCGCCGGCGAGCCGGGCGACAAGGACACCTGGGTGCAGCGCATCTACACGCCGCTCCTGCAGGGCGCGCTGCGCTTCCGGTGGCTGACGCTGGGCGTCGCCGGGCTGCTCTTCGTCGTCTCGATCGGCGCCGCGTCGGGCATCCCGACGGCGTTCCTGAACGCCGGCTCGGACGAGGTCATCCAGGTCTCGATCACGCCGCCGCCGGGCACGACCGCCGATGCCACGCTCGAGCGGGCCATCGAGGCGGAGGCGATCATCGACCAGGACCCGGACGTCGAGACGTACCAGACGACGATGCCCGGTTCAAGCGACTCCGACAACGCCGCCTTCCAGTCGTTCCTGGGCACGGCCGCCGGCTCGGCGACCATCGTCGTCAACCTCGCCCCGGGCACCGACCTCGACGTCCAGACGGAGGAGTTCCTCGAGGACCTCGCGCCCGTCGCGACCGACGGTTACTCCGTCCGCGCCGGGACCATCGCCGGCGGCGGCAGCGGCCTGCAGGTCATCGTGTCGAGCGAGGACGAGGCCGCGCTGGCGTCGGCCACGTCCCGGATCACGGCCGCCATCGACGGCATCGACGGCATCGTCAACGTCCAGAACGACCTGGCCGCGGAGGCGCCCGAGCTCCAGATCGAGGTCGATCCCACGAAGACCATCGCCGTCGGGTCGACCACCGCGCAGCTGGCCCAGGAGGTGCGCAACCTGCTGCTCGGCCAGACCCCCATCCGCCCGACGCTCGACGGGCGCGTCGGGGCCACGCCCGTCTTCGTGCGCATCGATCCGGACTCCATCGAGGGGCCGGACTCCATCCGCGACCTGCTCGTGGGCACGGTCCAGAGGCAACGCGTCGCCGACGTGGCGACGATCACCGAGGTCGACACCCAGGCGACGGTCACGCGCGTCGATCAGAGCCCGGCGGCGACCATCACCGGCGACATCCTGGCCGAGGACACAGGCGGCGCCTCGGCGGCCGTCCAGACGGCCATCGACGGGCTCGGCCTGCCCTCCGACGTGACCGTCGAACTGGCCGGCATCACCCAGCAGCAGACCGAGGGCTTCACCGACCTCGGGTTCGCGATGCTCATCTCCATCCTCGTCGTGTACATCGTCATGGTCATCGTCTTCGGCAGCCTGCTCGACCCATTCATCATCCTCTTCAGCCTGCCGCTGGCGATCATCGGCGCCATCGCGGCGCTGCTCATCACCGGCCTGCCGCTGGGCATCAGCGCCATGATCGGCATGCTCATGCTCATCGGCATCGTGGTCACCAACGCCATCGTGCTGCTCGACCTCGTCGAACAGCTGCGACGCAAGGGCTACTCGGTCGAGCACGCCCTGTACCACGCCGGTCGGACGCGCGTCAGGCCGATCCTGATGACGGCGCTGGCGACCATCTTGGCCCTGACCCCCTTGGCCCTGGGGGTCAACAAGGGCAGCATCATCGCGGCCGAGCTGGGCACTGTCGTCATCGGCGGCCTGTTCAGCTCGACGCTCCTGACGCTCGTCGTCGTCCCGGTCGTCTATTCGCTGGCGCACGGTGGCATGGGTCGCCTGTCGAACCGGCTGGCCGGCCGGCGGGCCGCCGACGACGAGGCCGTGCCAGCCGGCGAGCCGACGGAGGCGCCAGCGATCTGAGGTCGCCGGTGCCAGCTCGCGCGGTGGTGCGGGCTCATCGTCCCTCGGACGGGCTCCTCGCCCCTTGACTCTCTCCGGCCCGTGGCGTCTGGATGTTCCTCCGGGGAACGTAAGGAACAGGGCAGCGCCCGGGCTCGTCGCGATCGTTCCCCGCTGGAACGGAATCAGCGGATCTGGCGAGTTGCGGTCGCTCGTGTTCCGTCCGGGAACGATTCGGGCACGTCGTGGGCAAACTTCGTCCCTTGCGTTCCTCCCGGGAACGCGCGTCCACCGAAGGCGGGTGGCCGGCGACCTGACGGTGCTGCCTCCAGGGTCGGTACGTTTGACCGATTCCTGCGGGCCGGGGTAGATTCCTGACGCGGGGTGGAGCAGCGGCAGCTCGTCGGGCTCATAACCCGAAGGTCGGCGGTTCGAATCCGTCCCCCGCAACCAACACGAATACTGTCTATACGACCCTTGTGCCCGCCCACAAGGGTCGTTCCTATTCGGCCGCTTGAGTCCCTAGGGCATCCGGTCGGCCAGGGCCTGGAGCAGTGACGTCGCCGCGGTCTGCATGTCGTCGTTCGCCGCGCTCAGGACCTGGATGCTGCCGGTGTAGCCGTTCTTGAGGACGATCGCCACCCGGTTGCTGTCGAACCAGATGGCCTCGCCGCCGTTGACCGGGACGGCCACCGAGCTGGGATCGGCCTTGTAGGCGCCGAAGACGACGTTCGCGTCGGTCGTCGCACCGCCGACCAGCGAGATGGAGGCGATGAGGCTGCCGTTGGCGTCCTTGTAGGTGCAGAAGCCGCTGCCGGCGGTGAAGGGCTGCTCCTCCGTGATGGCAGCTTCCGCTCGGGACACGGCAGTGACCTCGTCGAGCGTCAGCAGGTCGCAGATCTTGCCGCTGAAGTCGCCGACCGCACTGCCGCCACCGCTTCCGCCGCCGCTTCCGGCATCCTCGGTCGGTGGCGCCGTGGCGACGGAGCCATCCGTCGCGGCGGGAGCCTGGGTCGGCGTCGTGCCGCCGCCTCCGCCGTCGGTCGCTGCCCCACCACTCGCACAGGCCGCCACGAAGAGGGCGGCCCCGAAGAGGATCGCCAGTCGTCCGGAACGACGCGTCATCGTCGACTCCTCACCGCGCTCCGAAGGTGACGGGGCCGCATGCACAAGCGCGCACGAGCGACCCCGTTCGACCGAACGCCCGTGCAGCGTAGGTGGTCGAGAAGGCCCGCGGAAGGTCCATCTGCGCCAATCTTCGAAGCTCGACGATCGGCCGAGCCGGCTCTCCGGCAATGCGAACGCTCGACGGCCGGCCCTCGCGAGCCGGCCGCCAAGCGACGCGAAGTGCGTCGTGGTCAGGGTGCTGTGCGCTGCCAGCTGGCGGCAGATTCAACGTCGACAGCCAGTTCGCGCCACGTCCCATCGACCGGGTCGATCGCGATGGGCCTGGCCGACCCGGCGTTCGGGACTCCCTCGTAGACCGTGGCCGGGAGCGAGAGGATCGTGGAGCCATCGGGCGACCAGTCGAACACCGCCCCCTCCGACACCGGCACCGGCCCGACGCCGACGACGGGTCCACCGTCGATCGACACGACGCCGATCGGTTGGATCTCGTGCATCCCGGAGCCGCTCATCCGCCACCGGTTGATGGCGATGCTCTTGCCGTCGGGGGACCAAGCGAAGTCCGACTCGACCCAGACGCCGGGCTCATCGCTGAGCTGGCGCACGCCCGAGCCGTCCGCGTTCATGATGAATGTCCGAGTCCCGTCATCGTCGTTCGACTGTCGGAACGCGATCATCGTGCCGTCGGGCGACCATCGAAAAGGCTCGAAGGTGTCGCTGCCAGGCTTCTCGATGAGCGTCCGAGCGCCGGTGCCGTCGGCATCCATGATCGACAGGGCCGAGCCGTCGCGAGGTCGGAACAGGATCTGGGCGCCGTTGGGCGGTCGGAGGCTGGCGAAGGTGACGACCGGTCCGGTGCCCCCAGCACCGACGCCATCGGCGATGACGACCGGCGGCGTGGCCCCTGACGCGTCGATCCGCACGATCTGCTCGTGGGCGTTCAGGAGGAGCAAGAAGGACCCGTCGGGCGACCATTCGACCGGATCCTGGATCGAGATCGGCTCGCTGGTCAGCACCCTGGCGCCCGTACCATCTGCCCGAGCCACGACGAGGTCGAAGTCGTCGGTTCGGCCGAGCACGTCACCCCGTTGGCGCCGGAACGCCATTTGGGCACCGTCCCTCGAGAAGATCGGGCTGCGGTCCATCTCGGGACCGGTGACGATCACCCTGGCGATGCCGGTCACTGGATCGGCCGCGTGGATGTCGCCACCAGCGGAGTAGGCGACCAGCCCATTGGCCGCGACCCCATAGGGGGCGGGCAGCGGCAGCGGCGGTCGCGATGCGATGAACGCGGTCGCGGCAAGGGCGATCACGAGGGCCGCCAGGAGGAGGACGATCGCGAACGTCCGCCACGCAGGTGGCGTCGACCGGACCGATGGCAAGGTCGTCTCGGACATGGGGAGGATCCTTTCCATGAGCGTGCGCGCGGACCGTTGGCGCTGGCCGGAGGTCCGCGCGAGGATGTCGGTGTAGTAGGCGGGCGTCCGCGGCGCAGCCAGTTCCTCGAGCAGCTCGGGCAGTCGGTCGATGCGCTCGGTCGTCATGCGTACTGCCCTCGCGAGGCCGTGCTGTGCTCGTCGGCCAGGGCGGCCCGAACGGTCGCCAGGGATCTGCTCAGTCGGGACTTGGCCGTGCCCAGTGGGATGCCCAGGGTGTCCGCCACTTCCGGCAGCGGCATGCCCAGGTAGTGATGCATCACGATGACCGCGCGTTGCTCCGGCTCGAGTGTGCGCAGGGCACGGTCGAGCAGGTCACGGTCGGCGATGCCTGTCGATGCGTCGGCGATGGCGGGATCGTCGAGGATGGTCAGCTCGACCTCGATCGGCCGGCGTCGT
>DATBSD010000170.1:0-4548 GCA_036559965.1 Candidatus Limnocylindrales bacterium
CCGGCCAGGAACGCACCACGGTCGATGACCATGTCGACCTCGTCGGCACCGGCCTCGACGGCCTGGCGCGTCTCGAGCAGCTTGAGCTCGAGGAAGGTCTGGCCCGATGGGAAGCCGGTCGCCACGCTGGCGACGTGGATGCCCGATCCGGCCAGCGCCTCGCGGGCGTCGGCGATGCGAGCGGGATAGATGCAGACCGCGGCGACCGACGGGATGGTCGGATCCGAGGGGTCGGGCCGCCGTGCCTTCTGGCACAGCGCATGGACCTTGCCCGGTGTGTCCTTGCCCTCGAGGGTCGTGAGGTCGATCATCCGGATGATCAGGTCGAGCGCCCAGCGCTTGGCTTCGCGCTTGATCGACCGCTTGGCGAGTGACGCTGCGCGCTCCTCGACACCGACCTGATCGACCGAGCCGAGGCGTCCCAGCAGGCCGCCGAGGCCCGAGGCGCGGCCGTCCCAGGCCCGCACGAGCTCGTTGGCGCGCGTCTCGGCGCGCTCGCGCGCGTCGCTGTCGATGGTCGTCGTCACCCGACCATCGTACTCCGGCCCGCCCGGGATGACCAGCATCTTGACGCCAGCTGATGGTCATGTGACCATATCGTCACATGATGACCGTGGACGACACCGCCGTTGACGCGCTGGCTAAGGCGGTGGCGGATCCGACTCGGCGCCGGATCATCGTCCACCTCCGCGACGAACCGGGTGCGACCACCGCCGAGCTGGCTCCGCTGGCACCGGCCATCAGCCGGTTTGCGGTCATGAAGCACCTCGACGTCCTCCGCCGAGCCGGCCTGGTGCGCTCGATGTCGGTCGGCCGACGCCGACGGCACTACCTCGAGACGGACGCCATGACGCCGCTCCGGGCGTGGCTCGAGCAGGTCCCGGGCTAGCTAGCCGCGGCGCGGCGAACGGATGCGGGGCAGGCGACTGCCGCCGTCGACGAGATAGTGCCGGAACCAGTCGCGGATGATGGTCAGGTTGTCGACGCGTCGGAAGGGCGTGCCGGAACGCGTCAGCTCGTGCGACTCGTCGGGCACGCGCATCAGCCGCACCTGGCGCTTGAGCGAGCGCAGGACCGTGAACAGCTGCTCGGCCTGGCCGATGGGCGTGCGCAGATCCTTCTCGGAGTGCTGGATGAGCAGCGGCGTATGGATCTCGGTGGCATAGGTGAGCGGCGATTCACGCAGATAGAGCGCCGGGTCCTGCCACGGGTTGGCACCGTACTCGAGCCGCCCGAACTGCGGGCCGGCGATGTCGCCGGTCTCCATCTGCGACGTCATGTCGTTGACCGACCGACAGGTCACCGCGGCGCGGAAGCGATCGGTGTGGCCGACGATCCAGCTCGTCAGATAGCCGCCGTACGAGCCGCCGGTGATGCCCAGGCGCTCGGGATCCGCGAGGCCGTCGGCCACCAGAGCGTCGATGCCACCTATCACGTCGGCCATCGGTCCGGTGCCCCAATCGCCGAAGTTGGCAGCGCAGAAATCCTGGCCGTAGCCCTGTGAGCCACGGGGGTTGGAGGCGTAGACGCTGATGCCCTGGGCCACGAGGCACTGCCACTCCCACATCAGCGACCAGCCATAGAGCGTGCCCGGCCCTCCGTGGATCTCGAGCACGCACGGCGGCGGCGAGCCCGTGGCGGTCCCGGCGGCCGGATAGAACCACCCCTGGATCCTTCGGCCGTCGACCTCGTGCCAGCGCTCGAGGGGCTCGACGAGCGCGACGTCGCCCCATGGGTCGGCCATCAGGTCGGTCAGCCGACGCGACGGTACCCGAGCGCCGTCCTTGAGGCGGCCCGACGGCAGGTCGTGAACGACGATGTCGGCGGACCGCGTCGGCGTCAGCTCGGCGGCGGCCACGCGCGCACGGCCGCGCACGTCGGCCTGGTCGGCGCCATAGAGGAAGTGCCGGTCCTCGGTCAGACGCTCGATCCGTCTGCTCGCGACCTCCACCCGCCAGAGCTCGTAGCGACCGTCGATCGGTGCCGCAAACGTGATCCAGCGACCGTCGCCGCTCCAGTGGGCGGGGCTGCCGCCGGGATCGAGGAGGTCCGAGTTCATGTGACCGTCGGCGAACAGATCGGCGGCCGCGGTCAGGTTCTCGCCGCGGTCGACGCCCTCGGCGCGGAAGCGCCAGACATCGCCGCGCGACCCGGCCAGCGCCGGGAAGCGGTGGCCGATGACCGCCAGCGACGAACCGTCCGGGCTCCAGGCCGGGCTGCCGAATGCCTGCTCGCCGCGGCCGGCCGTGACGCGCCGGATGCGCCCACCGACGGAGGGCACGACGTAGACGTCCTCCTGCCAGGTCAGGTCGGCGTCGCGGTTGCGGGACGACGTGAACGCGATCGACGCGCCGTCAGGGCTCCAGCGCGGCGAACCGTCGGCCGCGTCGCCGCTCGTCAGCCGCCTGGCGGCCCCCGAGACCGCGTCGACGTACCACAGCTTGCCACGCCGGTCGTAGGTGAAGCCCGCGTCGTTGTGCATATAGAAGAGCCGATCGATCTGGCGGATGTCGGAGCTGGGCATGCCGTCGGGCGCGGGCTGCGGCAGCGAGCGGAGATCGAGCGCCGGGCTGACGACGCACAGCGCACCGCCGTCGGGGCTCCAGCTCAGGTCGGTCACATCACGCGGCAACCTCGTCAGCTGTCGTGCCTCGCCGCCGTCCATCGGCAGCAGCCAGACCTGGCTGGCGCCCTCCTTGGGCGCCTCGGCCGGACCGGGCAGGTCGGAGGCGCCGGCCGCCTGGAAGACGGCCGCCCGATCGCTCACGAAAGCGAGCGTCCGGCCATCGGGGCTCCAGCGCGGCGCGGTGTCGCTGCGCCGACCGAGCGTCAGTGGCCGCGCCGGCGCCGAGCCATCGGCGGGCACGATCCAGAGCGCGTGGCGATAGCCGTCGCGCTTGGGAGCCACGGATCTGACCGTGAAGGCGATGCGCGACCCGTCGGGCGAGATCCGGACCTGTGTCGGGACCCGTAGATCGAACAAGTCGTCCGGGCGCGGGGCGCGGGGCATGGAGCACCTCATGTCGACGGCGGCCGGGAGCAGGCAGGCTGCCAAGTCTAGCCACCGTATCCTGCGTTGCATGCCTGGAGACGATCGGCCCACGCTGGAGCTCGACGCCCGACTGCCGGCCCCGCCGACCGACCTGCGGCCGATGCTCGCGCGCCCGAGCGACCACCTGCCGATCGGGGCGGATCGGCTGGCCGACCCGACGTGGGGTGGCCTGCGAGTCATGGCCAGGCTGGACGGACGATCCGTCGGCCTGCTGACCGATGACCACGACGTCGCGCGGCGCTTCCCGGACATCGCAGCCGGACTCGCCGCGCTCGATCTGGCGAGCACCGTGCTGGATGGCGAGATCGTCGTGCCCGGCGCCAGGAGCCGGGTGCTCGCCGGCGCCATCCGCCGCGGCCACGGCGCCATCGGCCCGGCGACGCTCGTCATCAGCGACCTGCCCTGGACGGCCGGTCGGTCGCTGCTCGCCACGAGCCTTGACCAACGTCGCGAGCGGCTCGCGGGGCTGGGCGTCGCCGGGCTGGGGCTGGTCGTGCTCCAGCCGGCCGTCGGCAGCCAGGGCGTGGCCGAGGCGGTGGTGCTGCGTGGCTTGCTCGGCATCATCCTCAAGCGAGCCGATTCGCCCTACCTGTCGGGCGTCCGAAGCCGGCTCTGGACGCTCGTCCGCGTCGCCGACCTGGGCCGCCGACCGCCGGCCGAGGGCACCACCGCCGGAGGTCAGCCGGACGGACGGACGGACATCGCGCTGCTCAGGACGCTCGCCCTCGTCGAGGACGGCCGCTGACCCGCGAGCCAGCGCGATCGGCCACCGCGGCCTAGCATCACGCCATGAGCTCCTACGTGACCGGCGGCGAGTACCTCGCGCCGCTGCGCATCCACGCCGATCGTGCCGCCGGGCGGATGGAGATCGACTGGGCGGACGGTCACCAGTCGATCTACGACGCGGTCACCCTGCGCTGGCTGTGCCCATGCGCCTACTGCCGCGGCGAAGCCGGCGTGCCCGGCTGGCTCGACTCCGCGCCGACGCTGACCGACGAGCAGACACGCCTGGTCGACATCCAGCTCGTCGGCCAGTACGCCATCTGCCCGACGTGGGGCGATGGTCACCACACGGGCTTCTACGCCTTCGAGCGGTTGCGCGACGACTGCCCTTGCCCAGAGGACGAGGCCCGACGGGCAGCTGGTCGCCCGCGCGCCTGAGGTCGCTCGCCGCAAGACCGCGCTTCGTACCAGCGCCGCCGACGGTCGGGCCATGGACGGACGGAGCGCCTGGCACGGTACGATGGTCGCGACCGCTCCGCCCACGAGGCATGACACCGTCACGCGATGACTGCCGTTCGCCCACCCGCGACTCGCCGTCGGGCGCGCCCGAGCGCGTCGCCGGTCGTCCCGTACATCAACCGCGAGCTGTCCTGGCTCGACTTCAACGCCCGCGTGCTGCACGAGGCGACCGACGACCGCAACCCGCTGCTCGAGCGGGTCCGCTTCCTGTCCATCTTCTCGAGCAACCTCGACGAGTTCTTCCAGGTCCGCGT
>DATBSD010000171.1:0-27424 GCA_036559965.1 Candidatus Limnocylindrales bacterium
GAGGTCGCCGACGTCACGGCATCCTGCATCTCGGTCGATGCCTTGCGGAACTCTCGCAGCGATCGGCCGAGCGACGCCCCCACCTCGGGCAGGCGCCCCGGGCCGATGACGAGCAGCGCGATGGCGAGGATGAGCAGCAGCTCACCGGGCCCGATGTTGAAGGGCATCGTTCGCTTCGACTCCAGTCAGGACCAGCTCGGCGACGGCGCCGAGCGACCGCCGGTCATGGTAGCACCGAGGTTCGGCGTGCCCACTCGAGCGCGGCCGCCGCCATGGCCTCACCCGGCTCGCCGGCTCCGGTCGCAGCGCCGGCGATGCCGCGTGACACGTTGAGCAGCAGTCCGCCGCCGGGCGTGGTGGCGATCGGCCCGTCCCGCACCGGCCCATCGGCCATGGCGGCAGCCAGATCGCCCCCCTGCCAGCCGATGCCGGGCACCAGGAACGGCAGCGTCGGCGCGATGGCTCGCACGGCGCGCAGCTCTGCCGGTGCCGTGGCGCCGACGACGAGGCCGACCGTCCCGTGGCGCGCCTGCCAGCCCGCGGCGAGGGCGGCGACGCGCTCATAGAGCGGCTCGCTCGGTCGCCTGCCGTCGGGATCCGCCGCGACCACGAGGTTCTGCAGCTCCCCTGCGCCAGGGTTGCTCGTGCGACACAGGACGTACACGAAGCGATCCTCGCGTTCGAGCAGCGGCGTGATGGCCTCCGCGCCCAGGTATGGGCTGGCCGTCAACGCATGGGCGCCCAGGCCGTCGAAGATGGCCGCCGCGTGGCGGGCCGCGGTCGTGCCGATGTCCCCACGCTTGACATCGGCCACGATCGGCACGTCGCCAGGCAGGCGCCCGAGCAGTCGCTCGAGCGAGGCCAGGCCGGCGGATCCGAAGGCCTCGAAGAACGCGACGTTGGGCTTGACCGCCGCTGCGTACGGCAGGGCGGCCTCGACGAGCAGTGCCGTGAACCGCTCGAGGCCGGCAAGGCCGCTGCCGAAGGACCCTGGGATGGTCGCCGGGTCGGGATCGACGCCCAGGCAGAGGACCGAGCCCACGGCTCGCGTCCGAGCGCTCAGCAGCTCGAGATAGCCACCCATCGAGTCAGTGAGCAGCCAAGGTCACGGCGCCGGCGATGCGCTGGCAGACGCCGACGCGTCCGGCGACGGGCTGGCCGGCGTGGGCATGAGCTCGGGAGGGATGAACCAGGCCGGACGGGACTCCGGATCGAGGCGCGTGTCGGTCGTCAACGCGATGTCGTCGACGATGGTCGGGACCCCGTCCGCCGCCGTCGGCGCGCCGAGATGGATGAGCCGCAGGTCCGCGCCGTCGGACGTCAGGTTGAGATAGGCGATGCCCGATCCATCGGGGCTCCACGTCGGCGCGAAGCTGCGGCCGTCGGTCGTCAGCCGCTCGACCACGGTCCCGTCGCTGGCGCGGACGATGACCACGTCGCGGCCGTCGCCATCTGTCCTGACCGCCGCCAGGAACGTGCCGTCGGGCGACCACGACGGCTGGGCCAGGCCGTCACCGGTCACGAAGCGGACCTTCTTGTTGGCGACCGTGTAGACGGCGATGCGCGGTGCACCGACGGCACCGTCGCGGGCGTTGTAGGTGAACGCGATGCGCTTGCCGTCAGGACTCCAGGCAGGGTCGTTGTGGCCCAGCCCCGGTGCCTGGCGCAGGCCGAGATTGTTCACTCGGCCACCCCCGACGGGCATGAGGCTGAGACCGACATCGAGGTCGAAGGGGTCGGGTGCGTCGCTGACCATGGCGATCGTCGCGCCATCGGGGCTGATGTCGGGCTGCAACAGCCAGCTGAAGTAGTAGCGATCGGCCCCGCCATCGAGCTTGTAGAGCCCGCTCTTGATGACCTCGCGGCCGGTGCCGTCGGCGGCGGTGCTGACGATGACGGGGTAATCCAGCACGTACTCGCTCATCTCGCCCCCGTACGGGATGCGCGTCCGTCGCTCCTTGGTCTCGACGAGCACGATGCCGCTGCCGTCCGGCCGCCAGGCCGGCATCGCGTCGCTGCCGCCGTCGGTCAGCTGCCGAACATCCCTGTCGCTCATCGACCAGATGTTGCCGTCCTGGGCGAAGAGGATGGTGCCGACGAACGGCGGCGGCGCGTCGACCGACGGCTCGGGCGTGAAGATGACGCTCGGGTTCGGCGTCCGCAGCGTGTTGCCCTGCCCGTTGCCTCGGCCGCTGCCGCCGGAGCCGCCTGGCAGGCCGCCGCCGAAGAGCAGCACGAGGCTGATGCCCGCGATGAGCAGCAGGCCGCCGAGTGCCAGCACGCTCGGGACAGCGGCATGGTCGGCGATCGACGGCCGGCGGCCGGGCTCCGGCGTGCCCGCTCGGCTCATCCGGCTGCGACCACAGCCGCTGGCGCCGCCAGCCGGGATCCGGTCGGGGCCGCGTCGAGGACCTCGATCTGGAGCGACTCGTAGCCCCCGAACGACCGGCTCGCCAGGTGGCCGACGACGTCGACGACCGTCTCGGGCGCGATGTCGGCCAGATCGGCCCGGTCGAAGGCGATGCCGTCGAGCACCTCCCTGCCCTTGCGCAAGGTCAGCTGGGCGTGCCCGCCGCTGGCGAGCCTGGCACGTCCGACGGTCAGGCCGCTGAAACCGATGAGCGGCCGCGGGTCGCCCGGCCCGAGCGGATCGAGGATGGCGAGCTCGCGGTGCAGCCGATAGTCGACGTCGAGCGCCGGGACGACGAGGTCGAGCAGATACTCGGGACCGGACGGCGCCGGCGCGGCGGCGGCGAGGTCGAGGATGTGCGCGCGAAACGAGTCGTAGGCGCCGGTCTTGAGCTCGCAACCGGCCGCCTGGGGGTGACCACCGTGTCGCTCGAGCAACGCGGCACAGGCATCGAAGGCGGCGGCCAGGTCGATGCCGCCGCTGCCGCGTGCGGACGCTCGCCACGGATCGACGCTCCGAGACACGACGATGGCGGGGACCCCGGAGCGCTCGGCAAGACGCCCGGCGACGAGCCCGATGATGCCGACCGGCCAGTCACCGACGACGACGATGGCCGGCTCCTCCCCTGACCTCGACACGTCCGAGGCTGCGGCCACGGCTGCGTCGAGCACCTCGGCCGTGACCGCCCGACGCTCGCGGTTGGCCGCCTCGAGGCTGGCCGCCAGCGGTCCCGCCTCGGCGGTCGACTCGGCCAGCAGGAGCGCCGACGCGGTCGTGGGGTCGCCCATCCGGCCGCCGGCGTTGAGGCGCGGTGCGAGGGTGTAGCCGATGGCGTCGAGCGTCACGGCATCCGGCGCGAGGCCGGCCTCGGCCATCAGGGCGGCGATGCCTGGCCGCGGCGAGGTGCTCAGTCGCGCTAGGCCGAGCCGGGCGATGGCCCGGTTCTCGCCCACGATGGGCGCCATGTCGGCGACCGTCCCGATGACCGCCAAGTCGGCCAGGTCGAGGGCCGCGGCAGGTCCATCGGCCAGCTCGCCCAGCAACAGCTGCGCGACCTTGAAGGCGACGCCCGTGCCCGCCAGGCGCGGGTCGGGATAGCGGCTGCCCGGCCGGTGGGGGTTGACGATGGCGACCGCATCCGGCAGCACGTCCGGAACGTGATGGTGGTCGGTCACGAGGACGTCGATGCCGAGCGCTGCAGCGAGCGCGACCTCGGCGATGCTGGTCGTGCCCGTGTCGACGGTCACGATGAGGCTTCGGCCCTCGGCGCGTGCCCGTTCGACGGCCAGGCGCGACAGGCCGTGACCCTCGGCCATCCGATCGGGCACGTGCACGGTGGCGTCAAGGCCTAGGCGTCGAAGGGTGAGCGCCAGGATGGTCGAGCCGGTCAGGCCGTCGGCATCGAAGTCCCCGAACACGAGCACGCGCTCGCCCCGCGCGACGGCGCGTCGCACCCGGTCGGCCAGCCGCTCGGCATCCGGCAGCAGCCAGGCATCGTGGAGCCCTGCGACCGGCTCGTCGAAGTAGGCGACCAGGTCGGCATCCGACCGATGGCCACGGGCGACGAGCACCTCGAGCGCTCGAGGGCCGATGCCACGCGCCTCGGCGGTCGCTCGCATGTCCGCGCTGGCCACGAACGCCGGCCTGCGCCAGTGGTGGGTCGGTCGAAGGTCGGTCATCGAGTGGAGGGTGCCACGACGGGCTCCACCTCCACTTATCGGGCCGCGCGCGCGGCCGTCAGCTGGGCCTGTCGGCGCCGGTCGTCGCGCTCGTGCCAGACGACGAGCAGCGGGCTGGCGTTGAAGATCGAGGAGTACGTGCCCGAGACGATGCCGATGAGCAGCGCGAGCACGAACCAGCGCGTCGCCTCGCCACCGAAGAGGAGCAGCGCGGTGAGCGTGATGACGACGGTCATCGAGGTGTTGATCGAGCGGCCCAGGGTCTGGAGCAGCGAGTGATTGACGATGGCCGAGAACGGCTCACCGGCATGGCGGTAGCGGTTCTCGCGGACGCGGTCGAAGACGACGATCGTGTCATGCACGCTGAAGCCGATGACGGTCAGCATGGCGGTCACGAAGAGCGCGTCGATCTGGACGCGGAAGAAGGTGCCCAGGATGGCGAAGGCGCCGACGACCACGAGCACGTCGTGGAGCAGCGACGCCAGCGCGGTCACGCCCATGCGCACGTCCTGGAAGCGGAGCGTGATCCAGGCCACGATGCCGAGCGACCCGGCCAGGATGAGGATGAGTGCCTGATTGATGAGGTCACGGGAGACGATCGGCCCGACCACGGTCGCCTGACTCACGTCATCGATGGGTCCGAAGGCCGCTTCCAGCGCGGCGGTGATCTCACCGGGATGTCCTTCGGTCGGCAGCGCGATGCCCGTCACGGCCCCCGGCGTTGGCGACGGCGAGGGCTCCGCCGATGCGCCTGCTGACGGGGAGGCGCCCGGTGACGCCGATGCCCCCGCCGACGAGCTGGGTGCCACGGAAGGCGCGACGCTCGGTGGCGCCGCCTCGATGAGCCCGATGGGCGGCATGCGCATGAGCACGTACTGGCCGCGTGGCCCATCGGTGATGGCGACCTGCGGACCTTCGACGCCGGCGTCGACGAGGACCTGGCGAACGGCCGCCGGGTCCGGGGTCTGGCCGGCGAAATGGACCTCCCAGATCGTGCCACCGGTGTAGTCGATCGAGAAGTTGAGACCGATGCGGCCGCCGGTGATGGGCGTCAGGAGGATGAAGATGACACCGGGGATGGTGATGATGGCGCTGAACAGGAAGAACCAGCGCCGCCGCCCGATGAGATCAAACACGGGCACCGGCCTCGCGCGTCCGGCCGCGCGGCCCGACCGTCACGAACTCGTCCTCGCCGACGCCGTAGAGGCTCGCGCGGCGCGCCCACGGCTGACGAACGACCCAGCGCAGGATGGTCCGGCTGACGGTGATGGCCGTGAACATCGAGACGAGCACGCCGACGACGAGCACGAGCGCGAAGCCGCGGATCGCGGCGCTGCCGAAGAAGAACAGGATGGCGGCCGTGATGCAGCTCGACACGTTCGAATCGAGGATCGAGTTCCAGGCTCGATTGAAGCCGGCCTCGACCGCCGAGTTGATGGCCTTGCCGCTGCGCAGCTCCTCCTTGGTCCGCTCGAAGATGAGGATGTTGGCATCGACGGCCATGCCGACCGAGAGGATGAAGCCAGCCAAGCCGGCCAGGGTCAGCGTGACCGGGATGAGCCGGAAGATGGCGAGCACGACGATGGCGTAGTAGATGAGCGCAAGGCAGGCCACGGCGCCCGGCAGGCGGTAGTGGATGAGCATGAACAGGAAGACGAGGCCGATGCCGATGATGCCGGCCAGGATGCTCGCCTGCAGGAACTCGGCGCCGAGGGTCGCGCTGATGGAGTTGAAGCTCAGCTCGCGGAGAGCGAGCGGCAGGGCGCCGTATTTGAGCGTCGTGACCAGGTTCTGCTGCTCCGAGGTCGTGAAGCTGCCGCTGATCTGGCCGTTGCCGTCGGTGATGGGCTGCTGGATGACCGGAGCCGAGACGACCTTGCCGTCGAGCACGATGGCGAAGAACTCGTCGACGTGCTCGGTCGAATAGTCGCGGAACAGCTGAGCGCCGTCGGACCGAAGCTTGAATTGGACGACGCGCTCACCGGTGTTCGGGTCGACGCCCGGCGCCACACCACTCGGATCGATCTGCTCGCCGCCGAAGAGCGGCGCGAGCGTCGGGTCGATGGCCTCACCGGGTCCGGGCACCGGCTGCGTGCCGGGACTCGTTCCGGTGCCGTAGACCTCGGGCGGGAGGGGCACGAAGTCAAGCCGTCCGGTGGCCCCGATGAGCTGCCGGATCTCCTGCTGCTCGCTGGCGCCGGGGAGGTCGACGACGACACGATCCGAGCCCACGGTCTGGACGATGGGTTCGGCGACGCCGGTCGCATTGACGCGGCTCTCGATGATGCCGCGGATGGTCTCCATCTGCTCGGTCGTCGGCGCGCTGCCGTCCTCGGTGATGGCCTGGTACTCACCCTGGAGACCGCCCTGAAGGTCGAGCCCGAGGCGCGTCTCGGCGTACTGCGGAGCGCCACCGAACGGGCGCGGAAAGGTCGGCACGAGGTCGACGGCGAGCGCGAGCAGACCGACGGCCACGATGAGGAAGGGAACGAGGCGACGCATCGGCGGGGACTATATCAGCCAACCCCTGCCCTCGCCGCAGACGCCCCGGACCGTCGCCGCACGGCCATCGACGCGCGGTCGTTGGCGGTCGAGGCCGCCGCCGCGACCGACCCTATGTCTCGAGGCCGGCCTTGATGCGCGTCGCCAGGGCGCTGCCGATGCCGGGCACGGCGGCGACCTGCTCGACCGTCGCCTCACGGATCTTGCGCGCCGAACCGAAGACCCGCAGGAGGGCTCGTTTGCGGGCCGGGCCGACGCCGGGCAGCTCGTCGAGCACGCTCCGGACCTGCGCCTTGGCGCGCAACTGCCGGTGGTACGTGATGGCGAACCGGTGCGCCTCGTCGCGCAGACGCTGGACGAGGTAGAGCGCGCCGCTGTTGGCCGGCAGCACGATGGGCTCGGCGCGGTCGGGCAGGAAGAGCTCCTCGCGCTCCTTGGCGAGACCGGCCAAGGGCAGGTCGTGGAGACCGAGCTCGTCGAGCACGCTCCGCGCGGCGCTCACCTGTCCGCGACCGCCGTCGATGATGACCAGATCCGGCAGCCGCCAGCGCAGCTCCTCGGCAGTCCCCTCCCCCGCGCTGAGCGCGTGCGCGAAACGCCGGCGCAGGACCTCCTGGTGGCTGGCGACGTCGTTGGGGCCCTCGACCGTCCGGACCCGGAAGCGGCGGTACTCCCCGGTCCGCGGTCGGCCATGCTCGAAGACGACCATGCTGCCGACCGTGCTGGCGCCCTGGATGGTGCTGATGTCGTAGCACTCGATGCGCGTCGGCACGACGTCCAGCTCGAGCGCCGCGGCCAACTCCTCGAGCGCCTCGAGGGTCTTGCCCTCGTCGGCCAGCCAGCGCGCCTGCTCGCGAGCGAGGACCTCGGCGGCATTCCTCGAGGCGAGCTCGAGCAGCTCGCGCTGGCGACCGCGTCGCGGCACGTGGAAGGTCACACGACGCCGGCGGCGGGCGACGAGCAGCTCCAGCAGGTCATCCGCATCGCTGGGAACGACGGGCACGTGGATGCGGATGGGGACCGAGCCCGCCTCGGCGTAATACTGCTTGACGAAGGCGGCCATCGCCTCTTCGTCGGTCGCCTGGGCGACGTTCTCGAGCACGAACACGTCCCTGGCCACGATCTTGCCGTCGCGCACGGCGAAGAGCTGGACGGCGGCCTCGGCACCCGAGCGAGCGAAGCCCAGCACGTCCGCCTCCGTCGTCGCGTCGGCGGCCATCTTCTGGCTCTCCATGGTCCGCTCGATGGCGCGGACCTTGTCCCGCAGGGCCGCCGCCTGCTCGAAGTCGAGCTTGGCCGAAGCGGCCTCCATCTCGGCGCGCAGCGCCTTGGCGACGGCCGACTGGCGTCCTTCGAGGAAGAGCATGACCTGCTCGATGTCGCGCCCGTAGTCGGCCTTCGAGACGGCCTCGATGCAGGGGCCCTGACAGCGCTTGATGTGATAGAGCAGGCATGGTCGTTGGAGCGCCCGCTCGCCGTCGTGGATGTCGATGCTGCAGGTCCGGAACGGGAACAGCCGGCGGATGAGGTTCATGGCCTCGTCGACGCTGCTCGCCGAGGCGTACGGGCCGAAGTAGCGGCTGCCGTCGCGGGGCAGCTTGCGGGTCCGTTCGATACGCGGGAAGTCGTCGGTCAAGGTGACCTTGATGAAGGGGTAGCTCTTGTCGTCCTTGAGGCGCACGTTGAAGCGGGGCTGATAGCGCTTGATAAGGTTCGCCTCGAGCAACAGCGCCTCGCTCACGGTGTCGGTCAGCGTGACCTCGACATCGACCACGCGATCGAGGGCCGACTCGATGCGCAGCGGCACCTCGGCCGCGCCGCGCTTCTGCCAGTACGAGCGCACCCGGCTTCGCAGGCTCTGGGCTTTGCCGACATAGAGCACGGACCGCCGCGCGTCGCGCATGAGGTAGACGCCCGGCTTGTCGGGCAGCTCGGCCAGGGTCGCGGCCAGCTCGGGGGTCATGGTCCGATTGTCGGCCATGCGCCGGCGAGCCGCCGGGACCGACACGGCGAGAGCCGGTGCAGCCGGGGTGCACGGCCCGTGCAGCAGGCCGGACCAGCCTGTTGGGCATGCATCCCGCGGTCGAGGCGCGCCTGGCGCGCCTGTCGCCCGATCAGCTCGCGGCCGCGACGGCGCCACCGGGTCCTGTCCTCTGCGTCGCGCCCGCCGGGTCAGGCAAGACGACGACGCTGGTCGCTCGGATCGCCTGGCGGTTGGACTGCGATGCCGCGGCGTCAGGGGCGGTCTGCGCCCTGACATTCAACCGCCGCGCGGCCGAAGAGCTGCGCGACAGGCTCGACGGGGCACTCGAGCCGCTCGGCCTGCCGGAAGGCGCCGTCCGCGTCCGGACCTTCCATGCCCTGGGGCTCGAGATCCTGCGCGATGCCGGTCGGCGCGTCGAACCGCTGCTCGATCGTGGCGAGGTCATCGCCGATCTGCTCGGCGGAGTCGTCGATCGCGCCCACGAGCGGCGGCTGGACGACGCCTTCTCGCGCTTCAAGCTCGATGCCGCGCTCGACCGCGTCGCGGCCAGCACGGCCGTCGCGGCCGCCGCGCCTGACGATCCGGCGCGGTCATTGCTCGAGGCGTACGTCGCCTACGAGGCCGAGCTCGAGCGCCGGGGCGGCATCGACTTCGACGACCTGGTCGCCCAAGCACTCCGGGCCCTCGAGTCCGACCAGCACCTGCTCGACCGTTGGCGGCGGCGCAGCCGGACCCTGGTCGTCGACGAGGCTCAGGACCTCGACCGCTCGCAGCTCCGGCTGGCCCTCCTGCTCGCCGAGCCTGCCAACGACGTCTTCCTCGTCGGCGACGACGATCAGACCATCTATGCATGGCGGCTGGCCGACGTGCGCAGGATCCTCGACCTGGCCGCTCGCCTGCCGGGCCTCCGCCGCGTGGACCTCGTGACCAACCGGCGCTGTCCGGCCGTCGTCGTCGAGCGCTCGGCGCGCCTCATCGCGCGCAACCGGGAGCGCTTCGCAAAGCGGATCCTGGCCATGCCCGACGCGTCTGGCGTCCTCGAGCTGCGACCCGACGCTCGCGACGACGTGGCGCGGGTACGATCGCTGCTCGCCGACTGGGCGCCGGCGCTCCGTCGGCCCGACGGTGGCACGCACGCCGTGCTGGCGCGGACGAACCGCGAACTGGCGCCGTTCGCCGCGGTCGCTCTCGAGCTCGACCTGCCGTTCCGGACCGAGTCGGATGGCCTCGAAGCGCTCGACTCGGCGGCGACCGATGGTGGCGGGCGGCACCGCGGCCGGTGGGCCGTCGGGAGGTCGGACGCCGCCCTCACGAACGACATCACGGAGGCGATCTCCGCCCGAGCGTCGCTCCAGCGCCCGGACGCTCGACTGGTGCTCGCCACCGCGCACGGCACCAAGGGCCTCGAGTTCGATGTCGTGGCGTCCATCGGGCTCGACGAAGGCGTCTTCCCGAGCGCCCGCACGCTGGCCGAGGCCGAGGTCCCGTGGCGCGCGCTCGAGGAGGAGCGCCGGTTGGCCTACGTCGCGTGGACGCGCGCTCGCCGCCAGCTCGTCCTGCTCTACGACCCTGGGGCGCCGTCGACCTTCGTCACGGAGGCGTTCAGCCCATCCGAGCTCGACCGCGCCTGGTCTCGACGCGCGTGACGCAGGGAGTACCGTACGCCACCGGAGGCGCCTGGTGGGACTCTCGACCGCAGCCATCCTGCTCGCCGTCGCGCTCGTCGTCGGCCTGCTTGCCTGGACGCGACGCGACCTGCGGACGCGTGGCGCTTCGCCGCGCGTCTGGTGGCTCATCGTGGGCTGCTACGTCCTCGCCGGCCTGGCCTGGCTGGCCGCCCTGCTCCTGCCGCTGCCGGTCGGGCTGGCCTGGCTGGCGACCGTCCCGGCGGCCGTGGTCACGGTCGTGCCTGAGCGGGTCGCCATCGCCATCGGCGCCGAGCGCCCCACGCGTCGTCGGACGCGCCCCGTCGCCGCCGTCCGTCACGTGCCCCGGGCGCCGATGGCCAGGCGCGCCGGCGGCACCATCCGGCAGCTCGCGCCGGTCGAGGCATCGGCGCTCGTCGCTGTCGGGGTCGAGCCCGGCCGGGTCGGTCGGTCCCCTCAGCGCGATCGCGTCCGGCCGGCGTCGCGCCCATCCTTGTCGCTCGGGCGACCACGAGCGCGTGCGCATCGCTGGCATCCGGGCGATCTGCGGCTGGCGGTCGACCTGCTGCGCGACGCTGCACGGCTGCCGGAGCTCGACGAGGAGGCTGACGCGCGCATCGAGACGCGACTGGGACGGCTGGATCGCTTCCGGAGCAGTGAGTCGATCGAGCTGCTCGAGCTCGTTCGCGACGACGTCCACGCGTGCCGCAGCGGCGGAGCAGGATCGATCGACGACGTCGAGCGCAGCCGCCGCATCGCGGCCCTGCTCGACATGCTCGATCCGGTCGTCGAGTCCTAGGCCAGCGGCTCCGACGGGCTGGGCTCGGCGACCGCTTCGCCATCGCTGCCGCCCCGCCGCCGCGCCCGCCAGGCGCCGATGGCCGGGGGCAGGATGGAGAGGGCCACGATGCCGACGATGATGGGCAGCAGGTACGTGTCGAGCTTGGGTCCCACCGCCTCGCCGGCGATGTAGCCGGCGATCGGCAGGCCGGCGCCCCAAAGGAACGCGCCGATGACGGTGTAGAGCACGAACTTCCGACGCTCCATGTCACTCACCCCGGCGACGATCGGCGCGAAGGTGCGGACGAAGGGCATGAACCTGGCGGCGATGATGGTGATGGCGCCGTGCTTCTGATAGAACGCGTCGGCGGCTTCGAGGTGGCTGCGCTTGAAGAAGCGGGAGTCGGGTCGCTCGAAGAGTGGGCGGCCGACCTTGCGCCCGAACCAGAAGCCCACCAGGTTGCCCAGGATGGCGGCCGTCACGCAGACGACGATGACGACCATCAGGTCGAGCGTGTAGGCCTGCGTGCCCTGAGCCGCGAGCACGCCGGCCACCAGGAGCAGGCTGTCGCCGGGCAGGAAGAAGCCCGCGAAGAGACCGGTCTCGGCGAACAGGATCGCGAACAGGATGACGTAGGCCAACGGCCCGAAGGGCTCGATGAGGTTGCGCGGGTGAAGGATGAGGTCGAGCAGCTGGCCGAGCTGTTCCATCTCAGGCCTGCCCGGCAGGGGGCGGGAAGGGTGGCACGTGGACGCCGCTCGCGGCCGTCTCGCGCGTCTCGACGACGAGGTCGAGGCGCTTGCGTTCCTGACCGTCGACGAGCAATCGAACGCTGTGCTCGCCGGCCGCCTCGAAGTCGAGGTTCCAGAGGTCGATGCTGAAGGTGAGCACCGAATCGCGTCCGTCACCCGGTCCGTTGGCGCGGATGCCGGCCGCGCCCGACGTCAGCTCGCGCCCGTCGGGCCGCAGCAGCACGAAACGGACCTGGTGATCGGTGTCCAGCTCGGTCGCCGCGACGCGCAGCCCCACGACGAGCGCGAGATGTGGGTGGCGGAGCGGGAAGCTGGACCCTCCGAGTCGACTCACACCACCGCCCAGGACCGCGAACTTGCGGCCGGGCTGTGCCTCGGCGGCATCGGCCAGGAAGGCGTAGTCGATCTCGGGCATCGGCGAATGGTAGCCGGTCGTCTCCTCAGGCCCGGGCGATGGCCCGGGCACGCTTGGGTCGGGGCGGCGCCGCCTGGCGCGCTCCGGCACCGGTTTGTCGGCCGTTGCCGCGTCCCGCCGCCTCGGCGAACGTCACGTCGCTGAGCGGCACGAGCGGCTCGCCGCGCAGCACCCGAGCGAGGTACTCGCCGGTCGCCGATCGGTCGGTCGCGGCGACCTGCTCCGGCGTGCCCAGGGCGATCACCTCGCCGCCTCTCGCCCCGCCGGCAGGTCCCAGGTCGATGATCCAGTCGGCGGTCTTGATGACGTCGAGGTTGTGCTCGATGACGACGACCGAGTTGCCCTGGTCGACGAGGCGATGGAGGACCTGGAGGAGCTTCTCGACGTCGGCGAAGTGGAGGCCGGTCGTGGGCTCGTCGAGCAGATAGAGGGTCCGTCCGGTCGCCCGGCGCGAGAGCTCGGTCGAGAGCTTGACGCGCTGCGCCTCGCCGCCCGAGAGGGTCGTCGCCGGCTGACCGAGGTGGATGTAGCCGAGCCCCACGTCGTAGAGCGTCTGGAGCTTGTTGCGGATGGTCGGCACGGGCGCGAAGACCTCGAGCGCCTCGGCCACCGTCATCTCCAGGACGTCGGCGATGGACCGGCCCCGGTAGTGGATCTCGAGCGCCTCCCGGTTGTAGCGCTTGCCGTGACAGACCTCGCAGGGGACGTAGACGTCGGGCAGGAACTGCATCTCGATCTTGATGATCCCGTCGCCCTTGCAGTCCTCGCACCGGCCGCCCTTGACGTTGAAGCTGAATCGCCCCGGCTTGTAGCCGCGGACGCGGGCCTCGGGAGTCGCGGCGAACAGCTCGCGGATAGGCCCGAAGAGGCCGGTGTAAGTGGCTGGGTTCGAGCGTGGCGTGCGGCCGATGGGGCTCTGATCGATCTCGATGACCTTGTCGATGGCGTCCAATCCATCGATGCCGTCGTGTGCGCCGGGCTCGTCCGACGCGCCGTTGAGGTGCCGGGCCAGGGCGCGATAGAGGATCTCCTCGACGAGCGTGCTCTTGCCACTGCCGGAGACGCCCGTCACGGCCGTGAACGTGCCCAGCGGGAAGCGCACGTCGATGCCCTTGAGGTTGTGGGCCTGGGCGTTGCGCACGAGCAGGCCGCGACCGCTGCCGGTCCGGCGCTGCTCGGGCACGGGCACCCGGCGGTCGCCGCGCAGATAGGCGCCGGTGATCGAGCGCGGCTCGGCCAGCACGACCTCGAGCGGACCGGACGCGACGACCTCGCCGCCGTGCTCGCCGGCGCCGGGCCCGATATCGAGCACCCAGTCGGCCGTCCGGATGGTCTCCTCGTCATGCTCGACCACGAGCAGCGTGTTGCCCAGATCGCGCAGGCGCGTGAGCGTCGCGATGAGCTTGGCGTTGTCGCGCTGGTGGAGCCCGATCGACGGCTCGTCGAGGATGTACAGGACGCCCATGAGGCTGGAGCCGATCTGGGTCGCCAGGCGGATACGCTGCGCCTCGCCGCCCGAGAGCGTCGAGCTCGTGCGGTCGATGGTCAGGTAATCGAGACCGACGTCGACGAGGAAGCCCAGCCGGGCGACGATCTCCTTGAGCACCAGCCGGGCGATGGCTCGCTCGCGCACGTTGAGGCTGCCCGGCAACGCCTCTGCCCAGGCGAGCGCACGGTCGACCGATAGTGCGGCGACGTCCGAGATCGTCCGGTCGTCGACCGTCACGGCGAGCACCTCCGGGCGCAGCCGTCGTCCGGCACAGGACGGGCAGGGACGCTCGACCATGAAGCGCTCGAGCTCTCCTTTGACATACTCGGAGTCGGTCTCCTTGTAGCGCCGGGCGAGGTTGGGGATGATGCCCTCGAACGTCGCGGTGTAGGTGTTTTCACCGCGGTCGTGGCGGTAGCCGATGACGACCTGCTCACCGCGCTCGGCGTAGAGCATGTGCTCGAGGGCCGCCGGTGGCAGCTCGCCGATGGGCACGGTCGGGTCCCAGCCATGCGCGCTGGCGACCGCCTCGGCAACCTTGCCGAACCAGCTGTCGGCCATGGGCATGCGCGCCCACGGTCGGAGCAGCGCACCATCGCGGATGGACAGCGACCGGTCGGGCACGACGCGCTCGGCATCGATCTCGAGGCGGACCCCAAGGCCGGTGCAGTCGGGGCAGGCGCCGTGCGGCGAGTTGAAGCTGAAGCTGCGCGGCTCGAGCTCCTCGATAGTCGTGTCGTCGAAAGGACAGCTGTAGTGCTCGCTGAAGCGCTGCTCCTCGAAGGCGCCCGGGTCGGCCGGGGCGACGACGACGACGCCTTCGCCCAGTCGGAGCGCCGTCTCGACCGAGTCGGCGAGCCGCCCGGCGTCGGGGTCGGGATGGTCCGGGCCGAACGATCGGCCATCGGCATCGGCGTGCCGGACGACGAGCCGGTCGACGACGACCTCGATGGTGTGCCGCTTGTAGCGATCGAGGGTCGGGGCATCCTCGAGCTCGACCAGCTCGCCATCCACGCGGACGCGCACGAAGCCCTGCTTCCGGGCGGCCTCGAAGACGCGATCGCCCTCGGTCTTGCGATCCTTGATGAGCGGACCGAGCACGAGCACCCGGGCGCCGTCCGGCAGGGCGCTGATGCGATCGGCGATCTGCTGCGGGCTCTGGCGCGCGATCTCGCGGCCGCAGCGCGGACAGTGGGGATGGCCGACGCGCGCGAAGAGCAGTCGCAGGTGGTCGTAGATCTCGGTCACGGTGCCGACCGTCGAGCGCGGGTTGCGGCTGGCGCCCTTCTGGTCGATCGAGATGGCCGGGCTCAGGCCGTCGATCTGGTCGACGTCTGGCTTCTCCATCTGACCCAGGAACTGGCGGGCGTAGGCCGAGAGGCTCTCGACGTAGCGCCGCTGGCCCTCGGCGTAGATGGTGTCGAAGGCGAGGCTGCTCTTGCCGCTACCGGACAGACCGGTGATCACGACCAGCCGGTCGCGGGGCAGCTCGACGGTGATGTCTTTGAGGTTGTGTTCGCGCGCTCCGCGCACGACGAGGGCATCTTGAGGCACCTCGCCAGTGTAGCCGAATCACGGTGTTTAGAACGGGTGTTCTGACCGCTCGGCCTCGACCGGCGTCGGTCTCGAGGGCGCCGTCCGCCGGCCGACCCACACGAGCAGGGCGACCGCGGCGATGATCGCGGCGATGGCGAAGCCGAACGCCACGATGGACACGTCGCCCGTCCACTCGATGGCCTCGCCCAGGAATGCCACGAGCAGCGCCACCACGATGACCTCGGTCAGGTTGTCGGTCAGATCGTCGAGCGACTCGATCTTGAGCCAAGCCGGCAGCGGCACGTCGTGGTGCACGAAGAGCTGGTACAGCCCCGCCGAGATGACGTACAGGACGGTGCCGATGAGGAAAAGGTCGATGATGGCGACGGTGTTCGCGATGAGGCTCTTCGATGCCGCCGCCGAGACGTCACGGGCCTGGATGAGGTCGGCGATGACGACGACCACACGCACGAGGCCGAAGATCTGGAGGGTGGCGGAGGCGACGAACGTGCCAAGGACCGCAAGGAGGATCAGGAAGCGGCTCGTGCCGAGGATGCGTAGCACGGATCGATCGTAGCCGAATCCGATCTTCTGGCGACGGACGCGATGTCCCCTATCGACGCCGTCTGGGTCGCGTCCCGCTCCGCTTGATGACGTTCGGCGTGACGCGCCGATCCCAGGTCGGCCGGTCGAGCCAGCCGGCCTGCCAGCCGCCGTCATCGTCGTGCTCGTCACGGATGCCCGGCAGCCAGTCGGCGGCCGTGCCCTGGTCGGGCGCGAGCGGCTCTTCGCCGGCCGGCAGCACCCGGACCTCCTCGACGACGGCGCGTGCGGCCTCGGCTTCGGCGGCCCGTTGCTCACGGCCGGCACGACCGTGTCGACGCGGTTGCCGGGCGGCGGTCTCCGCGGCCCTGGCCACGGTGACGGAGGCGTCGTCCTCGAGGATGCGCAAGCGGATGCCCTGCGCCTCGTCGCGCAGCGCGGCGGCGCGCTCGAACTCGAGGTTCTTGGCCGCCTGGCGCATCTCCGCCTCGAGCTGACCGACGAGCTGCTCGACCTGCTCGCGGCTGAGCTCCGAGAGCGGCCGCCCGTCGCCGGCACGGTACGAGGCGGGATCCTCGGCAACGACGCGCAGCCGATCGTTGATATCGCGGATCTCCTTGACGATGGTCTTCGGCTCGATGCCGTGCTCGGCGTTGTAGGTCTCCTGGATGTGGCGTCGGCGATCGGTCTCGTCGATGGCGACCTGCATCGACTCGGTCACGCGATCGGCGTACATGACGACCTCGCCATTGACGTTGCGGGCGGCACGACCGATGACCTGGATGAGCGACCAGGCGCTGCGCAGGAAGCCCTCCTTGTCGGCGTCGAGGATGGCGACCAAGGTGACCTCGGGCAGGTCGATGCCTTCGCGCAGCAGGTTGATGCCGACGAGCACATCGAAGACGCCCAGCCGCAGATCGCGCAGGATCTGGACGCGTTCGAGCGTGTCGACCTCGCTGTGGACGTACTGGACCCGGACGCCGAGCTCGCGCAGGTAGTCGGTCAGGTCCTCCGCCATGCGCTTCGTGAGCGTCGTCACGAGCACGCGCTCACCGCGATCGACGCGCTCGCGGACGCGCTCGAGCAGGTCGTCGATCTGGCCCTCCGTCGGGCGGACCTCGATGCGCGGGTCGACGACGCCGGTCGGCCGGATGAGCTGCTGGACGACGTGGCCCTTGGCCAGCTCCAGCTCGTATGCCCCCGGCGTGGCGCTCATGTAGAGCACCTGGTCGAGGTGGTCCTCGAGCTCCTCGAACGTGAGCGGCCGATTGTCGAGTGCGCTGGGCAATCGGAAGCCGTACTCGACCAGGATCTCCTTGCGCGTCCGGTCGTTCTTGTACATGCCCACGGCCTGGGGCACTGTCATGTGGCTCTCGTCGACGATGAGCAGCCAGTCAGGCGGGAAGTAGTCGAGCAGGGTCCAGGGTCGGGAGCCCGCCTCGCGTCCGGCGAGATGGCGCGAGTAGTTCTCGATGCCCGAGCAGAAGCCGATCTCGCGCAGCATCTCGAGATCGAAGGTCGTGCGCTGCCGGAGCCTCGCGGCTTCGAGCGCCATGCCCTTGGCCTCGAGGCCCTCCGTCCGCTCGATCATCTCGGCCTCGATGGCGACGATGGCCTGCTTGAGCTTGTCGGCCGGCGTGACGTAGTGCGAGGCGGGGTAGACGTTGAGCTCGTCGCGCGTCGCCAGCAGCTCGCCCGTCAGCGGGTCGAGCTCGGTGATGCGCTCGACCTCGTCGCCGAAGAACTGGACACGGACGATGAAGTCGTCGTAGGCGGGCTGCAGCTCGAGCGTGTCACCGCGGACTCGGAAGCGCGCTCGCGAGAGCGCCGCGTCGTTGCGCTGGTACTGCAGGTCGACGAGCTGTCGCAGGATCCCGTCGCGTCGGTAGCGCCCCCCGACGCGCAGCCGGACGACGGTCGCGCCGTAGTCGACCGGTGCCCCGAGCCCATAGATGCAGCTGACCGAGGCGACGATGATGACGTCGCGCCGCTCGAACAGGGCATGGGTCGCGGCGTGGCGCAGCTTGTCGATCTCGTCGTTGCGTGACGAGTCCTTCTCGATGTAGGTATCGCTCCGAGGCAGGTACGCCTCGGGCTGGTAATAGTCGAAGTAGCTCACGAAGTATTCGACCGCGTTGTTCGGGAAGAAGTCCCGGAACTCGCTGTAGAGCTGCGCCGCGAGCGTCTTGTTATGCGCCAGCACGAGCGTCGGCTTCTGGATGCGGGCGATGGTCGAGGCCGCGGTCATCGTCTTGCCGGTGCCCGTCGCGCCGAGCAGGACCTGATGCTTGACGCCCTTCGTCAGCCCCTCGCTGAGACGGTCGATGGCGGCCGGCTGGTCACCCGTCGGCTGGAAGTCGGCGACCAGTTCGAAGTCGGGCATGGAGGACCTCGTGCGGGGGGTCAGCATACCACCACGGGGACGAGAACAGAACATCTGTTCGACCACTCGAGCGCTGCCGGACGCGTCCCCGCAGGTGGATGTCGGATACGCCGCTGGTCCTGCCCCGCCATACCCGAACGGCTCATAGGCAGCGGCGTCGGCGCCCGCGATGCTGATGCCCGCCAACGTCCCGTCACCACACCACGCCGACCCATCGGGCACGGCGCCACGACCCCGATCCACCGACCGCCCCGGGCAGGGCGCGCCAGGAGTCGATCGCCGAGGGAGGAGTCCTCGTCCATGGAGATGGAGTACCACGACGATAGCAAGCGCCGGAAGGTGCTCATCGTGCTTGGTGTCGTCCTCGCGCTCGTCGCCGGCGGCGCAGCCTTCTACCTCGTGAACCAGGCCCAGTCGGCCGGGAACGCCGCGGTCGTGACCCGCCAGGTGGTGGTCGCCGCCCGCGACCTGCCGCTCCGGACGGTCATCTCGGCGGCTGACGTCGCGGTCCGCTCGGTGCCCGACGATCCCAGCGTCACGACCGCCTACACGACGCCCGACGAGGTCATCGGGCGCATCACCGGCGCGCCGGTCCTCTTCCAGCAGGCGCTGACGCCGAACCTGCTCGCCTCGACGGCGGTCGGCAGTGGCTTCAGCATCCTCGGCCCCGAGGAGACCATCTCGCCCGACGCGCCGCAGTGGCGCGCGGTCGCCGTCTACGTCCCCGACGAGCGTGCCGTGGCCGGCCAGATCGAGGTCGGCCAGCGGGTCGACGTGCTCGTCACGACACAGGTCAACGTCGTCCCTGCCCCGGAGGGCGCGTCGACCCAGGCCGGCGGTGGCCAGGGCGCCAGCGGCACCGGCGCCGCGACGCCGCCAGACGCGCCCATCTACGCCGACAAGGCGACCAAGGTCACCTACCAGTTCATCCCCATCCTGGCCAAGACCGACCAGCTGTACATCATCAAGGTCGACCTCAACCAGGCCGAGGAGATCAACCACCTGGCGGCGTCCGGCAACGCGACGTTCAGCATGGTCCTGCGACCCGAGGGCGATGACCGGACCGTCGACCTGACCGAGTACGGCGAGACGACCAACCAGATCATCGAGAAATACGGCCTGCCCATCCCCGAGGTCTACCCCATCCGCTAGGCCGGTCGGGGACGCGATCCGGACTCGCTCCCGCGAGCCGTTTCGTGGGTCAGGTCGCGTCGTGCGCCCCGAGCGCGCTCTCGAGCGCCGCGTCGACCGCTGCGAACGCGCTATCGAGTGGACCGTCGGTGCGCACGATGCGCGTCGCCGCAGGCGCCAGGCGTTCGACGATGTCGGCCTGAACCTCGAAGCGCGCCTCGGCATCGGCGGCCGACATGCCTCGGGCCGCCAGCCGATCGCGCTGCGTGGGGCGATCGCAGACGACCAGCCAGACTTCGTCGCAGCGCGCCGCCAGGCCCCCTTCGACCAGCGCGATGGCCTCGATGACGACGAAGCGCGACTCGCTCGCCGCCGTCGAGGCGAGGCCTGCTTCCACCATGCGCCGCACTTCGGGCTGGATGATGGCCTCGAGGTCACGCAGCGCGGCCGCATCGCCGAACGCGACGGCGGCCATGGCGGGCCGGTCGAGCCCGCCGTCATCGGCGATGACATCCGACCCGAACCGGGCGACGACGGCGTCGAGGATGGGACGACCCGGGGCGGTCACATCGCGCGCCAGGGCGTCGGCGTCGATGACGTAGCCGCCGAGGTCGGCCAGGTGTGCGGCGATGGTCGACTTGCCGCAGCCGATCGGCCCGGTCAACCCGATGACCGGGCTCATCTGGGCGCCCGCTCCTCGAGCACCAGCCAGGCTTCCTCCGCCTGGGCGAGGGCCGCGTCGACGTCGGCGAGCTCGCTGCTGACCCGCCGCAGCTCGACGTAGTTGGCCTGGATCGCCGGATCCGCGAGCGACAGCTCGAGGTGGTTGCGGCGCAGCCCGAGCCGTGTCAGGTCACCCTCCACCGTCGCCTTCTGCCGCCGGTACGCGTCCTTCGACATGGCCGACGGTCGCGCTGCCCGACGGACGCCACCGGCCGCGGTCGACTGGCCTGGCGGGTCCGGCGCAGTGGCCGGCCGAGCACCCGTCGTGGCCTTGGGCGAGCGGGTGCCGTGGCCATCCAGCCGTCGCCCCTGGACCTCCAGCTCGCCGTCCACCGTCCAGCCATCGGCGACGGCCGCGCGCCAGTCGCGATGGCTGCCGTCGAATCCGACGGCGCGCCGGAGCGCGGTGCTCCCGTCAGGACCAGCCGCCGTGTCGATGACCCACAGTCGCTGACAGACGGTCTCGAGCAGCCGCCGATCGTGCGACACGATGAGCAGCGTGGCCGATGACTCCCGCAGGAACGCCTCGAGCGCCTCCCTGGCCGGGATGTCGAGGTGGTTCGTCGGCTCGTCGAGCAGCAGCAGGTTGGCGGGTGAGATGCCGAGCAGGGCGAGCTCGAGACGCGACCGCTCGCCGCCCGACAGCTCGGCGACGGGCTTGAAGACATCCTCGCCCCGGAACAGGAAGCGCGCCAGGTACGAGCGCGCAGGGCCGTTGTCGAGGTCGACCAGGGCGAGCAGCGCGTCGAGCACCGTCGCTCCGGCCACGATGCGGCCACGGACCTGGGCCAGGTAGCCGGGCGCCACGGCGGCGCCGAGCCGGACGACGCCCTCGAGCGGGCTGAGCTCGCCGGCGATGGTCCGCAGGAGCGTCGTCTTGCCGGCCCCGTTGGGGCCGACGATGCCGATTCGATCGCCCCGCCGAGCTTCCAGGCGCTCGACCCTGACGATCGGGGTGCCGGCCGGGCGTTCGGCGGTCGGCGGGAAGCCGATCGTCGCACCGCGCAGCTCGACCACGAGGTCGCCCGACCGCACCGGGCCGCCACCGACCAGCCCGCCGTGGGCGATGGCGAGTCGCGATCCCCGTCGCGGTGCCTCGACCCGTCGCGCCTCGAGCGCCTCCAGACGGCGCTCGTGCTCGTGCATCTTGGCGAACTTGCGATGGCTCCGATAGCGGGCCACGAGCTCCTTCTCACGGGCGATCGCTTCCTTGTCGGTCTCGGCCTCCTTCGTACGCCGGGCATCGGCGGCCTCACGCTGCAGGAGGTAGGCCGAGTAGCCACCACGGAAGCCGGCCAGGCGTCGGTCACGCAGCTCCCATATCCGACCGCACACGGCATCCAGGAAGGCGCGGTCATGGGAGGCCACGAGCAGGCTGCCCGACCGTCGCTGGAGCGCCTGCTCGAGCCACTCGATGGCTGCCACATCGAGATGGTTCGTCGGCTCGTCGAGCAGGATGAGATCGGGGTCGGCGACGATGAGGCGTGCGAGCGCGGCCCGGGTCTGCTCGCCGCCGCTCAGCGCGGTCGGCGCCTTCATCCATTCGTGCTTCGCGAAGCCGAGCCCCGAGAGCGCCTCGTCGACCCGGACGTCGAGATGGTAGCCGTCGCGCGCCTCGAAGCGGTGCCGCAGGTCGGCATAGGCGGCCGAGGCGACCGCTTCGGCGCCGTCGCCCTCCATCCTCGCCAGGTCGGCCTCCATGCGCTCCACCTCGGCTGCCCCAGCGCGGACTGCCGCCCGGACGGTCGGCGCGGCCACGAAGCGCTCGTCGAGATTCGCCTCCTGGGCAAGCATCCCGATGGCCAGGTCGCGCCGCGCCACGATTTGACCGGCATCCGGCTCGTCGAAGCCCACGATGAGCCGCAGCAGCGTGGTCTTGCCCGCGCCGTTGATGCCCACCAGGCCGATCCGATCGCCGTCCGCGATGGCCGCGCTGACGTCGTCGAGGATGACGAACGTGCCGATCTCCCGGCGCACGGCCGCCAGCCGAAGGACGGACATCGGTCAGCGGCCTGCCCGCAGGAGCCGACGGGCGGCGGCATCACGCTGGCCGGCCGGCAGTCGCTGACACCACGAGCAGAAATGCGTGCCGCGGGTGCCGAGCACGAAGCGCCGGATCGGCCGACCACAGCGGTGGCACGGCTGACCAGTGCGCTGGTAGACGTCGAGGTGCTCCTGCATCTCGCCGTCGCCCTCCGGCGCGGTGTAGTCGTCGATGGAGCTGCCACGCCGTTCGATGGCCTCCGCAAGCAGCGCTCGGAGCGCCAGGTAGAGGCGCCGCTCGTGGGCCGGCCGGAGCGTCCGGGCATGCCGGAGCGGATGCAACCGTGCGCGCCAGAGCGACTCGTCGGCATAGATGTTGCCGACCCCGGCCAGGAAGGCCTGGTCCACGAGGAGCGGCTTGAGGCGGGCGCGGCGGCTCCGAAGCAGGGATCGGAAGACGGCCAGCGTGAAGGCCGGATCGAGGGGCTCGGGACCGTGCAGCGCGAGCGTCTCGGCCAGGGCGGCATCGTCATACGCGCCGATGCGCGCGAACTTGCGGACGTCGCGCAGGCGGAGCTGTCGACCGTCGCGAAACGTCCATGTCGCATGCACGTAGGGGTCGAGCGGCGTCGTCGCGGGCACGACGCTGAGCTGGCCGGTCATCTTGACCTGGATGATGAAGGCGCCCTCGTCGAGGTCGACGACGAGCCACTTGGCGCGCCGACGAACGGCCTCGATGCGCCGACCCGGCAGAGCCGCCAGGTAGCCGGCGACATCGGGATGCCGGACGGCCGGCGGCCAGTCCGTCCATGCCTCGACGATCTCGGCGCCGATGACCAGCGGCGCCAGCTCGCGCGCCATGGTCTCGACCTCGGGCAGCTCCGGCACGTCGGGCTCAGACCGCTTCGGCAGCCAGGGGCGTCATCGCCTCCCAGTCGTCGCCGACTTTGACACCGACATCGAGGGGGACATCGAGCGGCATGGCGCCGGCCATCGTCGCTCGGACGAGTTCGGCCGTCTCGGCGACCACGTCGCGCGGCACCTCGAGCAGCAGCTCGTCGTGCACCTGGAGGAGGACCCGCGCGGGCGAGCCGGCCGCGCGGAGACGTTCATCGACCCGGATCATGGCGATCTTCATGATGTCCGCGGCGGTGCCCTGGATGGGCATGTTGATGGCCATCCGCTCGCCTGCCGCGCGCAGGTTCGGGTTGCGCTGCTGGAGCTCCGGGATCCAGCGCCGACGGCCGAGCAGCGTCGTGACGTAGCCCTGCTGGCGTGCCACGTCCTTGATGTGGAGCATGTAGTAGCTGATGCCCGAATAGCTCGAGAAGTAGGCATTGATGAACGCCTGCGCCTCGGCGCGCGGGATGTTGGCGCGGCTGGACAGCCCGAAGTCGCTCATGCCGTAGGCGATGCCGAAGTTGACCATCTTGGCCATCGAGCGCTCGTCGGCCGTGACGTCGGCCGGGTCCTTGTGGAGCACGGTGGCCGCCGTCTCGCGGTGGATGTCGGCCTTGCGCGCGAAGGCGTCCTTGAGGGCTGCGTCGCCTGAGACGTGGGCCAGGATGCGCAGCTCGATCTGGCTGTAGTCGGCGGCCAGCAGGGTCGTGCCGGGAAGGCCGGCCACGAAGGCCCGCCGGATGCGCCGGCCGAGGTCGCTCCGGATGGGGATGTTCTGGAGGTTCGGGTCGGACGAGCTCAGCCGGCCGGTGGCCGCGACGGCCTGGTGGAACGTCGTGTGCAGGCGGCCCGTGCCGGGGTCGACGAGCAGCGGCAAGGCATCGACATACGTGCTCTTGAGCTTGGTGTAGACCCGCCAGTCGAGCAGCATGGGGATCATCGGGTGCGCCGGGCGCAGGTCCTCGAGCACGGTCGCGTCGGTCGAATAGCCGGTCTTCGTGCGCTTGCCACGCGGCAGGTCGAGCTCATAGAAGAGCACCTGCTCGAGCTGCTTGGGGCTGCCGAGGTTGAACTCGTGGCCGACGGCCTCGTAGATGCCGGCCTCGAGCCGCGCGATCTCGCTTGCGAACTCGGTCCTCAGCAGGTCCAGCGCGCCATGATCGAGCGCCACACCGGTCGCCTCCATGCCCGCCAGGACGGGCACGAGGGGCAACTCCAACTCGCCGTACAGGCGCCCCAGGTCGGCCTCATCGAGGGCCGGCTCGAGGCTCGCGCGGGCGGCCGCCACGGCGGCCGCCTCGAGCGCGGCATGGTCAAGGCCGCCCAGCGCGCCCGCCGGCGGCAGTTCGACCGCAAGTCGCTCGGCGGCGATATCGGTCAGCGTCTGACTGCGCAACGCGGCGTTGAGGATGTAGGCCGCGATCTGGGTGTCGAAGCCGACCGGCGGCAGGGTCGCGGCGTGGTCGATCGGCTCCGGCCCGCCGTCGGGCTGGCGACGCGCGAGCTCGGCCACGAGGACACGTTTGACGTCGTGGCCGGCGAGTGGCACCCGAGCCGCCGCGATGGCGGCCAGCAGCCGTGGTGCTTGCTCGCTGTCGGCGGCCAACAGCCGGCCGTCGTCCCCCTCGACCGCGAGGCCCAGGATGGCGCCCCGCCGCGGACGTGGATCGTCGAGGGCGATGCCCACCGCGAGCGAGCGCTGGGTCGCGAGCCAGGCGGATGGATCGTCACCGGCGGTCAGTCGCTCGGCCAGTCGCGGATCGCGCAGCAGCGCCCGCAGGCGCCCGGCGGCGTCCGCTGGCGCCGCGGCCACGATCGTCGCGACCCCGTGGGCTCCGTCGAGCTGCCCGCTGCTGCCGTCCGCCGCATCGCGCGCGCCCTCGACCTCCGGGATGGACGCAGCCGGCACCGTGCCCGCGTCAGCGAGGGCCGCGAAGTCGAGCGTCAGCTGGAGGCCGCTGCCCTCCCCGCTCGCGTTGCGTCGCCCGCTGAGCACCCGCCCGGGCACGATGGCTGCCGGGATGGGCGAGGTGCCGTCCTCCTGACGGAGGAGCTCACCTGGCCCGAGCGGCGACTCCCCGTCGACCGCCGGCAGGCGCTCGACGAGCGATCGGAACTCGTACTCCCGGAAGAGGCGGATGACCTCGGCGCGGTCGTAGCTGCCCAGCCCGCCAGAGGAGAGGTCGAGCTCGACCGGCAGATCCCGGTGGATGGTCACCAGCAGTCGGTTCGTGAGCACTTGCTCCCGGTGCTCGACGATCTTCTGGCGGAGCTTTTCGGGCGTGACGCGTTCGGGGTCGGCGTAGATGGCATCGAGCGACCCGTGATCGATGAGCAGCTTGGCGGCCGTCTTGTCGCCCACGCCGGGGATGCCCGGGATGTTGTCGGTCGTGTCGCCCTTGAGCGCCTTGAAGTCGATCATCTGCTCAGGCGTCAGGCCGTAGCGCTCGAAGACGGCCGTCGGGTCGTAGACGACGGTCTGCTGGACGCCGCCGCGCGTGGTCATGACCGACGTCCGGTCGCTCACGAGCTGGAGCATGTCGAGGTCGCCGGACACGATCGTGATCTCCAGATCCCGTGCCTCAGCCTGCCGGGCGAGCGTGCCGATGAGGTCGTCGGCCTCCCAACCCTCGAGCTGGTGGATGGGGATGCGAAAGGCCTCGATGAGCTGGCGGACCTTGGGGAACTGGTCACGCAGGTCGTCGGGCATCTTGCGCCGTGTGGCCTTGTAGTCGGCGAACGCCTCGTGGCGATAGGTCGGCCCGGCAAGGTCGAAGCAGGCCATGACGTAGTCGGGTCGCACGTCCTGGAAGCCCCGCAGGACGATGCTCCAGAAGCCGAAGACGGCGTTCACCAGCTCGCCGTGGCTGGTCGTCAGGGGGGTGTTGTAGAGCGCGAAGTAGGCCCGATAGATGAGCCCGTTGGCATCGAGCAGCATCAATCGCTCCATGCCGGCGAGTGTACCCGCCGAGCGTGGACCGGACCGGTCAGCGCAGGAGCGGGTCCTTGGTCAGTCGGCGCGCCAGGGCGACGACGATGAGCAGCGCGAGGCCGATGACGAGCAGGCCCACGCCGATCGGGATGACAGCGTCGACCGAATCCGTGGGTGCGGTCGTCTCGAGCGTCATCGCCTTGGTCGACGTGTCGGTGGCGCCAGCCCCGTCGGCGCTCGCATCGGGCTCGGCCCCGCCGCCCAGATCGGTCACACCAGCGGGCGCCGGCTCGGACGGCACGCCCAGCCCGACGACCGGGCTGGCACCCGGAGCAGCAGACGCCTCCGCGCCGCCGGCGGCCTCGCCGACTACGTTGCGAGCGGCATCGTCGGCTACCTGAGCGGCCGGGGCGGCGACCGGGGCAGCGCCCGCGGCGCCGGAGAAGCTCGGCAAGACGGCCGTGGTGGCCATGATCAGGATGCCGAAGGTCATCGCCGCCGCGGCGAGCGGCTGGAGGACACGCAGGTCCGGGCTGGCGATCCGGCGCAGCAGCCGGGTGACGGCCGAGCCACGAAGTCGTTCGGCGTCCTCGGCCGTCAGCCGGAAGTCTCGATCGCGAGGGGGCGTCACCTCGACGCGCTGGATAGCACCCGAGATGCGGTGGATGTCGTCGACCAGCGCAGCGCAGCGGCGGCAGCGCGCGACGAGCGCCCGGGCATCGGCCTGTTCGGCGAGGGGCAGGTCGTCGCACGCGTAGGCGACGACGAGCTGCCGATCGTGGGCAGCGTGATCGTCGGGCATGGCCGAAGGGCTGGCGTGCGTCATCGAAGGTCTGACGTCAGCCATCGCGCAGGAGTTCCATCTCATCCGCGAGCAGGTCGCGGAGCGCCAGCCGCCCTCGATGGATGCGCGACTTGACGGTGCCCAGCGAGACCTCGGTGATGTCGGCGATCTCCTGGTAGTCGAAGCCCTCGACATCGAAGAGCAGGATCGCCCGTCGCTGATCGGCGGTGATCGCGCTCATCGCCACGGCGATGGCTCGCGCACGGGCGCGACGCGTGGCCAGCAGCTCGGGGTCGTCCTCGGGCCCGCTCGGGGGCTGCCAGCTGTCGTCCTCCCACTCGGGGTAGGGATCGGCGGGTCGGCGCTTGCGCGCACGCAGGACGTCCGTGGCCGCGTTGATGGCGATGCGCGAGAGCCATGCGCGAAACGTCGTGCCGCGAAACCGGTCGAGGTTGCGAAAGGCGCTGAAGAAGGCTTCCTGGACCGCATCGGCGGCGACTTCGCGATCACGCACGACGCGGTAGGTCAGCCCGAAGAGCAGGTCCTGATAGTGGCCGACGAGCTCGTTGAAGGCGTCGAGGTCACCTGCCAGCGTGCGCTGCACGAGGCGCTGGTCACGCGCGGCATCATCGCGTCGACGGCGCGCCGCCTCATCGAGGACCTCCGGCCCGGCGGACTCGTCCTGGACGGGCGCGTCGGGCGCGGTCGGCGCAGCAGGCTCGTCGATCACGAACGGGTGGTCCTCCAGGTCAGGCGGGCATCGGCTGCGCGGCCTGGCGCGCTGGGCGGCGGGCGCAGTCTAGCATCGGGTCCGGCCGTACAATCCGCGCCTGGCCGAAGTGGCGGAACAG
>DATBSD010000172.1:0-5743 GCA_036559965.1 Candidatus Limnocylindrales bacterium
TGGAGTTTGCCCCTGACGCGGCGACAAGCGAGCAGAGGACGGTCGCCAAGGGTTGCCCGGAGCCAAAGCTCTCGGCGGCGACCTGTCGATAGGGACCGCGAGCGCAGGTCGCCTGCAGCTCGGCAGGCAGGGCCGCGATGAGGGCCGCCTCGGCGGCCGTCGGAAACGCGCCCAGCGTGGCACTTGCGTCTGCGCTCGGAGCCGGCGCCGAGGCTTGCACAGCCGTGCTGCCGCTCGGTGACGCTCCGGCAGCCCCGCCGAAGGTGCCATTCGACGCCAGGAGGACGACGACGGCGAGCACGGCGACGGTCGCAACGGCGACGCCGACGACGATCGGACCACGCCGCGGGCTGGAGCCTGGCGCGGGCCGGGGCTGCGTGGCCGTGACGCCGAGTGCCGAGCGCAGCTCATCGAGGAACGACCTGCAGTCCGGATAGCGATCGTCGGGCTGCTTCGCCAGCGCTCGAGCGACGACGACGTCGACCGCGGCGGGCAGGTCCGGCCGTCGTTCATGGACCGACGGTGGTGCGTCGCGCAGCTGCGCGTTGATGATCGCCAGGTCCGAGTCGCGAGGGAACGGCGGCGCCCCGGTCAGGCACTCGACGACGATCGCCGCCAGGGCGTACTGGTCAGTCCGACCGTCGACCGGCTTGCCCTCGATCTGCTCCGGCGCCACGTACTCGAGCGTGCCCAGGAACGAGCCGGTGCGCGTCAGGCCGGTCTGGGAGCCGCGCTGCTTCGTGAGGCCGAAGTCGGTCAGGTAGGCATGGTCCTCGCGATCCACGGCCTTGCCCGAGGCGATGAGGATGTTGGCCGGCTTGACGTCGCGATGGACCAGGCCTGCCTCAGCCGCGCTGTCGAGTGCGGAGCCGATCTGAGCCGCCAGGCTCATCGTCGCGCGCGGGTCGAGCGGCCCGCCGCGGAGACGCGACTCGAGATCGGCACCATCGACATAGCGCATCGCGAGGTAGTAGATGTCGCCCACGCGACCGGCGTCGTAGACGGGGATGATGTTGGGGTGGTCGAGCGACGCCGCGAGCTTCGATTCACGCAGGAATCGCGCGGTGAACGCCTCATCGCCGGCGATGTCCGGCGACAGCAGCTTGAGCGCGACCCGTCGATCGAGGTTCGAATCGGTGGCCCGATAGACGACGCCCATGCCGCCTCGCCCGATGACCGACTCGATGCGGTAGGGGCCGAGCGTCGTGCCGATGCGTGGGTCGGTGCCAGGCTCAGTCATGGCGCGATGAACCTCGCGGTCTCCAGGAAGTAATCGTATAGGCCCGCCGTGTCGCCGCGTTGGTTCACGGCCCGGACGAGGATGGCGTCGCCTTCATAGCTCCAGTAGAGGACCGCGTCACCGGTCGCAGGGTCAGTGAAGCAAACGATGGCACCGGCATCGACGCCGGCCTGGGCCCAACGACCGTTGACGCGCGTCGCGTCTCGCGAGCACTCGCCACCCGTGGTGCCCTGCTTCGACGCGACCGCAGACACCATGCCGTCGACCGTGACCCCGGTCTTGCCGAGGTTGGTCACCTCGCCGAAGTCGCGGATCTGGACCAGGTTCGCACCCGATGCCGCGGCCTGGGGGCATGCCAGCGAGGCAAGAGGAAGGCGGTTCGTGGCCGGTCCGAGCGCGCCTCCCGTGCCGGCGTTCGGGATGTCTCCCTGGACCGCGGCGTATGAGCCGCGCTCGCAAGCGCCGACAAGGACCGATGGAAGCAGCTCCAGCAGCGCCGATTCGGCCGCGTCCGGGTACGGCCCCCGCGTCGCGGCGACCGCCGGCGTGGCCTTTCCTCCGATCGGCAGGTCGCCAGAGGCCGCCCCCTCGGCCACCCCGCTGACCGTCGGTGCTGCGCCGCCAAAGGCTCCGCTGCCGGCGACGATGGCCGCGCCGAGTGCGGCGATGACCACGAGCCCGACGCCGACGGCCGCCAAGCGTGGCCACGTTCGAGGCCCAGCCGCTGCTGTCGGCGCCTTCGCCCCGGTGGGGTCGAGCGCCGCCCGAAGCGTAGTGACGAAGTCGGCACAGTTCGGGAACCGATCGGCAGGTTCTTTAGCCATGCCGCGGGCGATGACCGCGTCGACGGCCATCGGCAGATCAGCCCGGATCGCTCGCGCGGACGGTGGCGGATCGTTGAGATGGGCGGCGATGATCGCCACGTCCGTGTCGCGCTCGAACGGGAGATGCCCGGTCACGGCACGGAAGGCGATCGCCGCCAGCGCGTACTGATCGGCTCGGCCGTCGATGGTGCGCCCTGAGAGCTGCTCGGGCGCGATGTAGTCGAGCGTTCCAGCGATGCTGCCGATCCGCGTCAGGCCGCTCTCGGCGCCCTGCGACTTCGTGAGCCCGAAGTCGGCCAGGTAGGCATGCTCTCCGCGGCTTTCGGCTCGCCGGTCGGCGATGAGGATGTTGGCTGGCTTGACGTCGCGATGGATGAGGCCGCGGTCGTGCGCCGCGTCGAGGGCGCTCGCGACCTGGTCGAGGACGCGCAGCGCGGACGGCGCTGTCAGCTCTCCGGACCGGAGCCGCGCTTCCAGGTCGGAGCCCTCGACGTAGCGCATCGCGATGAACAGCTGGCCATCGATCTCACCGGCCTCATAGACCGGCAGGATGTTCGGATCGTCGATGGCCGCCGCCATCTTCGACTCGTTGATGAAGCGCGACCGGAAACCGGCATCGCTCGCGAAGGCAGGTGCCAGGATCTTGACCGCGACCTTGCGTTCGAGGCTGGGCTGCTCGGCGAGGTAGACGACGCCCATCCCACCGCGGCCGATGACCGATTCGATGTGATACGGCCCGAGGTTCGTGCCGACGCGCGGATCGTGAGCGTCGGTCATCGGCCGATGAACAGCGCGTTGTTTTCGAACCAGTCATACAGCGCGGCGGCATCGCCGCGCTGGTTTACGGCTCGCACGAGGATCGCGTCGTCGTCGTACCCCCACCACAGGAACGCATCGCCGCTCGCGGCGGCGGTGAAACAGGCGATCGGCCCGACGTCCTCGCCGGCGATCGACCATCGGCCGTTGGCACGCGCCTTCGTGGCGCAGTCGCCCGGAGCGATGGGCAGGCCGTCGCCCTTCAGCCACCCTGGGGCGCCTTCGCCTGCTGCGATCGAGGAGATGAAACCGGGGACGAGCCCATGGCTTGCGCTCGACAGCGCAAACCGCCGGATCAGGACCTCATTCGCTCCCGCGGTCACCGATGGCATGCAGAGCAGGCTTACCTCGGGCGCGCCGCCGCCGCTGTTGCCGACGATGACCCCGTACGGCCCGCGCGCGCATGTCCTCTGGAGGTCGTCCGGCAGGCCTTCGAGCAACGCTTGCTCGGCTGGATTCGGGTAGACAACATCGGTCGGGGATGCCCCGGCGACCGTCGATGGCGACGCGATGTCCTGGCTTGGGGCGTCGCTCGGGCCGGACGGTGATTCGGAGCTGGTCAGCAGCCCGAAGGCGACGACACCGAGCAGGACGACCAGCAGCAGGCCGCCGACCAATGCCAGCGGCCGGCGATCGCGTGCTGGCCGATCGATGGGCCGGGGATGGACGGCCGTGAGTCCGAGCGCCCCACGCAGGTCATCGATCATCGTTCGGCAATCCGGGTAGCGATCGGCGGGATCCTTGGCTAGGCCGCGGGCGATGACGGCATCCACTTCGATGGGCACCTCGGGGCGCCGCAGGTGGACCGACGGCGGCGCGTCGTGAAGATGCGCATTGATGAGCGCGACGTCGGAGTCGCGTGGGAAGGGCACCTGGCCGGACAGACAGGCGACAGCGATGCCCGCCAGCGCGTACTGGTCGGACCGACCGTCGGCCGCCTTGCCCTCGATCTGCTCCGGCGCGATGTACTCCAGCGTGCCCACGAAGCCGCCACGGCGCGTCAGGCCGGTCTCGGATCCCGACTGCTTCGTGAGCCCGAAGTCGGTCAGGTAGGCATGGTCGGCGCCATCGGTGCCCTGGCCACTGGCGACGAGCACATTGGCCGGCTTGACGTCGCGATGGACGAGGCCCGCGGCGTGCGCCGCATCGAGCGCCGACGCGATCTGGCCCAGGATGCCCGCCGCCGCCCGTGGCTCGAGCGGGCCCTCGCGGAGGCGGTGCTCGAGGTCGGTGCCGTCGACGAAGCGCATCGCCAGGACGTAGGTGCCCTCGACCTCGGCGGCCTCGTAGATGGGGATGATGTTGGGGTGGTCGATGGCCGCTGCCATACGCGACTCGCGCAGGAAGCGCGCCCGGAAGGCCTCGTCGTCGGTGGCGGACGGGGCGATGAGCTTGAGCGCGACCCGCCGATCGAGCCCCGTGTCTGTGGCGCGATAGACGACGCCCATGCCGCCGCGCCCGATGACGGCCTCGATCCGGTAGGCACCGAGCTGGCTGCCGATGCGCGGGTCGACGGTGCCGGTCACGGCCTGGCGATGAACCTTCGGTACGAATCGAAGAACTGCCGCAGACCCTCGTCCTCTCCCCGCTGGTTGACCGCCTTGACCAGGACGCGTTCGTCCTCGTACGACCAATACATGACGGCGTCGCCCGTAGCGGTCTCCGTGTGGCAGACGACCGCCCCGACTACCTGGTCGCCGATCGACCACCGTCCCACCGCGGGGCTCATCAGCGAGCAGTCGCCGGCCGGCGCACGGGCGATGCGATCGGCGTAGAGGTCAACGAAGTGATTGAGCGTGTGCGAGCTCGCGAACCCCTGGCCTGTACCAAGCGGCGGAAACTTCCGGATGAGCACCGAGCTGGCACCGGAATCGACCGGCAACGCGCAGGTCACGCTCACGTCTGGTGCGGGCCACTCTTCGAATGCCGCGGTGGCGAGGGTGGCATACGACCCGCGCTGGCAGTCGGCGGCGATCTCGGGCGGAAGCACGGCCAGGAACTCCGCTTCGGCCCTGCTCGGGAATGCCGTGGCCTCCGCCGCGGGCGCTGGGCTCGCTGGTGTCCCCGGGGCGGAGCTCGATCCGGCTGGGGACGACGAGGATTCCGGCTCGCGCGGCAAGCCCGCGATGACGCCGCCCATCAGCGCCACGGCGAGGACGATGACGGCGCCGATGACGAGCGCCACACGGCGGTCCGGTCTCTTGCGTGTCGGGCGCGGCTGCGTGCTCGTGACGCCCAGCGCAGTACGCAGGTCGTCGACGAGCGCCTGGCAGTCGGGATAGCGTGCGGCAGGGTCTTTCGCCAGTCCGCGCGCCACGACCGCGTCCGTGGCAACCGACAGGTCCGGCCGTCGTTCATGGACCGACGGCGGTGCATCGCGCAGGTGAGCGTTGACGATCGCCAGGTCGGAGTCACGCGGGAAGGGGGGGTCGCCGGTCAGGCACTCGACCGCGATGGCGGCCAACGCGTACTGGTCGGCGCGCCCGTCGACCGGCTTGCCCTCGATCTGCTCGGGCGAGACGTATTCGAGCGTGCCCAGGAACGAGCCCGTCCGCGTAAGGCCGGATTGGCTGCCGCGCTGCTTGGTCAGGCCGAAGTCGGTCAGATAGACATGGTCGGAGCGGTCGGTACCGTGACCCGAATCGACGAGCAGGTTGGCCGGCTTGACGTCGCGATGCACGAGACCGGCGCCATGGGCGGCGTCGAGGGCCCCGGCGACCTGAGACAACAATGAGACGACGGCGCGAGCCTCGAGCGGTCCGGCTCGAAGGCGGCTGGCGAGGTCCGAGCCCTGGACGAAGCGCATCGCCAGGAAGTAGGCCCCATCGCGCTCGCCGGCCTCGTAGATGGGGATGATGTTGGG
>DATBSD010000173.1:0-2816 GCA_036559965.1 Candidatus Limnocylindrales bacterium
GAGCCATCGGCCAAGCCCTGCCAGAGCGCCTCACCCTGGCCGGCCTCGCGCAGTGGCGGCGAGATGACGAACCTGGCGGCCTCCTCCGGGGGCAGGTCGTAGCGCGTCGCGTCAAGCGTCAGGTAGTGGGGACAGGTCTCGGCGAAGATGGGCAGGCCATCAGCCTGGCCCGCCCGCACGGCGGCCAGCGCCTCGGCGCAGCTGAGGTGCACGACGTAGAGCGGCGCCCGAGCGGCCCGCGCGTAGGTCACCGCGCGGGCGGTGGCCTCGGCCTCGACATACGGCGGCCGCGAGCTGGCATGGAAGCGCGGTGCGGTCTCGCCCGCGGCGAGATGTCGCGCGGTCAGCTCGGCGAGGACGACCGCGTTCTCGCAGTGGACTTCGAGCATGCCACCCGACGCGCCGGCGGTCGCGAGCGCTTCGAACAGGCGCCGATCGTCGAGCCCGAAGTCGTAGACCATGAAGGCCTTGAAGGTCGGCACCCCGAGGTCGATGGCCATCGGGATGTCGGCGACGACGGCTTCGTGCGACGGCGTCAGGACGAGGCTGACCGCGTAGTCGACGGCCGCGTCGCCGTCGGTCGTGGCGCGCCACTCGCGCAGCCCGCCGAGGAGCGACGCGGCGGCGGTCTCGCTTGCCCCGGTGCCCGGATTGTTGAAGGCCAGGAAGGTCGTCGTGCCGCCGAAGGCGGCGGCCACGGAGTCCTGGAAGAAGCGATCGGGCTCGGCGTCCGTGGCGACCCGCGTGTGCGTGTGGACGTCGATGACGCCGGGCAGCACGAGCAGCCCGGTCGCGTCGATCAGCTCGCCTCCGTCCGAGCCGAGGTCTTGCCCGACGGCCTCGATCCGCCCGCCGCTGACGGCCACATCGGCGCGGTCGGAGCCCGCTGCCGTGACGACGGTGCCGCCACGGATGATGAGGTCCGTCATCGGGCGCCTAACCCTCGACGATCTCGATCTCCTGGGCGCCCTCCCAGAGGCATCGCCGGCCGACCTCGCGCAGCCGGTCCTGCCAGCCGTCGTCGGGCTCGATGGTCGCGAAGTGGTTGGCGGCCAGCTGGCCGACCTTCGACGATGTGGTGCAGGCGCCATAGGGGAAGAAGATCTCGCACTCGCTGATGCCGCCGGGGTAGAGCGCCAGCTGGCCCGGGGCGGGATGCGAGGTGTGGTTCTCGTAGTCGACGCCGGGTCGGAAGTCCCCGTACGGGATCCACGTCGACTCGCCGCTCCAGCGGCAGTGGATGAGGCGCGCGCCCAGCGGCAGCAGCTTGCGGACAGCCCCGACCGTGTGCGGCGCATCGCCCTCCCAGCGGGCGTTAAAGTGGAGGTCGCCGACGCGGATCGACAGGTCGCTCATCGCCGGAGGATACCGTGGCCACTGGCACGCCGACCATCTCCACGCACGTTCTGGACGTGGGCACCGGGCGGCCCGCGGTGGGCGTGCGCGTGCGGCTCATTCGCATCGTCGCGGGCGCCGAGGTCGCGGTCGGCAAGGAGATGACCGACCACGATGGCCGGGTCGCCGACCTGCTCGACGGCAAGGCGCTCGAGGCGGGCGACTACCGACTCAGCTTTGACATCGACGAGGGCGGCTTCTTCCGCGCGGCGACCTTCGAGTTCCGCGTCACGGACACCTCGCGCTCCTACCACGTGCCCCTCGTCCGGGCACCGTACGCACTGTCCACGTATCGCGGCTCGTGATCGGCACCCGTCCGGTGGACCACGACCGCCTGGCCATCGAGGACCTCGATCGCCTCACGGATGCCGACTTCGCGCAGGCCGTCGCCCCGCTCTTCGAAGGCGCCCCGCGCTTCCTGACCCGACTGACGGCCAGCCGGCCGTTCGGATCGCCGACCGAGATGTTCGCGACGGCTCGACGCATCGCCCAGGCGATGCCGGAACCCGAGCAGCTCGAGCTCATCGACGCGCATCCGCGCCTCGGCGCGGCACCGGGCTCCGTCTCCGCGCTCTCGTTCGTGGAGCAGGGCTACGACCGCGATGCTGCGGACGCGGCTGCAGAGGCCGAGCGTCGTCGCGTCGCGGCCGAGCTGGGGCGGCTCAACACGGCCTACGAGGCGCGCTTCGGCTTCCGCTACTGCGTCTTCGTGGCCGGTCGACCGCGGGCAGATCTCCTGCCCGGGCTCGAGGCAGCGCTGACGGCCGATCGGGGTGCCGAGCTTCGGCGCGCCATCGACGCCGTGGTCGACATCGCCGCCGATCGGTACGCCTCGCTCATCGAGCGTCGCGAGGCCGGGAGTGGGCCGCGATGACCGTGACCATGGGCGACAACCGGTACGGCAAGGCCGGCGTCCACCTCGTCCGCGTCGATCGTCGGCCGGATGGCCACCGCGTCCGCGACCTGACCGTGCGCGTCGCGCTGGAAGGCGACTTCGCGGACGCCCATGTGACCGGCGACAACGCGCTCGTCGTGGCCACGGACACCATGAAGAACACTGTCTACGCCTTCGCCCGTGAGGCGCTCGACGGCTCCATCGAGCATTACGCCATCGCGCTCGCCAGCCACCACCTCCTGCAGCGCCAAGTCCACCGCGCCACCGTCTGGGTCGACGAGCAGGCGTGGCAGGCCATCGACACCGGCGCCGGCCCGGCTGCCGACGCGTTCGCGCGGAGCGGCATGCTCACGCGCACGGCGATGGTCGCTGTCGAAGCCGCCGGCCTCGTCGTCGAGGCCGGCATCGAGGACCTTGCCGTCATGAAGACCGCCGGGTCGTCGTTCGCCGGCTTCCCGCGCGACCGCTACACGACCCTTGCCGAGACGGATGACCGGATCATGGCCACTCGCGTCAGCGCCACCTG
>DATBSD010000174.1:0-3185 GCA_036559965.1 Candidatus Limnocylindrales bacterium
CTGCCACGCGTCGGCGCCGTCGCCCGTGAGCGCTTCGATGCGACGCATGCCGGAGCCGATGCTCCGCTCGCCGGTGATCGTGAAGCCGCCGATCTGCCCGGTCGCCCGACAGTGCGTGCCACCACACAGCTCGCGGCTGTAGTCGGCCACCGCGACGATCCGCACGGTCTCACCGTACTTCTCGTCGAAGAACGCGTCAGCGCCGGCCGCGACAGCGTCGGCCATGGTGCCGTAGGCGGGCGTCACGCTGCGATCGTCACGGATGATGCTGCGCACTTCTGCCTCGATGATCCCCAGCTCGTCGGCGGTCAGGCCTCGATCGAAGGGGAAGTCGAAGCGCAGGCCGTCCGGCGCCACGAGCGAGCCGGCCTGGCGGGCCTGCTCACCGACCGTGTTGCGAAGCGCGCGGTGGAGGAGATGGGTCGCCGTGTGGTTGCGCATCGTCCGCGCACGCCGCTCGGCGTCGACCTCGGCGGTGACGTGGTCGCCGACCGCCACCGGCCCGACAGCCCTGCCCTGGTGGACGATGAGCCCGCCCATCGGGCGCTGCGTGTCCTCGACCTCGACGATCGGTCCACCGTCCGCGCCGAGCAGCTGCCCGCGATCGCCGACCTGACCGCCGCCCTCGGCATAGAACGGCGTCCGATCGAGCACGAGCTCGACCACGTCGCGGGGCTCCGCGCTCTCGACCTCGGCGCCGTCGCGCAGCATCGCCACCACCAGGCCGGGGGCGCTGGTGCCTTCATAGCCCAGGAAATCCGTCTCGCCGACGCGGGCCAGGATCGCTTGATAGGTTCCGGCAGACGCGGCATGGCGCGAGAGCTCCGCCTTGCGACCGCTGCGCGATCGCTCCCGCTGTCGGGCGAGGGCGGCTTCGAAGCCGGCCCGATCCACGGCCACGCCGTACTCGGCGGCCAGCTCGACGGTCAGGTCGATGGGAAAGCCATACGTGTCATGGAGGCGGAACGCGGTCTCACCGTCGACGATCGCCGCGTCGTCGCCCAGGCCCTCAGCGGATCGGCCGACGACACGTTCGGCCGATGTCAGCTCGCGCAGGGCGTCCTCGAGCTGGCTCGTCCCGGCATCGAGCGTGCGCGCGAACTGGCGCTCCTCGGCGTTGACGACCGACGCGATCTCGGCGGCGCGGTCGCGCAGGTGCGGGTATGCCTCGCCCATGCTGGCCACCACGACCGCCGCCAGCTCGGCCAGGAAGGGCTCGTGGCGCCCGAGCAGGCGCCCGTGGCGCACCGCGCGACGGAGGATCCGCCGCAGCACGTAGCCCCGGCCCTCGTTGGACGGTCGGACGTCGTCGGCGACGAGGAACGTCACCGCGCGTGCATGGTCGGCGATGACCTGGTAGCTGAAGCGCTCCGACTCGAACGTCTCCGGGTCGTGGCCGAGGATGCCCCGCAGCGCCTCGTGGATGGGCGCGAAGAGGTCGGTGTCGTAATTGGATCCGACGCCCTGGACGACGGCCGCCAGGCGCTCCAGGCCGAGACCGGTGTCGACGCTCGTGAAGGGCAGCGGCACGCGCCCGTCGGGCCGCTGGTCGAACTCCATGAACACGAGGTTCCAGAGCTCGGCCCAGCGCGGGCACTGCTCGGAGTGGTCGGGCACGCAGTGCGGCCCCTCCGAGAGATGCGCGCCACGGTCGAAGTGGATCTCGGAGCACGGACCGCACGGCCCGGTATCCGCCATGCGCCAGAAGTTCTTGTCATCGCCCGCCTCGACGTCGCCCCAGCGCGCCATGCGCTCGGGCGGCAGCCCGATCTCGGTCGTCCAGATGTCCCAGGCGACGTCGTCGTCCTTGTAGGTCGTGGCCGCCAGTCGGTCGGCGGGGATGCCGATGTCGCGTGTCAGGAAGTCCCACGCCCAGTGGATGGCCTCGCGTTTGAAGTAGTCGCCGAAGCTCCAGTTGCCAAGCATCTCGAACAGCGTGTGGTGACGCGGCGAGCGGCCGATCTCCTCGAAGTCGTTGTGCTTGCCGGCCACGCGCAGGCAGCGCTGCACATCCACGGCACGCGTATAGGAGACCTTCGTCGCACCGGTCAGGACCTCCTTGAACTGGACCATGCCCGAGTTCGTGAACAGGAGGGTCTGGTCGCCGGCCGGAACGAGGCTGGCGCTGGGCACGACCGCGTGGCCGCGCTCGGCGAAGAACTCGATGAAGCGGCGCCGCAACTCGGCGGCCGGCAACGGCCGGATGCGCGGGTCCGGCTGGGCGGCTGGCACGGTCACCCGGCTATGGTACGAAACTCGCCCCCTCGTCCTGCGGCCTTTTGCGACCGTGCAGGACCCTTGGCAGCGACTGAGGCGCTGCCTACGGCTCGACGACGGTGGTTCGTGACAGCACGGTGCTGTCCGGGTCGATGCCGAGGATGGTCGCCGAGGATCGACCGCGTCCTTCGGGCTCGATGGCCAGCGCATACGCGGTGCCGTCCGCTCCGACGACGACCGACCAGAAGGCGGCGCCGGCCTTCGTGAGGTACACCGGCCAGCCAGGCCGGACCGTGCCATCGGGGGCGATGGCGACGATGCTGCCGCCCGTCCGGTCGTGCGGAGCGGCCTGCGCGACGTACAAGGTGCCGTCAGGCCCCACGGCATGGTTGGCCTGCCAGACGCCACAGCCCTGGTCCAGGCCGGTGCACGCGCCCTTGCGCCCGAGGCCGACGTCGGTATGGTACGGCCAACCGCCGACGACCTGGCCGGCGGCATCGATCGCGAACGCTGTCGTCCGGCCGCCCGGCTCGCCGAGCACGAACGTCGTGCCGTCGGAGGCGACGAGTGGCGCCGACCCTCCGCCCAACGACGCCCCGTTCCACGCATCGCTGACCAGCATCGGAAGCTCATCGGAGCCGAGCGGGACACGCTGACCGTCGCGGTCGAAGACGAGGGTCTGGCTGGTGTTCGCCTCGGGGGACCTCAGGGTCACGATGACCCGGCCGTCCGGAGCGAAGGCCAGAGGGCCGACGTGGCCGTCGAGCGACACTGGCCAACCCGCGGCCACGCCATCGACGCCGAAGCGTGTGATCTCGGTCGAAGCAGGCGCGTCGCCATCGCCACCTGCGTACCTCAGCCGATAGCCGGTGCCATCGGGTCCCATCTGGAGCTCGGCCAGTCCATCTGCCGGGACCGTGGTGCCGTTCTGGACCGTGCCGTCCCGGGCGACCAGCGTCATGCTCAGC
>DATBSD010000175.1:0-10017 GCA_036559965.1 Candidatus Limnocylindrales bacterium
GAACTCGCCCTCAAGCTCCTCCCGACGCGCGAACGCGACCGCGTGGACCAGGATGTCGAGGGTGCCGTGTCGGGCCTCCCAGACCTCGAACACGCGCGCGATCTGGGCGTCGTCCCCGACGTCGCAGGGCTCCACGAAGTCGGACCCGATGGACGCCGCCAGGGGCCTGACGCGCTTCTCGATGAGCATCTCGACGGAGCTGAAGCCGACGGTCGCGCCCTCCTCATGGAGCGCCTTGGCGATGCCCCAGCCGATGGAGTGGTCGTTGGCGACCCCGAAGATGAGCGCCTTCTTGCCCTCCAGCAGGCCCATCCGATCGTCCTCCTCGTACATGCCGTCGTGATGCCAAGCCTACCGCCTGCACGCACGGCCCGAACATGCGCTCGGCTAGGATGCCTCGATGCGCGAACGCTGGACCCCGGCCGCCATGCGCCGCTTGCCGGGCCTGCTGCTCGGGCTCGTCGGCTTCGGCCTGGGCATCGCGCTGATGGCGCAGGCGGGCATGGGTCTCGGCCCCTGGGAGGTCCTCAACCAGGGCGTCGGGCTGCTGCTCGGCATCCCCATGGGCACGGCCAGCATCCTGCTCGGTATCCCCATCCTGCTGTGTTGGATCCCGCTCCGCGAACAGCCCGGGCCGGGCACCGTCGTGAACCTCTTCCTCATCGGCATCTCGACCAACGTCGGGCTCGCGATCTTCCCCGCGCCACCGGCCGACGCCCTCGGGCTGGCGCTCGTCGAGATGGCCGCTGGCGTGCTCATCATCGGCGTCTCGAGCGGCCTCTACCTGGCGGCCGACCTCGGTCCCGGCCCGCGCGACGGGCTGATGACCGGCCTGCATCATCGTTTCGGCTGGAGCATCGCTCGGGCGCGGCTGGGGCTCGAGCTGGCCGTCCTGGCCGTCGGCTGGCTGCTCGGTGGCACGGTCGGCATCGGGACCATCGTCTTCGCCTTCGGCATCGGGCCCATCGTGCAGGTCGCCCTCGGCGCCTTCGATCGCGACGGCCGGGTCATGCGACGCCGGCGGGCGCTCGACGAGGAGCCCGTGCCGGCCGAGGGCGCGGCGTGACCCCGGCTCAGGTCACGTCGTGAAGCTCGCGTTCCTGGGCGCCGTCACGACGGTCACCGGGTCGCAGTTCCTGCTGACCACGGAGCGCGCCCGGGTGCTCGTGGACTGCGGCATGTTCCAGGGCTCGCCCGACGACACCGAGCGCAACCGCCTCGCATTCGCCTTCGACCCGGCCTCGCTCGACGCCCTGTTGCTGACGCACGCCCATCTCGATCACTGCGGCCTCATCCCGGTCCTCGTGCGGGCGGGCTTCAGCGGACCCATCCACGCCACGCCACCGACGATCGAGCTGACGCGCCTCATCCTGCTCGACAGCGGCAAGCTGCAGGCCAACCAGGCGCGTGACCGAAAGGAGCGCGCCGAGCGGCTGGCGAGGCGGGCCGCCCGAGAGGCGGCGGATGCCGGCCTCGACCACGAAGCCGCCGTGCGATCCGGGCCACCGGAGGTCGAGACGAAGGTCCTCGAGCCGCTCTACGACGTGGCCGACGCCGAGCGGGCGATGGAGGGCTTCGTCGGGCACCCGTACGGGCAGGCGATCGAGGTCGCGCCCGGCGTGACGGCCACGTTCCACGATGCCGGCCACATCCTGGGCTCGGCCATCATCGTCGTCGAAGCGTCGGATCGCGAGGGCGATGCACCGACCCGCATCGTCTTCTCGGGCGACCTTGGGCGGCCGGGCACGCCGATCATCCTCGACCCGACCGCCATCGTCGACGGCGCCGACATCGTGGTCGTCGAGTCGACCTACGGGGGCCGCGAGCACGAGCCGGGCGACGAGGCGGTCCGGCTGCTGGCAGAGGCCATCCAGGCGACGGCCGACTCGAGCGGCGTGCTGCTCATCCCCTCGTTCGCCATCGGGCGCACGCAGGAGGTCGTCTGGGTCATGGACCGGCTGCTGGAAGCCGGGCGCATCGCGCATCTGCCGCTCTACCTCGACTCGCCCATGGCGTCCAAGGCGAGCGAGGTCTATCGCAGCTTTCCCGGCTACTACGATGACGAGACGCATCGGCTGGTCGAAAGCGGCGCAACGCCGCTCGACTACCCGGGCGCCGTCGTGGCGCGCACAGCCGACGAGTCGAAGGCCATCCGGACCGCACCACGACCGATGATGATCGTGGCTTCCAACGGCATGCTCACCGGCGGCCGTGTGGTCCACCACCTGCGCAACCTCATCGGCGACCCCAAGGCGACCATCCTGTTCGTGGGCTATCAGGGCGAGGGCACGCTGGGCGCCCATCTCCAGGCCGGCGCCACGACCGTGCGCATCGACGGCCGACCGACCGACGTCCACTGCCGCATCCGCTCCATCAGCGGCTTCAGCGCCCACGCCGACGAATCGGAGCTGCTCGACTGGCTGCGCCACTTCGCGACGGCCGAGCGACGGCCCCGGCGCGTGTTCATCGTCCATGGCGACCCCGAGGCGTCGGAGGCGCTCGAGCCGCGCATCGAGGCGCTGGGCATGGACGGCCACCGACCGAGCTTCCGAGAGGAGGTCGAGCTGTGAGGGTGGGCGGCGCCCGATGACAGACCCTTCGGTCGCCTGGGATCGGGTCGCGGCGGCATATGCCACGAGCCCCATCCATGCCGCCGGGGAAGACCTCGGGTGGCTCGCCGAGGCACTGGCGCCGGAGCCAGGTGAGGCGATCCTCGACATCGGCTGCGGCGCCGGGCATGCCGGCTTCGCCGTGGCCGCACGCGGGGCCGTCATCACGGCGGTCGATACGTCGGAGCGGATGCTCGAGACGGCGCGCCTGCTGGCGGAAGAGCGGGGGCTCAGCGACTACACGGCCGTGCGGGCTGACGGGGCCGAGCTGCCCTTCGGCGACGGATCGTTCGACGGCGTCGTGAGTCGGTACAGCGCGCACCACTGGCCCGATGTCGGCGCGGCGCTCCACGAAGCCGCCCGCGTCGTGCGACCCGGCGGCCGGGTGGTCGTGGTCGACACGGTGGTGCCGGATGCACCGGCGCTCGACTCGCTCGTCAACGCCCTCGAGCTCCTGCGCGATCCGACCCACGGCCGCAACCTGCGGATCGGCGAGTGGCGCTCGCTCATGGCCGAGGCAGGGCTGTCGGTCGACGGCGAGCGCCGCTGGATGATCCCGCTCGAGACCGTCTCGTGGTTCGCGCGGATGCAGACCGAGGCCTGGCGAGCGGATGCGGCCTGCGCGCTCCTTCGGGCGGCAGCCCCGGAGGCGGTCGAGGCGCTGGACATCGACGGCGACCGCGCCTGGAGCGTGCCCGCGGCACTGTTCGCAAGCCGGCGATCGACATGACGCCGTCGTCCGAGCACGGCGTGTCGCCGGACCCGCGTGCCGGCACGCGACCGGTCACGCTCGCCGGGGACGGCATCACGTTCGCCGGCCTTCGCTGGGCCCCGACGGGCGCCGGTCCGGGTCTCGGTCGGATGGCGGTGCTGCTCCACGGCGTCCAGAGCGGCGCCGTGACGACGGCTCGGACGGCCCAGGCGTTGGCAGCCGACGGCTGGAACGCCGTCGCCCTAGATATGCCCGGTCACGGCGCCACGGTCTGGCTCGACGGCGACGACGACGCCGAACGGTACGGCCGCGCCAACGTCGCCCGGTTGGTCGGCGACGCGGTCGGAACGGTCGCGGCACGGCCCGTGCTCGTGGGTCACTCGTGGGGTGGCGACATCGCCCTCGCCATCGCGGCCTCCGGGCAGTCGCTGGCGCATCTCGTGGTCATCGACCCACCTGTCGTGGACGCCGACGTGGCCGGTCAGCTCGCGCGCGAGGACCTGGCCGAGCTGCGACCCGGCGATCTCGACGCCGCTCGCGCCGTCGTCGCCGCCGGGCGCTGGAGGGTCGATCCGCTCGACGCCGAGGCCAAGGCCCAGGCGCTGACCACCATCAGCTCGATCGCGGTCGAGGCCGTCTACCGGCGCGACTGGCGACCACAGGTCGATGCGCGTCGTTGGCGCGACCTGCCCGATCCGCCGCCGCTCGACCTCATCGCGGCCGACCCAGCCGCCGGCGGACTCATCCCCATCGATGCCATCGACGAGTTGCGCTCCATCCTCGGCGACGACCACGTCCACTTCATGCCCGGCGCGTCACACAGTCCCCAGCGCACCGACTTCGACCGCCTCTGGCCGCTGCTCCGGTCGCTTCTCGGCTAGCCCGCTCCGGCAGGGCGCATCGCCAGCCCCCGCTCGTACAGCGCCCCGTACTGCTCCGCGGGGCCGTCCCAGGAGTGGTCGATGGCCATGCCGCGGGCCATGAGCGCAGACCAGCGCGGTCGGTCGTGCCAGGCGGTGATTGCGCGCGTCGCGGCATCCAGCAGCGCGCCAGCCTCGGCAGGGCCGAAGACGAAGCCGTTGCCGTCTGGCCTCTCGTCGGCGTCGAAGACGGTGTCGGCCAGGCCACCGGTGCGGCGGACGACCGGCACGGTGCCATAGCGCAGGGCGATCATCTGGCCCTGGCCGCAGGGCTCGAAGCGTGACGGCATGAGGAACGCGTCGGCGCCGGCATAGATCCGCCGCGCCTCGTCGCGATCGAAGGCATCGACGACCGCGATGCGGTCGGGCGTCGCCCCCGCCTGCGCCTTGAGCCCGGCGACGAGCCCGTGGTCGCCGGTCCCGAGCACGACCAGCCGTCCGCCGGCGGCCACCAGCCGTTCGGCGGCGCCGGTCAGCAGGTCGAAGCCCTTCTGGGGATCGAGGCGGCCGACCATGCCGAAGATCGGCCCGTCGGGATCGAGGCCGTGCCGTGCCGCGAGGTCGGCTCGGCAGACCGCCTTGCCCGCCAGGTCGTCGCGGCTGAAGGTGGCCGGCAGGGTCGCGTCGGTGGCCGGATCCCAGAGCTCGGTGTCGATACCGTTGACGATGCCCGAGTACCGATCGCCCAGCCCACGCAGGAGATCGTCGACGCCGGCGCCCATGTCCGGGCCAAGGGACTCCCGGGCGAAGCCCGGGCTGACCGTGTTGACCAGGTCGGCCGCCCCGATGCCGGCACGCAGGAGGTCGATGCCGGCGGCGTTCGAAGGCCCTGGCACGAGGCCGGTCAGGTCACCCAGCTGCCACGTCCGGTCGGCCGCCGTCCAGCCGTGGTAAGCAAGGTTGTGACAGGTCAGGATGCCCGTCGCTGCGGCCAGCTCGGACGTCGCCCCGGCCGCCCGCTCCGCCCGCAGCGCCAGCAGCGTGGGGCCGGCCTCCCAGTCGTGGCCGTGGAGCACGTCGACAGGCAGGCCATCGAGTGCGATGCCGGCCAGGGCGGCTCGGGCCAGGAGCGTGAATCGGGCGGCGTTGTCCGGGTAGTCGGTGCCCCCATCCATGTAGTAGTCGGGGCGGTCGAAACTGAACGGGTGGTCGACGAGTCGGAGTCGGTAGCCATCCGCCTGTCCGTCGACGAGGTCCACCGCGGCCGTATCGCCCACGTCACGGCGGGCGGTCGGTGGCACGCCGATGGGCACGCTCACCGTCGTCCGCTCGAGGATGCCTTCAGGCGGCCTGAGCCCACGATAGAACGGCAGCACGACGGTCACCTCGTGGCCGCGCCGCCCGAGCGCCCGTGACAGCGCGTCGACAACGTCTGCCAGCCCGCCGGTCTTGGCGAACGGCTCGCATTCGGAAGCGACCATCACGACGCGCACGGCGGCATCGTAGCCGCGCGCGTGCCAGGGGCGCATGGCGGGCCGCCGACCATGTAGCATCCGGCGCGCATGCAGCTGACCGAGATCGATGCGCAGGCCGCCGCCCCGCCGCGCCTGCCGAAACAGCTAGAGGGCCTGCGGCGGCTGGCCTACAACCTCTACTGGACCTGGCACCCCGAGGCGCGCGTCCTCTTCCACCGCGTCGATGCCGAGGCCTGGGCGTTCTACCGCAATCCCATCCCGGTCCTCCAGGGCATGCGCGACTGGACCCGCCTGCTTGACGACACCGACTTCCTGGTCGAGTACGAGACCATCCTGGCGCGCTTCGACGCCTACCTCGCGAACGGCGCCGGCCACTGGTTCCAGCGCCGCCACGGCACCGAGCTGAGCGGCCCGGTCGCCTACTTCTGCGCCGAGTTCGGGCTCCACGAGGCGCTCGGCATCTACTCCGGCGGCCTCGGGGTGCTGGCCGGCGACCACTGCAAGACCGCGTCCGACATGGCCATCCCCTTCGTCGGCGTCGGCCTCCTCTACCGCCACGGCTACTTCCGCCAGGCGATCGACGCCGATGGCCACCAGGAGCACGCCTACCCCGACTACGATCCCGCGCGCCTGCCGCTGCTGCGGGTCATCGACGAGGACGGCGACCCCATCCAGGTGCCCATCGAGTTCCCCGGCCGCGTCGTCCATGCGGCTGCCTGGCTGGCCCAGGTCGGACGGGTGCCGCTGCTGCTGCTCGACACGGACGTGCCAGAGAACGACCGCGCCGACCGGCCCATCACCCACCAGCTCTACGTCCGCGGCCGCGAGATGCGTCTGCACCAGGAGATGGTCCTCGGCGTGGGCGGCGTCCGGCTGCTCCGGGCGCTCGGCATCGCCCCGTCGGCGTGGCACCTCAACGAGGGCCACTCGGCGTTCCTGCTCGTCGAGCGGGCGCGCGAGCTGACCGCCGCCGGTGCGCCCCAGGAGGCGGCCCTCGAACAGGTCCGCCGCGACGCGGTGTTCACCATCCACACGCCGGTCTCGGCCGGCAACGAGCGCTTCGACGCCGGGCTCGTCCGAGTCGTCGCGGCGCCGCTCGTGGAGGCCAGCGGGCTCGACCTCGAGCGCGTCATCGAGCTCGGGCGAGGCACCGACGGCGACGCCGGCAGCTTCGACATGACCGCCTTCTCGTTGCGGCTGACCCAAGGCGCGAACGCCGTCAGCCAGCTCCATGCCGAGACCGCCAACGGGACGTGGCAGGACACGACGCGGACGCCGATCCTGGGCATCACGAACGGCATCCACCCGCCGACCTGGCTGGGGCGTCCGATGGGCGGCCTCTTCGCGGGTCTCGGCGTCGACCTCGACGCGCTGAGCGACGAGACGCCGGCCGGTCGCTTCTGGGATCGCCTCGATGCCATCCCCGACGAGGTCATCTGGAAGGCGCACCTGCGCCAGAAGCGCGAGCTGGCCGTCTTCGCGCGTGGTCGGCTGCTGCGGCAGTTCGCCCGGCACGGCGCCTCGCCGTCCGTGCTCGAGAGCATCGAGCATGTGCTGGACCCCGGCATCCTGACGATCGGCTTCGCGCGCCGGTTCGCGACCTACAAGCGCGCAGCGCTGCTGTTCAGCGACGCGGAGCGCCTGGCGCGCCTGCTGCGCGACGACGATCGGCCCGTCCAGGTCATCTTCGCCGGCAAGGCACATCCGGCCGACCGGCCAGGTCAGGCCGTCATCCGCGACATCTTCGAGCGCAGCCAGGCGCCGCAGCTGGGCGGTCGGGCGTTCATCCTCGAGGACTACGACATGCGCATCGCCCGCTACCTCGTCCAGGGCGTCGATGTCTGGCTCAACAACCCACGGCGTCCGCTCGAGGCGTCGGGCACGAGCGGCATGAAGGCCGCCGTCAACGGCATCGTCAACGTCTCCGTCCTCGACGGCTGGTGGGACGAAGGCTGGACGGGCACCAACGGATGGGCCATCGGTGGTCGCGAGATGTCGGCCGACGAGGCCGCCCAGGACGCCGCCGACGCCGACGACCTCTACCGCATCCTCGAGCAGGAAGTCACGCCGCGCTGGTATGACCGTGACGAGGAAGGCCTGTCGCGCAGCTGGATCGAGCTCATGCGTTCGTCGATCGCCTCGACCATCTGGCGCTTCTCGACGACGCGCATGCTCGAGGAGTACGTCGAGCAGCTCTATCTGCCAGCCGCTCGCGCCGGGGGTGGCGTGACCGACGGGGCGACGGCGGTCGCTCCAGCCGCGACTGGCAGCGGCAACATGGAGTCCTGACCCGCGCGGTCCGTCAGCGGGCGACGACGACGGCGGCGCTCTGCGGCGGAAGGGTGACCTGCATCGGCTCGCCAGGGTCGCTCCCGCGAACCAGCTCGGCGCCCGGCGACACGAGGTCGGTGACCGACGCCCACGCAGCAGGATCGGCCGAGCCGAGTGCCTCGAGTCGCACGACCTGCGGGGCGCGCCCCGGGTTGATCGCGACGAGCGCCCGCTCGCCGTCGGCCTCCCGCAGCAGCACGACCGCATCGCCCGCCCCACCAACGGTCCGCACGGTGCCACGCCTCAGGGCGATCGTCGCGTGGCGGGCGGCGGTCAACGTGGCCACGTGCTGACGCAGGCTCTGGTCGCCCGCACCGGGCCTCCTGGGCATCGAGCGCCGGCAATCCGGGTCGTGGTGACCGGCGAGGCCGATCTCGTCGCCGTAGTAGACGCACGGTGCGCCGGGCAGCGTGAGCAGCAACGTGAACGCGAGGCGCAAGGCGGCAGCGTCACCGCCCATCACGGTCAACGCTCGCGGCGCGTCGTGGGAGCCGATGAGGTTGAGCTGCGAGGCCACGATCTCGGGTGCATAGATCGCCATCAAGCGCTCGACCTCGTGACCGAAGGCCGCGCCGTCGAGCCGACGGATGGTGTGCCGATAGACGTGGTGCTCGGCCACGACGCGGGTGTCGAGACTCGTGCCGGCGGCGAAGCCGAGGATGGCGGCGCCGAGCGGGTAGTTCATGAGCGCGTCGAACCGATCACCGGCCAGCCAGTCGGGCGCTTCCGTCCAGATCTCGCCGACGAGGTAGGCGTCGGGCTTGATGGCTCGGCAGCGCCGTCGGAACTCGGCCCAGAAGGTGGGCTCTTCGATCTCGGTCGGCACGTCGAGGCGCCAGCCGTCGATGCCGAAATCGAGCCAATGCTCGGCGACGCTGAAGAGGTACTCGCGAACGTGCGGGTGGGCGACATCGAGCTTGGGCAGGGCCGGGTTTCCCCACCACGCCCGATAGCCGATGCGATCGGTCGCGCCGCTCATGTCGATGCCCGGATCGCGGCTCGGGAAGGCGTCCAGGCCACGTTCGCCACGCAGGACCGCCGGGTCGAGGAAGAACCAGCCGTGATACGGCGACTGCGGCCCGTTCTCGAGCACGTGATGGAACGGCCAGAAGCCGCGACCGCTGTGGTTGAAGACGCCGTCGAGCACGACGCGCATCTCGAGCGCATGCGCGCGATCGAGCAGCTCGCGCAGGGCTGGCTCGCCGCCGAGCAGCGGGTCGACGGCCATGTAGTCGTCGGTGTGGTAGCGGTGGTTCGACGCCGACGTGAAGACCGGGTTCAGGTAGAGCGCGGTCACGCCCAGCGATCGCAGGTCGTCCAGGCCGTCCGCGACACCGAACAGATCGCCGCCCTTGAAGCCGTGCGGCGTCGGCGGCGACTCCCACGACTCGAGCGGCCCAGGCGGGGCGACACGCCCGGAGCGCGCGAAGCGGTCGGGAAAGATCTGGTAGAAGACGGCGTCCTGGACCCACGTCGGCGTGTCGACAGGCAAAGGGCTGACGGCTCCCGTTCGTTGGCTGGGCGTGTCGGCCTGGGTCAGGCTGGCGCGCCGCTAGTATGGCGGGCGGCCCCGCGCCCTGGCGGGCGGCCCCGCCGGCCGGCGGTCCATCCTGATGCATCGTCGAGGTGACGCTCCGCGCCGTGGCTCCCCGTATCTCACTCGCCCTCGTGCTCCACAACCACCAGCCGGTCGGCAACTTCGGCTGGGTCATCGACGACACCTACCGAGCCGCCTACAAGCCGATGGTCGCGGCGCTCGAGCGGCATCCCCACGTTCGTGTCGGGCTCCACTACACGGGTCCGCTGCTCGAGTGGCTGACGGCCGAGCAGCCCGACTTCATCGATCGCCTGGCCGCACTCGCCCAGCGGGGCCAGGTCGAGCTGCTGGGCGGCGGCTGGACGGAACCCATCCTTGCCTCGCTGCCGGTACCTGACCGGATCGCGCAGCTGCGCCGCATGGGCGACGAGCTCGAATCCCGCTTCGGCAACCGTCCACGCGGCGCCTGGCTCGCCGAACGCGTCTGGGAGCC
>DATBSD010000176.1:0-9211 GCA_036559965.1 Candidatus Limnocylindrales bacterium
GTGGTCGGGGCGACTGGATTCGAACCAGCGACCTCTTGAACCCCATTCAAGTGCGCTACCAGGCTGCGCTACGCCCCGACGAGCGTGAATGTAGCAGGTATGCCCCCTCCGACAGAGAAACGCCTGAAGGAACCGCGATCACGAGTTGCTCCATCCCAAGTAGTCAAACCCAGGCTGGATCACTAGATGTTCGAGGCCCCTTCAGGCAGGACCACCATAGGTCACCGGGGACGACGGGCGCGTACCAAGACCGCGTCCCTGTATTGCAACGGCATCGCCTTGCGCGGACAAGCGAAGAGGCGGAGCCGTTCCCGGCCCCGCCTCTCCTGTCGTCGAACGGCCGCTCTTCAGGGCGAGCAGCCGTCCTGCAGCACTAGCCTGCGCGGCGAGCGTTGCGTCGGTGTTCGGCGAGAAGGCGATCCTCGGCCATGATCATGGCCGTTTCGATGTCGTCGTCCGGGCCGGGACTGGCCCAACCCATGGACAGGCTGAGCGAGACGGCCCCCGATTCGAGCCACAGGTCGCACGCCTGGCGGACCCGCTCGACGTAGTTGATGGCCTGGACCTCGTCGGTCTCCGGCAGCAGGACGTGGAAGCGCGCGTGACCGACGCGAGCGACCCGGTCGGTCGTGCGCCCGTAGCGTCGAAGGGCCTCGGCGATGGCCGGCACGAGCCGGTCGGCGGCATCGCGGCCGACGCGCTCGGCGAGCGCGTCGAGCCCGTACAGCTCGGCCAGGACGACCGAGACCGGCCGCCCGTAGCGACGCTTGCGCTCGTTCTCCTGGCGGACGGCGCGATCCCAGGCAAGGCGGTTGTCGAGCCCGGTCAGCGGGTCGGTCAGGATGCTCAGCAGGCCCTCGTCATCGAGCGGTTCGTCATCGAACTCGGCCGTTGCGTCGACGTCGTCCTCGTCGGGTCCTGCGGTCACCAGCGTGGCCGCCGTCATCGGCTCGATGGTTTCCGCCGCAGTCGCATCCGGCGATGGGGCTGGGGACGGGGCGGTCGAGACCGGCTGCGGCGCCACGGCGGCACTGCCACGGCGACGAACGAGCGCCACGACCAGGACGGCCATGATGGCGAGGTTGATGACGATCGCGACGGCGAGGAGGGTAGCAAGGGCCTCGGGCGTCAAGTGGGCGGACTCCTAGCGATGCGGGCGAAGGCCGAGTCTAGGTGCGCGGACGCGCCCTGACGAGTGCCGCAAGGGTACCGGGACGAACTTCCGTTGCTCCTACCCACCACGCAGGGTGGTGTGGTGCGGTCTGGTGGGGAGCCCATCGGCGGTCCGCCCTGGCCGGTGACAGGTCCCACCGGTCCGGCGGGCCGAACGCGCTCCGCCCGAACGTCGTATCGCCGGGAGATCAGGCCACCGCCGCCGGGCCCGGTCGGCCCTCGAGGCCGGCCAGCTCGTCCTTCGACTCGCGCGACAGGAGGTCGATCAGGCAGCGCTGCACGCTCTTGCCCTCGAAGAGGGCGTTGTGGACCTCCTGCGCGATGGGCAGCTCGACGCCCAGCCGTTCAGCCAGCCCGAGCGCGGCATCGACGGTGTACGCGCCTTCTGCGACGCCCGGCAGGTCGGCTTCGATGTCTGCCCACGACCGACCCCGAGCGAGCTCCTCACCGAGACGGTGATTGCGCGACCTGGGCGAGCTGCACGTGGCCACGACGTCGCCCACGCCGGCCAGGCCAGCGAAGGTCAGCGGGTTGGCGCCGGCCGCGACCCCCAGCCTGGTCATCTCGGCCAACCCACGGGTGATGAGGCTCGCCTTGCCGTTGTCGCCGAAGCCGAGCTGTTCGGCGGCGCCGGCCGCGATGGCCACGATGTTCTTGAGCGCGCCGCAGAGCTCGACGCCGATGACGTCGCGGTTCGTGTACAGACGGAACGACCGTGACCCGAGCACCTCGAGCACCCGTTGGGCGCTCGTCAGCTCGGTCGATGCGACGACCGCACTGGCGGGCAGGCCGCTCGCGATCTCGTGCGCCAGGTTGGGACCGGACAGCGCGGCCAGCCGGGACTCGGCGATGGGCAGCGCCTCGGCGAGGACCTCCGTCATGCGTTTGAGCGAGCCGCGCTCGAGGCCCTTGGCGACCGACACGACGACCGTCGCCGGATGGAGATGGGCGCCGATCCGCTCTGCGGTCGAGCGGACACCGGACGACGGCACGGCCACGATGACGAGCCGGTCGGCATCGACCAGGTCGGCCGGGTCGGCACTCGCCTCGACCTCGACCGGCAGCCGGACACCCGGCAGGTGACGGACGTTCTCGTGGGCGTCGGTCAGCGCGGTCGCGGCGGCGACGTCGCGCACGAGCAGGGTCACCGGCCCCGTCCTCGCGAGCTGCAGCGCCAGCGTCGTGCCCCAGGCGCCGGCCCCGACGACGGCGACGTTCGGGCGGGCCATCAGCCCCGTCCGCCCGCCGCGGATCCCCCGGCAGCTGGGCGCCGGGCCCGGCCAGCAGCGCCTCCCCTGCCCCGTCCGGCACCGCGGCCGGTGGCGGCGGTTCGCCGACGGCGCGGCCGCTCGAGCTCGATGCGCCGGCGGTCGCGGAAGACGAGCCTGATCGGCACGCCGTCGAAGCCGAACGCCTCGCGCAGCCGATTCTCGAGGTAGCGTTGGTAGCTGAAGTGGACGCTCGCCGAGTCCGAGGTGAAGACCACGAACGTCGGCGGCGCAGTCGCCACCTGGGTGGCGTAGAAGATCTTCGGCCGCCGGTTCTTGACGGGCGGCGGTGTCTGGCGAAAGACGGCCTCGCCGATGACCCGGTTGAGCTCGCCCGTCGGCACCCGGCGACGCCGCTCGCCGGCGACGTCGACGGCGATCTCGAGCACGCGCCCGGCGCGCAGGCCGGTCAAGGCGCTGATGGAGACGACGGGCGCGAAGTCGAGGAACGGGACCTGGGCCCGGATGCGCGTCGCGAACTCGTCGAAGGTCCGGTCGGTCTTCTCGACGAGGTCCCACTTGTTGACGGCCACGACGAGGCCCTTGCCTTCCTCAACGACAGATCCGGCGACGTGGGCGTCCTGTGCCGTCAGCCCGTCGGCGGCGTCGATGAGCAGCACCGCGACATCGGCCCGCTCGATGGCCCGGAACGAGCGCAACGCCGAGTAGCGCTCCGACGCGGCACCCGAAGCGACCTTGCCTCGACGCCGCAATCCGGCCGTGTCGATGAGCCGGATGGCCGTGCCATTCCAGTCGAGCGCGGTGTCGATGGCATCACGCGTCGTGCCCGGGATATCGCTCACGATGGCCCGCTCCTCGCCCAGCAGGCGGTTGAGCAGCGAAGACTTGCCGACGTTGGGGCGACCGACGAACGCGATGCGGATGGGCTCCGTGCCGGCCAGGCGGTCGGCGGCCACCTGGGCGTCCCAGGCCGCGACACGTGGGTCGGCCTCGGCATCGTCATCGAGGGACTCGGGCGTCACGGTCGCCGGTTCCAGCTGCCACGCCAGGGCCGCCTCGCCGAAGGCCTCGAGGTCGGCCTCCAGCTCGGCCTCGCGGCGCTTGCGCTCGATCTCCGACTCAGGCTCCGGCGGCAGCGCCCAGACGACGGCGTCGAGCAGGTCACCGGTGCCCCGACCGTGGGCCGCGCTGATGGCGTAGACCTCGTCCCAGCCGAAGCGGTGGAACTCGGCGCCCTCGAGCTCGAGTCGCTGGTTGTCGGCCTTGTTGACGACCAGGATGACCGGTCGCGATCCCGCGCGCAGGAGTTCGTCGGCCTCCTCGTCGCCAGGCGTCAGACCGGCTGCCGCGTCGACCAGGAAGAGGATCACGTCGGCCTCTGCGATGGCCAGACGCGCCTGTTCCTGGACCTTGGCCTCGATGGGGTCGCCGGGCCGGTGTTCGAGGCCGCCTGTATCGATGATCACGAAGCGCCGGTCGTTCCACTCGGCCGTGGCATAGAGGCGGTCGCGCGTCGTCCGAGCACGATCCTCGACGATGGCCGTGCGCTCACCGACGATGCGGTTGAAGAGCGTGCTCTTGCCGACATTGGGGCGGCCCACGATGGCCACGACCGGCAGGCCCTCGATCGGGCCGCCGGCGGCAGCGCGTCGCGACGGACGGCGGGCGGCGCTGGGCGCCACGTCAGGCGGCGCCGGTCCGGGTCTCGATCGACGGGCCGCGTGCCGCACGACCGATCGACGTGCTCCGGTAGGCTGGCTCGGCAACGGCCACGAGCGCCTCGTGCGCCAGCTCGGCGGCGCGGCCGCGGTGCTCCTCCGTGCCGGCGACCTCGTAGATCCGGGCAGCGACGGCCTCGAGATCCTCGATCGGCGTGGACGTGCCGCCGGTCACACCCACGATGCGCGCCTCCGCGAATCCCTGGCTGTCGGCCAGGTCATTGGCCGTCTCGATCTGGATGACCGGCCGGCCGGCCATCGTGCACAGCCGGGTCAGCTCGGCGGTGTTGGCGCTGCTGCGGCCGCCGACGACGACCACGAGGTCGACCTGGCCGGCCAGCTCCATCGTGTCCTGCTGACGACGGATGGTCACCGGGCAGACCGTGTTGACGATCTTGAGCTCGTGCGATCGCGAGACCATGAACGCCGCCAGCCGCTCGAACTTCCACGGCGGCTGCGTGCTCTGGCTGATGAGCGCCATGCGCTTGCGCCGAGGGATCGTCTCCCACTCTGGCTCGTCGTCGACGACGATGGCCGCCGGCGCGTGGCCCAGGAGGCCGATCGTCTCGGGGTGCCGGGGCGTCCCGAGGATGACGATCGTGTAGCCCTCGTCGACGAGCTTCTTGAGCTCGCGCTGCTCGGCCAGGACCCAGGTGCAGGTGCCGTCGATGACCTCCAGGCCGCGCGCCTCGGCACGGGCCATGACCTCGGGGGTCACGCCGTGCGCCCGGATGACGACGGCGGCGCCCGCCTCCACGTCGTCGAGCTCGGCGACCGTCCGGATGCCTTGCGCGGTGAGCTCTTCGACGACGCCCTCGTTGTGGACGACCTGGCCAAGGGTATGCGTCAGCTTGCCCTCGGCGGCCGCCACCTTGGCGTAATCGATGGCTTCGCGGACCCCGTAGCAGAAGCCCGTCCGACGGGCGATGACGACTTGTTCCACCGTTCCCATGTCGGTCCGAGTATCGCACGGGGTCGCGTTCCGACCGTCGGTCGCGCCTCCTCGCCTCTTTCAGCCTCCAGCGCTCGCGCGCCGCTCGACGGCGAGCGTCCGTGCCTCCCGTGCGCCGATGTGCACGAGTCGGAGCGGCTCACCTGCCGGCCGCTGGGCGACGATCGGCAGATCGGCCGAGGCGACGACCCCGGGCACGGGGTAGCCGCCGATCGTCGGCGCGTCGGCGAGGAGCACGATGGGCTGGCCGGATGCCGGGACCTGGATGGCGCCGGGCAGCACGCCACGCGAGACGAGCTCGCCCGCGGCCGCATCCGCGGGCAGGGTCGCACCGTCGAGCCGAACGCCGCTCCGATCGTTGACCGGCGACACGGTCCACGCCGTGCCGACGAGGAGCTCGACCGCATCCGGATGGACACCCGGACCGTCGGCGACTGCGACGAAGTGGAGGGCAGCCCCGGGATCGGTCGGGTCGAAGCCGCCCGATGGCCAACGCCGGCCGGCATCGGCGGCCATGGGCTCGTCAACTGGGGCCAGGCGGTCGCCCATGGTCAGGGGTCGGCCGTCGATGCCGCCGAAGCCGCCCGGCAGGCAGGTCGATCGCGACCCGATCACCTCGGGCACGGCCACGCCGCCGGGCAGCGCGAGGTACGTGCGCAGGCCCCGAGTGACAGCTCCGAAACGGATGGATGTCCCGGCGTGGACGAGGTGGCTGGCGCCCGACTCCAATGGGCGGCCGTCGTCGACGACCGTCGCGTCCATGTCCGCCCCGGCGATGGCGATGACGCCTGTGACCATGACCTCGAACGTACCCCCGAGGAGCGTCATCTCGAGGGCCGCTGCACCCGGGGCGTTGCCCAGCAGGCGGTTGGCGACCATGAGCGACCAGCGGTCGCAGGCGCCGCCCGCCGGCACGCCGAGATGCCCGTGATCGGGCCGCCCGAGGTCCTGGACCGTCGACAGGGCTCCTGGCGCGAGGACATGCAGCACCGCTCGCTCAGTCCCGAAGCGGCTCGAACCGGACCCGGTCGCCCGGCCGCAGGAGCGATGGCGGGTCACGGTGAGCGTCCCAGACGCGAACGGCGGTGCGCCCGATGAGCTGCCAGCCGCCGGCCGTGGCGCCCGGATAGATGGCCGTCTGGGCGCCCGCGATGGCCACGCTGCCGACCGGGATCCGCGGCCGCGGCTGCGCATGCCGCGGCACCTGCAGGGCGTCGGGCAGCGGCCCCAGGTACGCGAAGCCCGGCGAGAAGCCGAGCACGAAGACCCGGTAGACCTGGGCGACGTGGGCGTCGACCACCTGCGCCGGGGTCAGGTCCAGCACCTCCCCCACGGCTTCGAGGTCGGGGCCGTCGCGACCGCCATAGCGGACCGGGATGGTGTGCTCGATGCCCGAGGTGATGACGACTCCCCGCGCGACGACGCCGCTGGCGATGCCCGCGAGGCGCTCGAGCGCAAGGTCGGCCTCGAGCCGGTCCGGGTCGAAGGGCACGAGGACGGAGTCGTAGGCCGCCAATGGCGTGAGCCACCCGCCGGCCGCATCACCGCGGACAGCGTCCGCGATGGCCAGGGCTGTCGCGTTCGACCGGAGGTCGATGCCGCCGCCGAGCTCGATCATGACCGCCGCCTCGCCGAACGGTCGCAGCCTCGGCGGTCCCAGGCTGAAGCCCGACGCGTCAGCCACCCGGCGCCCATCGACCGGCCCCGCCGGGGACCTCGTGACCGGCTGCTTCGAGCGCCGAGCGCACAGCGGCCGCGATGGCCGGCGCACCAGGCGTGTCGCCGTGGATACAGAGCGTCGCGTACCGCCCGGTCTCGACGAGGGCGAGCGCCTGATCGGCGGCCATGGCCGGGTCGACGTGCACGGCGCCAGCCAACGAACGCGATCGGAGCGAGCCGTTCGGTTCGTAGGCCCGGTCGGCGAAGCCCTCAGTCATGACGGGCAGGCCGGCGTCCTGCGCCGCGAGCGTGAGCGCCGACTCGGGTGGTCCGACGACGGCCAGCCGTCGATCGACGGCGGCGATGGCCCGGACCACGAGCGCGGCGAGCTCGGCGTCGTGCGTCGCTTCGTTGTAGAGCGCGCCGTGTGCCTTGACGTGCCGGAGCGTGACGCCGGCGCTGCGCGCCTCGGTCGCCAGGAGCTCGATCTGGACCACCAGGCTGGCCTCCAGGGCGGCGCGCGGCAGATCGATGTGGCGGCGGCCGAAGCCCTCGCGATCGGGATAGCCCGGGTGCGCGCCCACGGCCGCACCGGCCTCGATCGCCGACGCGATCGCCCGGGCGATGGACGGACGATCGCCGGCGTGGCCGCCGCAGGCGACGTTGACAGCGCTCAGCAGCGGGATCAGGAGCGGATCCTGTCCCTCAGCCAGGCCTCCATCGCCCTCGCCGACGTCGCCGTTCAGCTCGATGCGCACCAGATCAGGGAGCGGTCACTCGGTACGACTGCGTCGTGGTGCTGCCGTCGATCGGGGTCAGGTAGCACATCACTTCACGGTCGGCCAGCCGCCAGCTCTCGGGCGTCGGCGAGAAGTAGCCCGCGTCGAGGTTCTCCTGCTCGAACAGGTCCGTGCCCGTGTAGGCCAGGAATGCCGGCAGGCACTGGGCGCCGACGAAGTCGTCGACGACGCTGCCCTCGGGAAATGGGGCGTCGGTGCCACCCTCGAGATCGCCGACGAAGAAGGCCTCGGCATCGTGCGGCTCATCGCACGGCTTGTGGTCGACCTCCTCGACGATCTGCTGCTCGCTCTCGGTCTCGCTGGCGACGGGAACCATGAAGCAGTCGCCGACCTGGATGTCACCGGCGTTGCCGGTCAGGCGGTCGCGGAACAGGAAGCCGCCCACGAGGAGGATCCCGACGATGACGATGATGACGACGGTCGAGCGCCCCACGCGGAAGCCCGACTTGCGCTCTGGCGGCGGCGTCGACTCCGAGGCCCAGCCCGCATCAGCCGAGGCGGCCGCCCCGCCCGGACTCGCGCCGGCTTGCGAGTCAGGGGTCGGCGGGGCGTCGGCGGAGGGTCCGGCGTCGGCGTGCACGTTGGGCGCGGCATCGGCCATGCCGCGCAGGCGGTTCGGCTCGACTGGTGGGCTGCCCGTCGGCTCGGTCATCGGAAACCCTCCCTCGCCGCCCGCACGGGCGCCGGCGCCATCCTACTCGCCCGGGTCGAACCGGCCGCGCTGGTCGGGCGCGACGAGCGCAGCGATATGGCGCATGACGACATCGGCCGCCGTGGTCGTCGCCTCGCGCCGACCGAGCGACGGGTCGAGGGTGATCGTGAACGGGCGGCCGACCCGGATCGCCAGACGAGCACCGAAGACCGGCAGCGACCGACCTCGAGGCAGGAAGCGCTGGCCACCGGAGATGCCGACCGGCAGGATCGGCGCCCCGCTGCGCGCCGCGATGAGCGCGACACCGGCGTGCGCTTCCCGCATCACGCCATCGATGCTGCGCGTGCCCTCCGGGAAGATGGTCACCACGCCGCCGCCCTTGAGCACCGTCAACGCATCGCGATAGGCCTCCATGTCCGAGCCGCCGGCACGCACGACGATGGCGCCGAACATGCGCAGGATCGGTCGCGTGAGGGGCGTGAAGAGCTGCTCCTTGGCCAGGAACTGGAGCGGCCTGCCGAGCGCCGGCTGGAGCCACGCGGCGACGAGCGGCGGATCGGCGTTCGTCGTGTGGTTGGCGACGACGATGAGCGGGCCGTCCTGCGGCAGGTCGTCGGTGCCATGCACCTTGACGCGCGCGAAGGCCCGGAAGACGAAGCGGAAGGCGGCGGCCATGAGGCGCATGCCGAGGGTCGTTCGCGTGAGCGCGCGGACCGGCTCGTCGGGCCGGGCGGCGCGCTGACGCTCGATCGGCTCGCTCATCGGGCCTCGCGGTCGCGCACGGCGGTCACCAGGGCGTCGACCGTCACGTCGAGGCTCCGGCCGTCGCTGGTGATGATCACGGCGCCGTCCGGGACACGCAACGGCGCCGTGGCCCGCGTCGAGTCGACCTCGTCGCGCCGCCGGAGGTCGGCCAGGATCCGGGCACCCTCGGGGCTCTCGAGCTCGACGCCGCGATCGGCCGCACGACGGCGGGCACGTTCTTCGACCGAGACCTCGAGCCACACGCGGAGGTCGGCGTCGGGCAG
>DATBSD010000177.1:0-9952 GCA_036559965.1 Candidatus Limnocylindrales bacterium
GTCATGCGGTCGCCGCGGACGATGGCAAGACCTTCCATGATCCGACCCTCCTGGATCCTGATCCAACGGAGCCGCTCGACGGCCCGTTGTCAGCGCGGCCATTCGGTCGCTGTCGGAAGAGATGGTGCCGACGAGCCGCGAACGGTTCCCGACCGTGCTTCGCGGCCGGCCCGACCAACCGGGCGATCGACGGCCGGCGGTACACTCGTCGGATGCAGGAAACGGCGACCTCGCACGGCCCGACCACCGGCCCGCTGACCTACGACGAGCTCGGCCTGGCGGTCCGCAATCACAGCCTCCCGCTCGAGGCCCTGCGCTGGGACACGACGCCCATCGGCCTCCATTATCTGCTCATCCACTTCGACATCCCGGCCGTCGATCCCGACGCGTGGCGGCTGCGCATCGGAGGCCGCGTGCGCCGGCCCATGGAGCTCGACCTCGACGACATCAAGGCCCGCCCGACCCAGACCGTTCCGGTGACCATGGAGTGCGCCGGCAACGGCCGAGCGCTCCTCGACCCGCGTCCGCTCAGCCAGCCGTGGCTTGGCCAGGGCGTCGGCACGGCCGAGTGGACGGGCACACCGCTGGCGCCCATCCTGGCCGATGCGGGCATCGAGGCGGACGCCGTCGATCTCGTCTTCGGCGGCGCCGATCACGGCATCCAGGGCGACGTCGAACACGACTACGAGCGCGGCCTCTCGATCAGCCAGGCGACCCGGCCGGAGGTCATGCTCGTGCACGCCATGAACGGCGGCCCGCTGCCGCCGCAGCACGGCTTCCCGCTGCGCCTCCTGGTGCCCGGCTGGTACGGCATGACGAGCGTCAAGTGGCTGACGTCGATCACCGCCATCACGGCGCCCTTCGCGGGCTACCAGCAGATCACCTCGTACCGCTACAAGGTCGACGCCGACGACCCCGGCCAGCCGGTCGAGCGGATGCGGGTCCGGGCGCTCATGATCCCGCCCGGCATGCCCGACTACTTCACCCGCCGTCGCTTCGTGGACGCCGGACCGGTCAGGATCCGAGGCCGCGCCTGGTCAGGCGCCGGACCCATCACCAAGGTCGAGGTCGGTGCCGGCGGCACGTGGGCCGAGGCCGAGCTCGATGCGCCGCTCGGGGACCACGCCTGGCGAGGCTGGAGCTTCGACTGGGATGCCGTGCCGGGGGAGGGCGAGCTGCTCTGCCGCGCCACCGATGCCAGCGGCGCCGTCCAGCCGGACGATCCGCCCTGGAACTACCAGGGCATGGGCAACAACGCCGTCCAGCGCGTCCGCGTCACCGTCCGCTAACGCGGTCCGGCCCGTCGTCGAGACCGTCAGCCGGAGACGAGCTCGCCCCCGTCGACGCCGATGACGTTGCCGGTGATCCAATGCGTGCCCTCGCCGGAGAGGGCCACGATGGCCCGGGCGACGTCCTGGACCGTGGTCATCCGACCATGGGGATTGGCGGTCATGGCGTGCTCGATGAGCAGGTCGCGCTCGGGGATCTGCATCAAGGCGGGCGTCACGGTGACGCCTGCCCGGATGGCGTTGACCGACACCCCGGTGCCGAGCTTCGCGAACTCCATGGCCAGCTGCCGGCAGTTCGACTCGAGCGCCGTCTTCGCCGCACTCACCGCGCCGTAGTTCGTGATGACCCGCGTCGAGCCCTCGCTGGTCATGGCGTAGACCTTCGAGCCCTCGCCCAGGAAGCCTCCCCGCCACGTGTCCTGGGCCCAGTAGACGAGGCTGTTGGCCATCACGTCGAGCGTCATCTCGAGGTTCTTGCGGTTGATCGACGACGCGGCGTCCGGCCCGAGGAAGGGCTTGAGCGTGCCGAACGCAAGCGAGTGCATGACGACGCGCAGGTAGGGCCGCCGACCGGTCTCCCCGGCCTGGGCGTCGAAGCGCGTGCGCAGGGCCGCCAGGAAGGTCGCCCGGGACTCGTCGTCGGCAGCGTTCATGTTCACGAACAGCGCTTCGCGGCCGCGGCCGGCGATGTCGGCCTTGATCTCGTCGACGTGGGCCATGCCCTGGCGTCGGTCGAGATGCACGCCGGCGATGTCGTAGCCGGCCGCGGCCAATGCGCGAGCGGTCGCCTCGCCGAAGCCCGAGCTGGCGCCGAGGATGAGGGCCCAGGGCTGTCGGTCGTCGGACATGGCGGGCGGATCTCCTGGCGAGGCCGTGGCGGCCGTCGGCCGAGTCTACTCGCCACCGCTGCGCCGCCACGCAGGACATGTGCGAGCCTGCACGGACCGGCGCGCCATCGACTCAGTCGACCACGAGGTCGTGCACAGGCTCGCCGGCCAGGAAACGCCGGATGTTGGCGGCGCAGCGATCGATGATGGCCGCCATGCTAGCCCGGCTGCCGCCACCGACATGCGGCGTGACGATGACGTTCGCCAGGTCGGCGAACGGGTTCGTGCCCTCGTTCTCCTGCTCCAGGACGTCGAGCGCCGCCCCGGCCAGGTGGCCGTCGAGGATGGCCGCCCGCAGCGCCACCTCGTCGACCAGGCCACCGCGACCGGCATTCACGAGGTAGGAGCCGGGCATCATGAGCGCCAGCTGCGGGCGACCGACGATGTGCTGGGTCTCTGGCGTCAGTGGCACGTGGAGGCTGACGATGTCCGAGGCGGCGAGCAGCTCGTCGAGTGAGAGCTGCCGGGCACCGTAGCGTGATTCGACCTCCGGCACCGGATGGCGGGAGCGGTAGACGAGGTGCACCTCGAAGGGCTGCAGACGCTCGGCCACGGCGCGGCCGATGCTGCCCATGCCCACGATGCCGACGGTCGCGCCGGCCAGGTCGTCGATGCCGGCGGCGATGACGTCGCCCGGCGCGAAGAGACCGGACCTCGTCTGCCGCTCGCTGGCGGGCATGCGCTTGATGAGGGCGAGCATGAGCATGATCGTGTGCTCGGCCGTGCCGACCGCGTTGACGCCCGGGTTGTAGGCGACGATGACGCCGGCCTCGGCGGCCGCCGCCCGATCGACGGTGTTCGTGCCGATGCCGGCGAGCTGGATGAAGCGCAGCTTGGGCAGCATCGCCAGCACGGCCGCATCGATGGGCCGGCGGAAGTTGACGACGATGGTGGCGTCGGCGCCCAGACGTCGGAGTTCGTCGTCATCGAAGCTGGCCAGGTGCACGACCTCGACGTCCGCTGGCAGCCGCGCGGCGAGCTGGCCGGCCATAGGCGCCAGCGCGGGCTCGGTCAGCAGGACCCTGGTCACGGGCATGGTGCCAGTGTGCGACGGGAGCGACGGACCTATCAAGGCGCTGCGCCGTCGGTCGATGGCTCGAGGCGCTGGCAGAATCGCGGGCATGGTCACGACGCTCGTCCTGCCCGGTCACGACGAGACGTCGCTGCGCCGGGCGGCCGCGGCGATCCGGGCGGGCGAGCCGGTGGCCTTCCCGACCGAGACGGTCTACGGGCTGGGTGCGAATGCGCTCGACGCCCAGGCGGTGGCGCGCGTCTTCGCGGTCAAGGAGCGGCCGGCCTTCGACCCCCTCATCGTCCATCTCGCCGACGCCGGCGAGGTCGACCGCTACGCGGCGGCGACGGCAGCAGAGGGTGAGCTGTCGGCCGAACTTGCGAGCGCGTTCTGGCCGGGGCCACTGACGATCGTGCTGCCCCGGCGCCCGATCGTGCCGGGCATCGTCACCGCCGGCCTCGACACGGTCGCCCTGCGCGTGCCCGACCATCCTGTCGCCCTGGCGCTCATCGCGGCGGCCGGCGTGCCCATCGCCGCGCCGAGCGCGAATCGGTTCGGACGGGTCAGCCCGACCCGTGCCGAGCATGTCGTCGATCAGCTGGGCGGCCGCATCGAGCTCGTGCTCGACGGCGGACCGTGCCGGGTCGGCGTGGAGTCGACGGTCGTCTCCCTGGTCGGTGGCGTGGCCGTGCTCCTGCGCCCGGGTGGCGTGCCCCAGGAGGCCATCGAGGCCGTCGTCGGGCCGCTCCACGGCCCGGCGGACGGCGCCGACACGATCTCCCTGTCACCCGGTCGGGCGGCGAGCCACTACCGACCCGGACCGCCGATGTCGCTCGTGGCGCCGGGCGGGAGCGACGTCGCCCGGCACGGTGAGCGCCTTGGGCTGCTCGCCGCAGACGACGCCGGGCGGCGCACGGCCGAGGCGACCGGTGGCCCGTTCGCGGCCGTCGAGGTGCTCTCACCGACCGGCGACGAGGTGGAGCAGGCGGCCAGCCTCTTCGAGGTCCTCCACCGTCTGTCGGCGGCCAACCTCGATCGCATCGTCGCCCAGCCCGTCCCCGAGGTCGGCTTGGGCCGGGCGGTCATGGACCGGTTGCGCAGGGCTTCCGCCCAAGGCTGATGAGCCGGCGAGGCCGGCCTGGTGTCGCTCAGCGCGGCAGCGGGTTCGGGCCGGTCGCGGTGACCAGCCGCTGCGGGACCCAGTCGTCGACGTGATGGAATCCGTCGTCGAACGGGCCATCGTAGAGCTCGACGGATGCCCGCAATGACAGTCGATAGAACTTCACGTGGGTGAAGTCCTCGAACAAGATGTAGACGGGGTCCGGTGTGCTGTTCGGGCCCTGGAACTGCTGTCCCGTCAGGACGGGCTTGTGGGTGTCGACGAAGGCGTCGAACGTGGCACCGACGACGACGCCGAGGTGCTCCAGGCCCATCTTGTAGACCCGCTGGTGGACGGGCGGGATGAGCTCGATGAGTGGGACGACCTGGCCGTCGAGGACGCGAAGCGGCTCAGCAGGCACGATCAGGGAGATCGGCCGTCCGTTCCAGACGTTCTCGCGATTGGCGACCGCGTGCCGCTCGAGGAGGGTCCGGAGGTGGACGTACTGGTCCCACTCGGGGACGCGGACCGCCAGGTGGCTCAGCTCGTACGGCGCGATGTCGATGCCGCGCGCGAGCAGGCGGTCGCGCTGCAGCGCCGTGAACGCGCGATAGTCTCCGATGAAGTCCGCGATCGGGTCGGCCACTCCTCCTCCTCCTCCTCGTTCCTCTCGGCCGCCATCGTAGATGGGGTCAGCGGCGAATTCAGACGACGTCGAGGTCCCGGAGCGCCGCGACCTCGGCGGCGTCGTAGCCGAGCCAGCTGAGGACCGCGTCGCGGTGCTCGCCAAGGAGCGGCGGCGGGGTGCGTACGGCGGCGGGCGTGCCCGACAGCTTGAAGGGCACGCCGGTCAGCCGCAGCGGGCCGATCGTCGGATGGTCGATCGTCTCGACCATGCCGCGTGCCAGGACCTGGGGATCGTCGAAGACCGCGGCCAGGTCGTTGATCGGGCCACAGGGCACGTCGGCCGCTTCGAGGCTCGTCAGCCACGTCGCCGTGGTCGCCGTGGCGAAGACGGCATCGAGCTCGGCACGCAGGTCCGCCCGATGGGCGAGACGCGCCGTGTTATCGGTGAAGCGCGGATCGTCGGCCAGCCCGGGGCGTTCGATGGCCGCGCAAAAGCGGGGCCATTGGCGCTCGGACCCGACGGCGACGGCGATCTCTCCGTCGGCGGTCCGGAACGTCTCGTAGGGCGTGATATTCGGGTGCTGATTGCCCATCCGCCCTGGCACCTCACCACCGACCAGGTGGTTGGCCGCCTGATTGGCGAGCCACGCGACGGTCGACTCGAGGAGGCTGATGTCGATGCGCTGGCCCCGGCCGGCAGACGGCGACCCCGAGCGGTCGCGCGCCTCGAGGGCGGCCAGGACGGCGACGGCGCCGAGCATGCCCGTCGTCAGGTCGCTCACCGCGACACCGACCTTCGTCGGTCGGCCGCCCTCCGCGTCGGGCGACCCGGTGATCGAGAGCAGCCCCGCGACGGCCTGGATGATGAAGTCGTAGCCCGGCTTGTCGGCCGACGGACCGTCCGGCCCGTAGCCGCTGATGGCGAGATGGACGAGGCGAGGAAAGTCTCGCTCGAGGACCTCGTCGGGCCAACCGAGTCGGCCCAGGCCGCCCGGGCGGAGGTTCTCGACGAGCACGTCGCTCCGGGCGAGCAGGCGGTCCAGCACCTCGCGGCCACGCTCGGTCTTGAGATCGAGGCGCAGGCCGCGCTTGTTGCGGTTGACGGCCAGGTAGTACGCCGACTCGCCGCGGTAGCCTGGGGCGCGGCGCGGGTCGTCAGCCCCGTAGCCGACGGCGGGATCGGGCTTGCCGGCATAGGGCGGGCCCCAGGCACGCGTCCCGTCGCCGTCGGGTGGTTCGACCTTGATGACGTCGGCGCCCAGGTCGGCCAGCAGCATCGTGCAGTACGGGCCGGCGAGCACGGTCGAGAGGTCGCACACGACGAGCCCGCTGAGAGGCCCGGCCGCCGGCTGGGATCCGTTCACGTGCTTGCCGGACGCACGATCTTGGCACGCAGCGCGAGCCGCTTGACGGGCACGAATCCGAGCCGCTCGTAGAGGCGTAGCGCACCGGTCACGTTGCTGGTGTCGACGTCGAGGCCGGCGGTCGCGAAGCCAGCGTCGCGAGTGAGCGCCATCACGCGCGTGATGACCGCCGTCCCGATGCCCCGCTGGCGATGCTCGGGCCGCACGCCGAGCCGCGCCAGCCAGGCGACCTTCTGCCCCGCGTCGTCCTCCATGCCCTCGAACGCCGCGACGATGACGTAGCCGACCACGACCCCATCGTGCTCGACGCCGACGGTCACGGCCGGCCGGAAGGAGTCGTCGTCGGCGAACTCATGGCGCCAGAGCTCGATCGACCACGGCGCCGAGCCCCAGGCGCCTTCGAAGGCGGCGACGTCGGCGGCGTGGAACTCGTCGTCCCGTTCGCGCTGCCAGGGCAGGAAGGTGTAGCCGTCCGCCAGCGGCGCGTCTGCGATCGGCAGCGACAGGTCCCGGAACATGTCGTGGTGCCAGCGCACGAGCTCGAAACCGGCACGTTCCTGGAGCCGGGCCCGGTCGCGGGCTGGCTCCGCAGCGTGGACCGTCAGGACGTCGTCGAGGTCGGGGCGCCGTGCGGGCGCCGTGCGCAGGACCTCGGCGCCGTGGATCGCCGCCCAGTCGAGCAGTGCCCGGCCGAGACCCTGTCGGCGTCGCGCTGGATGGACGGAGCCGAAGACGTGGACGCGATTCCACGTCAGGCCGCCGATGCGCGGCTCGAGCAGGCACCAGCCGACCAGGGCGCCGTTCCCGTCATCGATGCCCACGCTCATCCGTTCGAGCTCGATGCCGGGCGATCCGAGCTGGGACTCGAGGTCGTCGACGGTGGTCGGGAAGCGCTCGCCGTCGGCGGCGTCGGCGGCGCCCTCGAGGCGAGTGAGCGCGGCCAGGTCGTCGACCGTGAGCGGGCGCCAGCCTGGCGTCAACGGCCGCTGGGCGTGGCCGTCGGGACCGCGGTCGGCGTCGGCAGCGGCTTGGCCTTCTTGAAGACCTCCCGGACGACGTCGCGGATGCGGCGCACGTCCGAGCGCGACAGGTACGACGGGTAGCGCGGCGGGATGAAGCGCACCCGCTTCATGCCCTTGACGTCGGTCTGCTCGGCCAGCCGGACAAGATCGGGCAGGTCGCGGGTCTTGAGGTTCGTCCAGAGGTTGTCCTTGGCGATCTCGAGCAGCTCTGGAAGCCGGATGAGGAGCGGCTCCTTGACCATCTGCTTGGCCAGCGCCGAGATGACGATCTGCTGGCGCTCCATGCGTCCATAGTCCGAGTCCTGGTGGCGCGAGCGGGCGTACATGAGGGCCGTCTTGCCGTCCATGTGCTGCTTGCCCTTGGGGATGGAGACGACGACGTAGCGAGAGCCGTTGGCGAGCGGGTAGCGCGCGTCGTAGACCGACTCGGGCGCGTTGATGTCCAGACCGCCGATGGCGTTGATGAGCTTGACGAAGCCCTGCAGCTCGACCACGACCATACCGTCCAGCTTGCGCCCGACAAGCTCGCCGATGGAGAACTGGAGGGCCCGCAGGCCGCGTGTCTCGTCCTTGCCTGGGAAGGTGCCGGGTCGACTGGACGCGTAGACATAGAGCGCGTTGATCATCTGCGGGAAGCAGCGACACGAGAACGCCCCGCGGCTCTCCTTGGGCAGGGGCACGTTGACCATGTTGCGGGGGATCGAGAAGAGCGCCGCTTCGCCGCTTCGCTCGTCGACACTCAGGACCATGAGCGTGTCCGTGCGCAGGCTCCAGCGCCCGGGGCCGGCGTCGCCGCCGACGAGCAGGACGTCCAGCCGGCCGTCGGCCAGCGGCCCCGGTCGTGGGGTCGGCGCCGGCGTCGGCGTCGGCTCGGGCGTCGGCGCCAGCGTCGCGCCCGCGCGCAGGGTCGGCGAGGGCGTCGGCTCGGGCGTCGGCTCGGCGATCTCGCCGAAGCCGTCGTCCCCTTCGACGCCGCCCACCGCGGGGTCGTCGCCGGCCGGCGAGAAGACCGCGTTGAACGTGTCGTACGTGGCCAGCACCTGGGCACCCACGACGTAGTGCGTGGCACCGGTCACGGCCAGCAGCGCGACGACGGCCATGGTCGAGACGATGGTGTGCGGGACCTTCGAGCCACCGCCCCACCAGGCATCGACGATGGCTGCCGCGCGCCAGGCGAAGAGGAGGATGTCGAACGCGGCGATGCCCAGCAGGACCGTCGGCTGGACGAGGATCGCGAGCAGCTCGCCGCGGTCGCCGTTGGCGACGACGACGCCGACGACGATCATCAGCAGGAAGGGCGCCAGGAAGAAGATGCCGACCCGGAATCGGCCCTCGAGCAGCTGGCCGGTGCCCGGGATGAGGAACGAGAGGACCGCGGCCAGGGTGCGCGATCGGCGCAGCGGCGGTCGGGGTGCGGGGAGTGGGCGTGCCTGATCCATCGGTGCTGGTGGCGCCGGATGGCGCGCGATCGCTCTCCTCGTGGTCGTCGCCCGCGGGCCGGTCTCGGTCCGCCACGACGATCTGCGCATGGTACCCGCCAAGACGAACCGCACACGGGCTTCGTTGCGGCGGGCCACCTATGATGCCGCCATGCCCCGGACGCTCACGCTGCTCACGGTCCATGCCCATCCCGACGACGAGACCATCTCGACCGGCGGGGTCATGGCCCGCTACGTCGCCGAGGGCATGCGCGTCGTCTGTCTGACGTCGAACCTCGGCGAGCACGGCGAGATCGTCGTGCCCGAGCTGGACACGCCCGAGAACCACGCACGACTGGCATCCATCCGATCGGCCGAGCTGGCCGAGGCGCTGCGTCGGCTTGGTGGGGTCGAGAGCCGGCTGCTGGGCTACGAGGACTCGGGCATGATGGGCACGTCCGACAACGGTGACCCGAACTGCTTCTGGCAGGCGGACGTCGACGAGGCCATCGGGCGGGCGGTCGCCGTCGTCCGCGACGTGCGGCCCGATGTGGTCGTCGGCTACAACGACTTCGGTGGCTACGGGCATCCTGATCACATCCGCGCAGCCCAGGTCGCCAAGGGCGCCTTCGAGCGGGCGGGCGATCCAGCCGCCTATCCCGAGCAGCTCGTCGACGGGATCCGGCCCTGGGCGCCGTCGAAGCTCTACGAGACGGTGCTCGGCCTGGCGGCCCGCGATGGGCTCATGGAGCGCGTCATCGCGCGGGGCATCACCGCCTGGTGGCTGCCGAAGGAGGACGCCACGGACGAGGAGCGCGCCGCACAGGCCGCCTTCGGAGCGCAGATGGCGGCCGCCAACGGGCCGGTCACGACGCGCGTCGATGTGCGGCCCTATCTGGCTGCGAAGCGCGCCGCCGTCGAGGCCCACGTGACACAGATCAGCCAGGACGGGCTGTTCCTCGGCCTCACCGCGGAGGATTGGGAAGAGCTCATGCCGGACGAAGAATTCAGCCTCCGCTCCGCTCGCGGGCTGGCCGACGTGCGGCTGCCCGAGGGCGACCTCTTCGCCGGCCTGCGCTGAGCTCGGCGGCTCGCCCGCCGCCCGTCAGTAGGGCCAGAGCTTCTTGGACGCGTCGCGGATCTGCTTGAGCACGGCGGCGCCGTCGCCCGTGGGATCCATGAAGTTCGGCTGCGCCTTGTCGAGGATGAGGTGCGGCCGCATGCGGATCTGGCG
>DATBSD010000178.1:0-3637 GCA_036559965.1 Candidatus Limnocylindrales bacterium
GTCGGTCGTCGCTGGCCGACCGAGCTCGCGGCTGACCCGCGCTGCGCGATGACGGTCATCGATCACGACATCGACGCCGAGCTCTACGTGGTGATGCAGGCCCAGGCGATGGTCGTGGCGACGGGTGATCAGGCGCTGGCCGACATCCGCTCGCTCGCTCGACGCTACGGCGGCGACCCGGAAGACTTCGCCGGCCAGTCGCGCATCAGCTTCCATCTCCGGCCGACGAGCGTGGTCGTCCACGGGGCGCTGGCGGCATGACCCGCCCGAAGATCGGATACGCGGCGATGCTCGAGCAGTTCCACCCGACGGAGCTGCTCGCGATGTGCGAGGCGGCCGAGGCGGCCGGCTTCGAGGGCGTCATGGCCGCCGACCACGTGCAGCCATGGGTCCCGCAGCAGGGCCAGGCGGCTTATGTGTGGAGCTTCATGACGGCGGCGATGGAGCACACCAAAGGGGATGTCGGGCCGGGTGTGACGTGCCCCAGCTTCCGCCAGCACCCGGCCATGGTCGCCCAGGCGGCAGCGACGATGGCGGCCATGTACCCGGGCCGCTTCTGGCTCGGGCTGGGCTCCGGCGAGGCGCTCAACGAGCACGTCGTCGGTGGCTACTGGCCCGAGGCCCCGGAGCGCATCACGCGGATGTTCGAGGCCATCGCGATCATCCGCAAGCTGTTCACCGGCAAGGACGTCAAGCACAAGGGCGAGCACTACCGGATGGAGACGATGCGGCTCTGGACGATGCCCGAGACGCCGCCACCGATCTTCGTCGCGACGGCCGGGCCGATCACGGCCAAGAAGGTGGGCGCCCAGTGCGACGGGCTCATCACCGTCGGTGCGCCCGAGGAGAAGATCGAGATGATCTTCGAGAAGTGCCGCGAGGGCGCTCGTGAGGCCGGCAACGACACGGCGGCCTTCCGGTTCATCCTCCAGCTCCACCTGTCGTGGGCCGAGACGGACGACGAGGCGCTCGCCAACGCACTGACCGAGTGGCCCAATGGCGGCATGCGGTTCCCCAAGCAGGACATCCGCTCGCCACACGACCTGGCCCAGATGGCGAAGCTCGTCCGGCCCGAGGACTTCGAGGGCCGCATGCTCATCAGCGCCGACCTCGAGGCCCATCGGCGAGAGATCCAGAAGTTCCTGGACATGGGCTTCGACCAGATCTACCTCCACAACGTGGGTCGCAACCAGGTCGCGTGGGCAGAGGCATTCGGGCGCGAGGTCCTGCCACGCCTGACCGCCTGACACGCTCCGATGGCCGACCCGAGCGTCCGTCGTGACCACTGCCCGCCGGCCGCCGAGCATCGGCGTCAACCTCTGGCCGCAGGACGGCAGCTGGACCGCGCTGCGCGACGCGGCCGTGGCGGCCGACCGGGCAGGCATCGACTCGGTCTGGACGTGGGACCATCTCTACGCCATCGAGGGCGAGCACGACCGGCCGATCTTCGAAGGCTGGACCATGCTCGCCGCCTGGGCCGCCCTGACCGAGCGCATCGAGCTCGGACTGCTGGTCGGCGCCAACACCTTCCGCAACCCCGGCCTGACCGCCAAGTCGGCGCTGACGCTCGACCACATCAGCGACGGTCGAGCGTGGCTCGGCCTCGGCGGCGCGTGGTTCGAGACCGAGCATCACGCGCATGGCCTCGACTTCGGACGCGGCTTCGGCGAGCGGCTCGACCGTCTCGATGACGCCCTGGCGGCGATGACCGCGCTCTTTCGTGGCGATGCTGCCAGCTCGCCACCGGACAGCCACTACCGCTTCGACGACCTCGTCGCCCGACCCTTGCCGGTCCGCGGGCCGGGGCGATTGCCGATCCTCGTCGGCGGCGCCGGCGAGCGCAAGACGCTGCGGACCGTTGCCCGCTATGCCGATGCCTGGCATGCCTTCGGGACGGTCGAACGCTTCAAGCGCAAGATCGGCGTGCTCGAGGAGCATTGCACGGCCGAGGATCGCGACATCGCGACCATCACCTTCAGCAACGGGCCCTACGTCTGCATCCGCGACGAGCCGCGCGACGCGGTCCGCGCCCTGAACGAGGCCCTCGCACCCTACGGCAGCAGTGTGGAGGACGACGAGACGACCTGGGTCGGGCCGCCCGAGCGGATCGCCGATCGTTGGCGACCGTTCGCCGAGCTCGGCGTGACCCTCGTCATCGCCGACCTCATGGCGCCCTACGACCGCGAGACGATCGAGCGCCTGCCCCAGGTGCGGGCGTTGCTGGCCGTCTGATGCGCATCGTCGTCCTGGCCGGCGGCTACGGCGGCGCCAAGCTGGCCCACGGCGTGGCCATGCTGGCGGAAGCGCCCGGCTCGGACATCGCCGCCTCGATCATCGTCAACACCGGCGACGACCTCGAGCTCCACGGTCTGCTGGTCTGCCCCGACCTGGACACCATCATGTACACGCTGGCCGGGCTGGCCAACGACGCCACCGGCTGGGGCGTGCGGGACGAGACCTGGTCGGCGGGCGAGATGCTCGAGCGCTATGGGCGCGAGACATGGTTCGCGCTCGGCGACCGCGACATCGGCACCCACCTCGCGCGCTCCAAGCGGATGCGCGAAGGCGCCCGACTGACCGAGGTCACAGCCGAGCTCACGAGTGCCCTGGGCATCGACGCCCGACTGCTCCCGATGACCGACGACATCGTGCGCACGAAGCTCCGCACCGACGACGGCTGGCTCTCGTTCCAGGACTACTTCGTGCGACGGCAGCACGCCGACGACGTGCACGAGGTCCACTTCCACGGCATCGAGGCGGCAGCACCGACCACGGAGGTCCTGGACGCCGTCGCGACCGCCGATCGGATCCTCGTGGCGCCGTCGAACCCGTTCGTGAGCGTGGGCACCATCCTGGCCGTGCCGGGCATGCTCGACGCGCTCATCGCCGCCCGGGCGCCCATCGTCGCCGTCAGCCCGCTCATCGGCGGCGCTGCGGTCCGCGGGCCGGCCGACCGGATGTTCGTGACGCTCGGCGGCGAGGCCTCTGCGTTGGGTGTCGGCCGACACTACGTCGAGCGCTATCCGGGCTTGCTCGGTGGTCTCGTCATCGACGACGTGGATGTCGATCAGGCGTCTGCGATCGTAGCCCTCGGCCTCGTCGTGCGCACGGCTCCGACGTTGATGCGCTCCGCCGACGACCGGCGCGCCCTGGCCGACGTGATGCTCGCCGTCGGCGACGAGCTGTGAGGTGACGCCGCAGGGTCGGCAGGCCGACCTCACGGCGCTCCACGTGGTGGTGCCCGTCCGTGCGCTCGCGGACGGCAAGCGACGGCTCAGCCCGGTGCTCGACGAGTCGGAGCGCGGCCGATTCGTCGCCGCGCTGCTCGAGCAGACGATCGACGTGCTCACCACGTGGGGCCACGCCGCCGTGATCCATGTCGTGAGCCCCGATCCGGCGGTCATCGCCATCGCCGCCGGCCGAGGCGCCAGCCCGCTGCTGCAGGCGGACGCGGGGCTCAACGAAGGGATCGTCGCCGCGCGTGACGTCGCTCGAGCGGCCGGCGCCACCGCCATGCTCGTGCTGCCCGCCGACCTGCCCGACCTCGACCTGGCGGCCCTCGATGGCCTGCTCGACGCGGCCGATGCCGCCGTCGCGGCCGGCGCGGGTCGTCCGGTCGTCGTCGCCGGCCCCGCCG
>DATBSD010000179.1:0-37130 GCA_036559965.1 Candidatus Limnocylindrales bacterium
ACCTGGAAACCTACCGGGAGGGCTGGAACTGGGCCGTCCAGGGCATCCCGGTCGCGACCGCCGTCTCGCTGGCCGCCATCGCCATCGGCATCGTGACCTTCCTCATCCGCCATCGGCCGCGCTCACCGGAGCCGACACCTGAGACCGCCGAGACGGAGCCGGATGCCGGGACGGTCGAGCCGCCGGCTGCGCCGGTCGCGCCGGAGCCCGACACGCCGACGTCGGGCTGAGGCGGCGATCATCGACCCGGTCGCCCGAGCCCGACCGAGGCAGCCAGGTCGCCTCGCCGACCTGGCGTGGCGCCTGGCGCGCCTGGTCTTCGGCATCGTCGGTCGAGTGGCCCTGGGCTGGCGGCTGGAGCTCGTCGGCGCGGAGCACCTGCCGCGCGGCGGCGAAGGTGGGCCGATGGGCGGCTGGATCGCCGTGGGCGCGCCACACGTGACCTGGGTCGAGCCCTTCGTGATGCTCGTCCTGTTGCCGCGCGATCTGCGACTGACCTGGTTCGGCGACGGACGGGTCCTGGAGCGATCGCGCTGGCGTCGCTGGCTGCTGCCCCGTCTTGGTCGCGTCGAACCGATCTGGCCGGGCGGTGGTCCGGCCGACTTTGAGCGCCACGTCGAGGCGGTCCGGCGGGCCACCGACGCGGGCGACGTGTTCGCGCTCTTTCCCGAGCGCAGGCTGGCGGCCGCGACGCCGGGCACGACCCGGCCGTTCGCGCCGGGCGTCGGCTACTTCGGCCTGCGCACCGATCGGCCCATGGTGCCCATCGTCTTCGGCGGCACGCACGAGCTCTACCGCGGCCGACACATCCGGATGGCGATCCTGCCGCCGGTCCTCGCCCGCGACCTGGCTGCGGAGGCGTCACTCAGCGGCGCCATCCATGACGAGTCGGACGCGGCACACGCGGTGGCTGCCGGCCTGCGGGGTTTGGTCGAGGCGCCCGTCGCCGAAGCCCATCGGGCGACCGAGCCAGCGCCGGGCACGCGCCGGCGATGGCGCTGGCTGACCCATGCCTTCAGGTGATCACCCTCAGGGGGAGGGCAGGCCGATCCACCGCTGGACGTCGAAGAGCGGTTGCTGGCTGACCGTGAGGACGCCCTCCTGCGGCCGGTCGAGGTCGACGACCAGCGTCAGGACCGCGCCCAGCGCGACGATGAGCACGACGGCACTGAGGACGCTTCGCTGGCCGGTGATGCCGGCGTTGTAGCCGACCATGCCGAGCGCCAGCGCGGAACCGGCCAGCAGGATGAGCAGGATCGTCTCGGGCACCCGGTTGTAGAGGCCGGCAACGATCCGCGTCTGATCGAGGCTGATGATCTCGGTCAGGGACTCGCCGAACGAGGCGACGAGGTCGGGGCTGTGTCCGCTCTGGGCGACCTCGGCGGCGATGGCCCACATCTGCGCCTGGAGCTCGTCGGAGCGAGCGATGTTGGCCGCGAGCTGGGCGCGGTCGGCGGAGCTGACGCGCAGCGGCAGGTAGGCCCTCAGCAGCTCGCGCATCTCGTCAGCCGCCGGTGCCGGCATGTAGTCGGCCTGCAGATAGGTCTTGCCGATGGCGTTGGCCTCGGCCAGGACGAGCCCGCGGCGAGCGTCGAAGCGCTCGGTGGCCAGGCTCATGGTCATCGCCAGGAGGAACGCCATGAGCCCCAGCAGCGCGCCGACGAGGACCCCGGTCGGGCCTTCCTGCTCGCCGGGCATCCGCTCCTGCCACCTTCGTCCGAGGCGGAACCCGAGCTCGTAACAGACGAGCGTGATGATGGCGAAGAGCACGATCACGGCGGCGATGGGCAGTGAGTCCAGGAGCTGCGCGCTCATCGGGCCTCTTCCTCGGCGTCGCTCGGCGGGGTCGCCGACTCGCTCGCGACAGCCTAGCGCTCCGACGACGTCCCGGGCGACGCGGGACCGCGACCTATACTCGGCCGCGATGGAGTACGCGGAGTCGATCCTCGACCTGGTCGGCGACACGCCGCTCGTCCGCCTCAGCCGCGTCACGCGCGACCTCGATGCCCGCGGCCCCCACGATCGCCAGCCGCTCATCCTGGCCAAGCTCGAGATGCTCAACCCTGGTGGCTCGGTCAAGGATCGCATCGGCCTGCCGATGATCGAGGCCGCCGAGCGTGACGGTCTGCTCCAGCCGGGCGGCACCATCATCGAGCCGACGAGCGGCAACACGGGCCACGGCCTGGCCATCGCCGCCGCCCTCAAGGGCTACCGCTGCATCTTCGTCATGGCCGACAAGCAGTCGCCCGAGAAGCAGGCGCTGTTGCGAGCCTACGGCGCGGAGGTCGTCCTCTGTCCCACCAACGTGGCCCCGGAGTCGCCCGAGAGCTACTACTCCGTGGCCGCCCGTCTTGCCCGCGATATCCCGGGTGCCTTCAAGCCGGACCAGTACTGGAACATGGAGAACCCGACGGCGCATGAGCGCACGACGGGGCCTGAGATCTGGCGCCAGACCGACGGCCGCGTGACCCACCTCGTGGCCAGCGTCGGGACGGGGGGCACGATCAGCGGCATCGTCCACGACCTGCGGGCCCGGAACCCGCGGCTGCGGGTCATCGGAGCCGATCCCGAAGGCTCCGTCCTGTCGGGCGACACCGCTCGCCCGTATCTGACCGAGGGCGTCGGCGAGGACTTCGTGCCGGGGACCTTCGACCCGGCCACGGTCGACCGGTGGGTTCGCGTCTCCGATCGCGACGCGTTCGCGATGGCGCGGCGGATCACCCGCGAGGAGGGCATCCTGGCCGGCGAGTCCTGTGGTACGGCGGTCGTCGCGGCGCTCGACGAAGCGGCGCGGCTGATGGCCGAGGCGCCCTCCGGCGCCGCCGGCGCGGTCATCGTCGTGATCCTGCCGGACGGCGGTCGGTCGTACCTTTCGAAGCTCTACAACGACGAATGGATGCGGGTCAACGGGCTGCTCGCCACGACCGGAGCCGTCATCGACATCGGTGATGTCCTGGCAGCCCGGCATCCGCATGGCGCGCCGCTGCCCGACCTCGTGCTCGCGCGCTCGAACCAACGCGTGGGCGAAGCCATCGACCAGCTCCAGGCCTTCGGCATCAGCCAGATGCCGGTCTCCGAGGCGGCCGAGGGCCACGATCTGTCGGCCATCGTCGGCTCGATCAGCGAGAAGGGCCTGCTCGATCGCGCCTATCGCGACCCGGCCGTCGTCGAACGGACGGTCGGCGAGGTCATGGACCGGGGGCTGCCGACGCTCGACGTCGGCGCCAGCCTCGACGAGGCCTTCGCACTGCTCACGGCCGGCGACGCGGCCGCGCTCATCGCCACGGACGCGGACGTCCCGGTCGGCGTGGTCACGAAGCTGGATCTTCTCGAGTACCTGTCGCACCGACCGGCCTGACGGCCAGCGCCGCCGCCAGCTCCTCGCGCACGATGCGACGGATGGCATCCTCGAGTGCCTCATCGGGGTCGTCCGGACCCGTCGTGCGCGGCGCCTCGGAGGGAGCGCCCGTCGGCGTCGCCTGACGACGCTCATCGCCCAGCCGCCTGGACACGATCCGCTCGAGCGAGGCCTTGAGTGGCGAGAACGACGCGGCCAGGACGAGGGCCGTGATCGCCCATGCGGCATCGGACTCGTTGCCGGTCACGCTCACGAAGACCCCCTGCAGCAGCCGCTGGAGGCCGGCGAAGAGGCCCGCCAGCACGGCCGTCAACAGGCCGTAGACGAGCGTCCGAGCGATGACCGTGTCGATGTCGTAGAGGCGGTAGCGCAGGATGGCGATGCCGATGGCCAGCGGGACGAGGGCGATGGCCAGGATGAAGGCGGCCTGCGCCGCCACAAAGGGCAGCACGGAAAGCGGGATGGTGATGACGACCAGCCCGCCCGCCCAGGCCAGCCACTTGAGCTGCTCCCGCTCGACGCCCGCCGCCCGTCGCCAGCGCAGCCAGACCGACCCGATGGCCGCCACGATGCAGATCGCCACCGTCGGATAGGCGATCGTCCAAACGAGGTCGATGAACCGCTGATCGAATGGCGCTGTGAAGGGGTACGGAACGTCGCTGCCGCCGGTCCCGGGGTTGGGCTGCGCGGCGAGAGCCGTCATGGCCACGACGCCGGAGATGATCATGGCCCAGACGACGATCCGCCAGCGGGGCGAAAGGAGCCGGCCGTCAGGAAAGACGAGCGGCACGAGGCCGACCATGACGACGATGGTCGGGATCCAGATGTAGGCCCGCACCCAGTTGGCCCACTCGATGCCCGGCAGGGCGCCGCCGCCCGCCGCGACCATGTACTCCGAGGCCACCAGCTGGATGCCGTTGGTCACGCCAACGAAGGCGAACAGCCATCCGATGACGTTGCCGGAGCGGCGCGACATGAGCAGGCCGCCGAGCGCCGCGGTCTCGATGCCCAGGATTGCCGTGAAGCCGCGGAAGCCCCACAGCGTGGGCGCCGGCCGATCGACGGTCAGACCGAGGAGCAGCAGCCCGACCGCCGTGAGGGTCACGCTGATGATGGCGAGCGGCCACGCCAGCCGCACGCCCGCCCGCTCCATGGAGCAAGTGTCCCGTTCGACTCGGGCCTGTCAAGCGGACGACGCCCGCGCCCGGCGGCGCTTGTCGTCGTTCCGAGGCATCGGGTAGTGTCGCGGGACGGACGACCGTCTCCAGCGCCGAGGATGACCAGCCTATGGATCGCGTCCCGACCGGGACCGTGACCCTCGTGTTCACCGACATCGAGGGTTCGACGCAGCTGCTCCAGGCGCTCGGTCCATCGTACGGATCGGTCCTCGCCGAGCACCATCGCATCCTCGGCGATGCCTTCCGAGAGCAGGACGGCGTCGAGCAGGGCACCGCCGGCGATGGCCTCTACTTCGTCTTCCCGACGGCCCGCGGCGCGCTCCTCGCTGCCATCGCCGGCCAGCGCCGACTGGCCGCCCATGCCTGGCCTGACGGATCGAGCGTCCGCGTCCGGATGGGCATCCACACCGGCGAACCGACGGTCGGCGAGACCGGGCTCGTCGGTCTCGACGTGCATCGCGCGGCGCGCATCGGCGCGGTCGGCCACGGTGGCCAGGTCCTCGTCTCGCAGACGACGCGCGACCTAGCCGTCGGCGAGCTCGATGCCGACATCGGCTTTGCCGACCTGGGCGAGCACCAGCTCAAGGACCTGCCCGGATCGCAGCATCTCTACCAGGTCGTGGCCGACGGGCTGGCCGGCCGCTTCGCCGACCTGCGGACGGTCGCTGCCGCGACCGGTAATCTGCCGCGTCAGCTGACGACGTTCGTCGGTCGCGATGCTCAGCTGGCGAGCGGCCGCGCGCTCCTGACGACGAGCGCGCTGGTCACGCTGACGGGGCCGGGCGGCGTGGGCAAAACGCGCCTCGCCGTCCGTCTCGCGGCCGAGCTGGCCGATGGCTACGACGACGGCGCCTGGCTCGTCGAGCTCGGCGCGCTGACGGAGCCGGCGCTCGTTGCCACGGCGGTGGCCGACACGCTCGGCATCATGGAGCAGCCCGGGCGACCGTTGGCGTCATCGATCGTCGACCACCTGCGTGGTCGCAGCCTGCTGCTCGTGCTCGACAACTGCGAGCATCTGCTGGCCGCCTGCGCGGAGCTCGTCCACGCGACCCTCATCGCCGCCCGTGGCGTGCGCGTGCTGGCGACGAGCCAGGAGGCCCTGGGCATCGCCGGCGAAGCGCTCATCGCCGTGCCCAGCCTGACCGTGCCGACCGTCGGCCCGGATGCGCCGGCCGAGGACATCCTCGCCTGCGACGCCGTGCAGCTCTTCCTGGAGCGAGCGCGGGCAGCGGCCCCCGGCTTCGAGCTCTCGCCCCGCAACAGCGCTGCCATCATCCAGATCTGCCGCCGACTCGACGGCATCCCGCTGGCCATCGAGCTGGCCGCCGCGCGGCTGCGCGCGCTCTCGGTCGAACAGATCGCGGCCCGGCTCGATGACCGCTTCAGGCTCCTGACCGGGGGCAGCCGGGTCGCCATCCCCAGGCACCAGACCCTCCGGGCGGCCGTCGATTGGAGCTTCGAGCTGCTGAGCGCCGAGGAGGCCGCGCTCGTCAGGCGCCTGTCGGTCTTCGCCGGCGGCTTCGACCTCGAGGCGGCGGAAACGGTCGGCTCGGGGGGTGTCGTCGAGACGAGCGAGGTGCTCGACCTGCTCGCCCGGCTGGTCGACAAGTCGCTCGTGGCGGCGGACTTCGAAGGTCGTGTGGCGCGCTATCGGATGAGCGAGATCCTGCGCGCGTACGGTTACGAGCGGCTGATGCAGGCCGACGAGGCCTCGGATGCCCGGCGCCGGCATCGCGACTGGTGCCTCAGCCTGGCCGATCGGGCCGCCCTGGCACTCCGGGGAGGCCCCCAGGCCGGCACTTGGCTCGATCGGCTGGACGAGGAGCACGACAACCTCCGCTCGGCGTTGGAGTGGAGCGAGTCCCAGCCCGGCGAGCAGCTCGCCGGGCTCCGCCTGGCCGTCGGCCTGTGGCAGTTCTGGGAGATCCGCGGCCACGCCGACGAGGGTCGTCGCTGGCTGGAGCGCATGCTCGCGGCGACCACCGGCGAGTCGATCGCGCTGCGCGCCAACGCGCTCACGGGCGCCGGCATCCTGGCCCTCATGCAGGGCGACTATGCGGCCAGCATGGCCTTCCACGAGCAGAGCCTCGACCTGCATCGCCGCATGGGCGACCCGGGCGCCGTCGCGTATGCCACGAACAACATGGCCAACGCGGCATTGCAGCAGGGTGACTACGCGCGTGCCAACGATCTGTACCGGCAGTCGGTCGTGCTGGCCCGCGAGGTCGACGATCGACACGGGCTGGCGTTCTCGCTGATGAACATGGCCGACGTGCTCGAGCGATCGGGCGACTACGCCGCCGCCCGCCTCCAGTTCGACGAGAGCATCGCGACCTTCCGTGCGCTGGGCGATCGCTGGGGTGAGGCGTTCGCGCTCGATGCCTTCGCGCTCATCGCTGCCCGCGAAGGTGACGTCGAGACGGCGCGTGCCATGGCCACGGAGGCGGCCACGATCTCGCGCGAGATCGCCGACGAGCGCGGGGTCGCCCGGGCGCTCACCAACCTCGGCGACCTTGCCGGCCGTTCCGGCGACCGGCTCGAGGCAGTGCGGCTGTACCGCGAGGCATTCGTGCTCCGCGTCGGGCTCCAGGATCGTCCCGGCACGGCTGCCGCGCTCGAGAAGCTTGCCTGGGCGACGACCGACCCGAACCCGCAGGCGGCGGCGCAGCTGCTCGGCGCCGCCGATGCCATCCGGGAGTCGATCCGCACGCGTGTCGCCCCGGCGTCGCGCGGCGACTACGAGCGCGGGCGGATGGCACTCGAGGAGCGCCTGGGTCCCGAGGCGTTCGCCGCCGCGCTCAAGGTCGGCCGGGCGATGAGCCCGGTCGAGGCGGTGGCTACGCTCCCTCCCTGACCTCGACGATCGAGTCGGCGAGCAGGCCGTGCGCTTCCCGATGGACCTCGATGGCCGCTTCGGGTGACGGCGCCTCGACGAGGCAGAAGACCTTGCCCGTCGTCTCGTCGAACCAGTAGCGCCGGTAGTCGACGCCGTGCTTGCCCTGGACCTCGAGGTCGCGCGCGTGGGCAGCGGCTACGGCAGCCTCGGTCAGGCCGGGCACGAAGTCATGGGTATCCAGGTACAGCGGCATGCGTCGGGATCCTCATCGTGGCAGGCGGCCCAGGCAGGCGACACCTGCGCCCCCGCCGGTCACTCTGCCGCCGGCCTGGGGGCCTGTCAAGCGTGCCGCCAGCGCCGCCTCGCCGTCAGGCGAGCCAGGGCAGGGGCAGGACGATCGGGAAGACGGCGTTGAGCAGCAAGCCGAGTGTCAGTAGGGCACCCGCGCGTCGCGTGTGGATGAACGCATAGCCCACGAACCAGAGCGGCCAGCCGAGCTCGCGTCCCGGCGGCGGCCCACTCGGCTTGGGCTGGCCGAAGACCTTCAGGACCCCGCGCAGACGCGGCAGCGCCAGGGCGATGAGCAGGACCCAGGGGCCGACCCAGCCGACGAGCACGGCGAGCAGCACGAGGGGGTAGAAGAGGATCATCAGCCACTGCCCGACCGACCGCGCACGGGCCTCACCGAGGATGACCGGTAGCGTCCGGATGCCGAGCGCGGCATCGGGCACGATCTTGTCGATGTGCTTGCCGAACAGCACGGCGGTGACGATGAGGGCGTAGGGCAGCGAGAACACGAGCACCCAGGCCGGGATGGTGCCCGTCGCCACGAGATACGTCCCGCCGATCATGAGCGGCCCCCAGACGAGCAGCACGCCCGGCTCACCCAGGCCGTGCCACTTGAGGCGGATGGGCGGCGCCACGTAGAAGACCGAGACGAAGAGGCCGGCCAGCGCGAAGACGATGACCAGCGGTCCGACCATGGCCGCCAGGTAGAGCATGATCAGGCCGTCGACGAGGGACGTCAGCAGGATGGCGTTGCGGAGCGTCGCCCGGGTGACCCAGCCCGAGAGGATGGGATGCGGCGCATAGAGCGCTCGCACGTAGCCTTCGGTGTCGGGGCCGCCGCTGGAGTCGAAGTAGTCGTTGATCATGTTGTTCGCGGCATGCGCCACGACGAGGCCCACGACGGCCAGCGCCGCGAGGCCGTAGTCCACCGTCACGGCGCCGCCCGTCGCCGCGACCCCGACCGCGAGCAGGACGCCGATGAGCCCCGACCAGAGCGTCATCGGGAAGACGGCTGCCCGCGTGATGACCAGCCACTTGCCGACGGCGTCCATGCGTCCGCTCTTGGGTGGGTTGGCGGTCTCGAATGTCTCTTTCCAGCCGCGCAGGCGCTCGCCGAGGGTCAGCGGCACCAGGGCGACCGGTGCTGCATCGTCGGCGATCGCGCCCGCCGTCGGGTTCGTCGTCGTGGTCGTCGGTGTCGAGGTCGCCATGGTCGGCTCCGTGGGCTGCGTCATGCACGCCAGAAACGTGCGCCCGGATAGTAGCACGCTAGACAGGGCCACGCTACATGGCCCGTGCGGTCCGCCCATACGCCCTCGGCACATGGTCCGCGCTGCACGCCGGGACCTTCGTTCGCTGGACGACCCTGGGCACGGTGGTACGATCGGTCACGACTGCGGAAGCCGACTCCCTGGTCCCGACGGGACCAGCCAAGCGCGGCCGGTCCATCGCCGTGGCGAGCACGCTCGCTGGCCGATGCCATCGGGCTGACTCGCCCGTGACCGAGCTAGGAGCCATCGTGACCTCGCAGCCGACGACCAAACCGAACGCCAGCGCCGCTCGTCCTGGGGCCACCCGCCGAGCGCCGCGCGTCCACCACAACCTCGCCGTGCCGGCGCTCTACGAGGCGGCCATCCAGCGCGACGAGGGTGTCATCGCCGCGGGCGGGCCGCTCGTCGTGCGCACCGGGCGGCACACCGGTCGCTCGCCGCAGGACAAGTTCGTGGTCGACGAGCCCGCCAGCCACGACGCGATCTGGTGGGGCGAGGTCAATCGACCCATCAGCGAAGAGCACTACGAGCGCCTGCGCGAGAAGGTCATCGGTCACCTGGCCGCGCGCGAGACGTTCGTCAAGGATGTCTTCGTGGGTGCCCATCCACGCCATCGCCGGTCCGTCCGCGTGACCACCGAGACGGCCTGGGCGAGCCTCTTCGCGCACAACCTCTTCATCCGACCCGACGCCGCCGCGTTGGCCGCCTTCACGCCCGACTTCACCATCTACGACGCGCCCAGCCTGGTGGCCGATCCGGCGACCGATGGCACACGCAGCGGCACGTTCATCCTCGTCCACGTCACCCGCCGCGAGGTCCTCATCGGTGGCACGGCGTACGCCGGCGAGATCAAGAAGTCGGCCTTCACGGTCATGAACTACGTGCTGCCCGACGAGGGCGTGCTGCCGATGCACTCGTCGGTCAACGTCGGTCCGGCCGGCGACCCGGCCGTCTTCTTCGGCCTCTCCGGGACCGGCAAGACGACGCTCGTGGCCGATCCCTCGCGGACGCTCATCGGCGATGACGAGCACGGCTGGGGTCCCGACGGCCTGTTCAACTTCGAGGGCGGCTGCTATGCCAAGACCATCCGCCTCTCGCCCATCTACGAGCCCGACATCTTCTCGACCACGCGCCGCTTCGGGACGATCCTCGAGAACGTGGCCATGGACCCGAACAGCCGCGAGCTCGACCTCGATTCGGAGGAGCTGACCGAGAACACGCGCGGCGCGTTCCCGGTCACGTTCATCTCCAACGCCGTCGAGCCCGGCATCGCCGGCCATCCGCGAACGCTCATCTTCCTGACCGCGGACGCGTTCGGAGTGCTGCCGCCCATCGCCCGCCTGACGCGCGAGCAGGCCATGTACCACTTCGTCAGCGGCTACACGGCCAAGCTGGCCGGCACGGAGGTCGGCGTCAAGGAGCCGGCGGCGACGTTCTCGGCCTGTTTCGGGGCGCCCTTCCTGCCTCGCCCACCGGCCCTCTACGCCGGCATGCTCGGCGAGCGCATGACCGAGCACGACATCCCGGTCTGGCTCATCAACACCGGCTGGACCGGCGGACCCTATGGCACCGGCGAGCGGATGAACATCGCGCACACGCGCTCGATGGTCCACGCCGCCATCGAGGGCCGCTTCGAGGGTCAGACGTTCGCCACGGATCCCGTCTTCGGGCTCTCGGTCCCGACCGCCGTGCCCGATGTCCCGAGCGCCGTCCTCGACGCCCGGGGGACCTGGTCCGATGCGGACGCGTACGACGTCGCTGCACGCCGCATCGCGGGCATGTTCGTCGACAACTTCCGGCGCTTCGAGGACAGCCTCGGTCCCGACATCGCGGCGGCCGGACCGCGCGCAGGCTGAGCCGGCCCCCGCAGGCCATGACCTTCGGTCTCGTCGCTGCCGGTCGCCTTGGCGGCCGTCGTCTGGCGCGCGGGTCGCTTGCGCTCGCGACCGGCCTCGCTGTCGGTACTGTCGGGCTGGCCTGGCTGGCAGCCCGCTCGCTGGTCATGCCGCGTCGCCGTGAGCCGGTTCGGACACCGGGCGATCTCGGGCTCCCCTTCTCGTCGCTCGACATGGCCGGCGCCGACGACGTCAACCTGGCGGCCTGGTGGATCCCTGCCGACCGGCCACGCGGCGGCATCGTGCTCGTCCACGGCTTTCGCAGCAGCCGCGACGAGATGCTCGATCACGCGCCCTACCTGCACGATGCCGGCTTCGATGTCCTGCTCTACGACGCGCGGGCCTGCGGACTGAGCGGTGGTGCCATGTCGACCCTCGGCTGGCGAGAAACGTCCGACCTGCGCGCGGTCATCGACCACCTGGAGCAGTGGACTGACGGGCGGCCGCTGGCGGTCATGGGGCACTCGCTCGGCGCGGCCGTGGCCATCCTCGAGGGCGCCGACGACCCACGTGTCAGGGCCTTCATCCTCGAGGCGCCGTTCACGGCCATCGAGGATGTCATCGATCGCGGCTTCCGCCACTTCACACGCCCCTCGCTGCCGGTCTTCCCGTTCGCACCATTGACCGTGCGCCTGGCCGAGGCCCGAGTCGGGCAGCACCGCAGCGCGGTCCGACCGATCGACGTCATCGACCGGCTGGCGCCGCGCCCGGCGCTCCTCGTCAGCGGGAGTGAGGATCCGTTCGTCTACCCCGATGACGCCCGTCGGTTCGCCGAGCGCGCGGGGCCCTCGTGCACCCTGTGGCTCATCCCCGACGCCGTCCATCCAGGCGGCGAACAGGACCCGTACCGGTCGGCGACGACGGAGTATCAAGCGCGCGTGCTGGCGCTCCTCGATGGTGCCGTGCCAGCGCGGACCGCCAGACGGCGACGACCTCAGGCAGGCCGATCGGTGGCTGCGGCATCGGCGGCCGGGGCGTCGGCGGCACCACCGGACCCGGCGACGACCACGTCGCGCAAGGCTGGCTCGTCGGTGGCATAGGCCGAGACGAGGGGTCGATCCCACCATGATGGCGGCGCCGACGTCAGGCGGTGGAGCCCGAGCAAGGCGGCGTCGTAGTTCACGCGCCAGCCGTTGAAGTCGAGCCAGGCCTGATCACGGTCGGCGCGGATGGCCGTGCCCGACCGCTCGAGGACGTCGCAGACGGCATCGAAGCGGTCCCTGGAGATGCTCGTCGGGTCTGTCTGCCCGCGGGTCCGGCGGGTAGGCGATGCCAAAGAAGTCGGCCACGCGGCGGACGGCGAGATAGCCCGCCCGGATGCACAGATCGGCCTGGACATCCACGGGCGTGTCGACGACCGAGCGCGTCAGCGCGGCCGCGTCCATGACCGCTCCCGCGGCGTTGACCCACGACATCTCGGGTCGCTGTGATCGATAGAGCGACAGGACGGGCAATGAGGTATGGGTCTCCTCGAGCTCGGCGAACCACTGCTCCCAGCGCACCCACATCTCGTGGAGCTCATCGAGCCCATGAAGGCGGTCGAAGCGCGTGAGCATGACCACCGGCGAGGGCGGGGTGTCGGCGCGGAACTCGAGCAGGTTGACGAGCAGCTCGCGACGCGAGAACGCGGAGTAGATGGTCGGCAGGTAGCTGATGAGCAGCGCGATGAGGATGAGCCCGAGGATGGCCTCCGAGAAGATGAGCAGTGTCGCGCCGGGCGCGTCCGAGGCCGCGAAGCCGAGCGTCAGCAGCGACGACCCGCTGAGGCGGACCGCCTCGATGATGTCGTGCTCCAGTGCGCCGCCGGGTGGCGGCGTCCCGATGCCGGCGCCGGCGCCGATCGCCCAGTACATGGCGGCGTAGCCGATGGCGACGAGCACCAGCCAGTAGACGAGCACGACGAGCAGCGAGACCGGCGCGTAGTACGCAAGGACGCGGTCCCGCTGGACGTAGGGCCTGTCGGCGGGGATGGCCGCCTCGATCGACCGGCGGAGCAATCGGAACGGGATCCGCGACAGGCGATCGCTGCTGCCCCGTGGCAGCAGCAGCGAACGGACGGCGCCCGGCATCGTCCGCGCCACGAGCGCCAGCCCGAGCCCAAAGGCGACGACCCTGACCGCGACCTCGATGGCGTCCATCGTCGTCCTTCAGAGCGGCGCGAAGCGCGCCGTGAAGTGACGGAGCTGCGGCTGCTCCGTGACGATGCGCAGGCCGCGCAGTCCGGCTACCTGCTCCGCGACCCCGCTGACGACCTCGATGACGTAGTCGATGTGGCTCTGGGTGTACGTCCGACGCGGGATGGCCAGGCGCACGAGGTCCATGGCCGCGGGCGACTCGCTGCCATCGGGGTGACGACCGAACATGACCGTGCCGATCTCGCAGCCCCGGATGCCGCCTTCCCGGTAGAGCGCCACCGCCAGCGCCTGGCCGGGGTACTCGAGGGGCGGGATGTGCGGCATCAGCGCGCGCGCGTCGAGGTAGACGGCGTGGCCGCCGATGGGCTTGACGACCGGGATCCCCGCCGCATCAAGGGCCTCCCCGAGATAGGCCGTCGACCGGATGCGATAGCGCAGGTAGTCCTCGTCGACGACCTCGGCCAGGCCCTGGGCGATGGCTTCGAGGTCGCGCCCGGCCAGACCGCCGTAGGTCGGGAAGCCCTCGGTCAGGATGAGCATGTTCCGACACCGCTCGGCCAGGTCGTCGTCGTCGACCGCCAGCCAGCCGCCGATGTTGGCAAGGCCGTCCTTCTTGGCGCTCATGGTCATGCCGTCGGCGAGCGAAGCCATCTCCCGCACGATGTCGGGGATGGCGATGGTCCCGTAGCCTGCCTCGCGCTCGTGGATGAACCAGGCGTTCTCCGCGAATCGGCAGGCGTCCAGGAAGAGCGGCACGCCGTAGCGATCGCAGACCTCGCGCACGCCGCGGAGATTGGCCAGGGAGACCGGCTGACCACCGCCCGAGTTGTTGGTCACGGTCACGAAGACCGCCGGCACGTCGGCGGCACCGCGGGCGTCGATGAAGGCATCGAGCGCGTCGAGGTCCATGTTGCCCTTGAACGGGTGGATGGAGGCCGGCTGGCGCCCCTCGGGGATGACCAGGTCGATCGCGTCGGCGCCCGTGAACTCGACGTTCGCGCGGGTGGTGTCGAAGTGCGTGTTGTTGGGCACGGCCATCCCCGGACCGGCGATGACGCTGAAGAGGATCTTCTCCGCGGCTCGGCCCTGGTGGGTCGGGATGACGTGCCGGAAGGGGAACAGGCGCTGGACGGCGTGCAGGAACCGGAACCACGATGGCGAGCCGGCGTAGCTCTCGTCGCCGCGCTGGATGCCCGCCCACTGGTCGCGGCTCATCGCGCCGGTGCCCGAATCGGTGAGCAGGTCGATGAGCACGTCGTCGGCGTGCAGGTCGAAGAGGTTGAACCCGGCGACCTCGAGGGCGGCCGAGCGCTCCTCGACCGTCGTCAGCCGGATGGGCTCGACGGAGTGGATCCGGAACGGCTCGATGATCGTCCGCCAGCGGTCCACGCCCGGCAGGATACGGCGGATCGGGCCCCTTGGGCTGCCGGCTATTCGGGAAAGGCCAAACTGTCGATCGTCGGCTGGAGGCGCGCCATCGACTCCCCGAACGCGGCTGCGGGCGCGCCGGCGACGATGGTCACGGTCGTGCCACGGACGTCGAGGGCGATGATCCGGACCTTCTGGCCGTCACGCACCCAGACGCTGTCGCCGCCGGCCTGGAACAGATGCAGGCGATTGCCGATCGGATCGGGGCAGACGTCGGCCAGCGGACCGGCGGGGGTCACGTCGATCTGGAGCCCGGTCACGCCACCAAGGTTGACCGGTTGCGGCTCGCTGGCGTCGAGGATGGGCTGTCCCGCGATGTGCTCGATCACGTCACGGGGCTCTGGTCCGAGCAGCTTGAGTTCCGGCGGCGATGCGCCCTCTGTGCCCGTGTAGCACGGCGGGTCATATCCGGTCTGCAGCCTCGCGACCGTCAGCTCGGTGAACCGATCATCGCTGTCCTGGACGGAGATCTCGTCAGGCGTGGCGATGTACCCGGTCCAACCCTCGCCGAGCGTGAGCTGCGTCGGGACCGAGAGATCGTCGCTCACGTAGGTGCCTGCGTCGAGGACGCCGCGGTGGAGGATCCCCGGTGCCGGAGTCGCTCCGGGCTCGGGACTCGGTGTCGGCTGCGGGAGGTCGGCCGTCGTCGTCCGTCCCCACGCCGGCCAGCAGGCCACGAAGCCCTCGGGCGACTCCGTGATCTGCGACGTCTGGGTGCCATCGGCGTTCATGGTCTGGATCTCATACCCGCCGTCCCGATCGCTGGCGAAGGCGATCCGGCCTCCGTCGGGCGACCAGGCAGGATGGATGTCGTTGGCTGGGTCGCTCGTCAGCTGCACCAGGCCAGTGCCGTCCGCATCGACGACATAGATGTCCCAGGCCGCGGTCGCGCCGCCATCCTGATCGAGCGGCTGCGACTGGAACGCGATCCGGCTGCCATCTGGCGCCCAACTCGGTTCTGAGACCACCATCGACGGCAGGGAGCCGGATCTCGTGGCCTGGGAGCCGTCCGCCGTCGTCGTCCAGATCTCGTCTCCACTCATCAGCGCGAGTCGTCCGTCGGGCAGCCAGTCGACGGCGTTCACGACCGCAGGGCCCGATCCCATGGGAGTCGGAGCGGGCTCGACCCCCAGAGAGCCCCACGGTGCACCGAGCACGGTCGTCAGCGCTCGGTCGTCGGCATCGATGACGATGAGCGAGCCGTCCTTCGCGATGGCGATCTGCGACCCGTCGGGAGAGATGGCCGGTCTGATCGCGCCGTAGAAGAGCCCACCGGCGTTCGGATCATTGGCGGCCAACTGGGTGTCACGCTCACCGGTCGCGGCCGCCACGAAGGGGACGTCGTCGCCGCTTTGCAGTGTGCCCCAGAAGGTCAGCATCGCGCCGTCGGCCGACCAGTCGGGCGCTCGCGCCCAGGTGTCGAGGTCGGTCCTGGGCGCCAGGTCCGGCCGGCCGTCAGGGGAGACCAGCGCGAGGTGAGCTTCGGCGAACCCGGAGTCGCGGGTGCAGCTCTCCGTGTCGGGGAACACCAGCTCCGACGCGTAGGCGATGCGCTCGACGATCTCGGGCGTGGCCGTGGGCGTCGGGACGGCCGCGACCGAGCCGGAGGGCGACGGGCTGGCCGATCCGAAGATGCCGCCCGACGCACCCAGCCAGGCCAGGACGGCCACGGCAGCCACGCCGGCGACGAGCGCGACGACGACAAGGCGGCGACGCCCAGACTCCGCCTGCTGCGTCCCGACGCCGCTCTCGACCCGGACGACGCCGAGCGGCTCTGCCAGCCCGTCGATCCGCCGTTGGGTGCGACGTCCGTAGGCGATGCGCGTCGAGGTCCGTGCCTGGCGAACGACCGTGTCGCTGGCCATGACCTCACCAGGGGCCGCCTGAGAGGCGATGCCATGGGTGACGCCGACGAGCGATGCCAGCGATGCCGGCGGCACCTCGCTCGTCACGTCGGCATGGACACCGACCGCCACCTCGAGTTGCGCGTCCGGATCGGCCGCCGCCTGCGCGCGCGTCGCGGCTGAGACCGTCATCGCGCAGGCCAGCGCCTGGTCGACGGTCGGGAAGACCGCAGCCACGGTCTGGGCGTCGCGTTCGATCTCGGCACCGCCGTGGCGTGAGATCGCATCCCGGACGATGCGCCGGAAGACCTCGATCGAGCGCGCGTCGGCTGGGGCCTGCGGGGCGCCGAGGCTCAGCGTTTCGCCCTCCGGCGGATCCGGACCTGGTCCGGCCCCAGGTGGCTCGGCGTCGGCTGTCCTGGTCCGTCCCTTCAGCTCGGCCACGAGCAGGCCGCGCGCGACATCGGCGGCAGCATCGGCGCTGGCTGCCGCAGCGAGCGCGTGGGCGAATGCTCCAGCCGACGGGAAGCGTGCTTCGGGATCCTTGGCCAGGGCTCGACCGATGGCCTGGTCCATGCCGCCGGGCAGATCCGGGCGCGAACCGAGCAGGGACGGGGGTGGATCCTTGATGTGCGCGGTGAGGGTCGCCATCTCGGACGTGCGGTGGAACGGCGGCACGCCGGCCAGGCATTCGTACGCCAGGCAGCCGAGCGCGTAGACGTCGGTCCGTGCGTCGACGCCGCGTCCTTCGATCTGCTCCGGAGCGACGTACTCGATCGAGCCGACGAACTGCCCCGTTCGGGTCATGTTGGCTGCGCCACCACCGACCTGCTTGGTCAGGCCGAAGTCGACGAGATAGGCGTGGACGCCGCCCTCCGTGTCGGTCAGCAGGACGTTGCCCGGCTTGACATCGCGGTGGACGAGCCCGGCTGCGTGGGCCGCGTCGAGGGCGCCGGCGACCTGCTCGACGACGCGCAGCGCCAGGTCGAGCGGCAGAGGCCCACGGTCCTCGATGAGTCGGGCGAGGTCCGTGCCGTCGACGTAGCGCATGGCGATGAACAGCCGTCCGTCCACCTCGCCGGCCTCGAAGACCGGCACCACGTTGGGGTGGTCGAGCGAAGCCGCGACGCGCGACTCGGCGACGAAGCGGTCACGAAAGGCGGCGTCGTCGGCAAGGGCCGGCGTGAGGATCTTGAGCGCGACCTTCCGACCGAGGCGCTCGTCGGTCGCGAGGTACACGGCGCCCATCCCGCCCCGGCCGAGCAGGGACTCGATGCGGTAACCGGCGAGCTGGGCACCCGGCTGGAGCGTCATCCTCGACGCAGAGTATCGGACTCCAGGTCTGGCGAAGGCGCTGGTCGGCCTCGCGGGCGTTGGAAGGGCCGGCGGACCGGAGCCGTCAGGTCCCGGCGGCGACCGGCACGGTCAGGTCGACCGTCAGCCCGCCGACGACGTCACCGGTCACGGTGCCGAGCTGCTGGACGCCGCCGTCCTCGCCGAAGACGCCATCACGCTCCAGGCTGACCTGGGCCAGGTTCGAGACGCTGTCCTCGTAGCCGGTCGTGCCATAGACGGCGGCCGAGCTCTCCGCCGGCAGTGCGATCTGCGAGGTGGCGATCCTGTTCGCTGCGTCGGTCGCCGTCTCGAGGCTCGGATAGACCTCGAAGTGGATGTGCGGCCAGCGACCCGCGTAGCAGCCCGGGAAGACGCTCTGGAAGGTGACGAGGCCGTCGTCGCCGGCTCCCTGGACCCCGCGCAGGTAGTTCTCCTCGGTGACACCCGCCGAGTACATCGAATAGCGGCCCTCGCGGTCGCAGTGCCAGAGGTAGACGGCGGCCCCGGCCAGGGGAGCGCAGTCGGCGGCCGCGTCGACGATGGCCAGCCTGATCGTCAGGGGGACGCCCTCGGCGACGCCGGTCGGGCCGTCGAAGCTGGACCGGATGTCGCTCCGGACCACGCCGCTCTGGTCGAGCACGTCCGGCCCATTGGTACCGTCGCCCGGGAATGGCCCAGCGGTCTCTTCGGGGATGAGCTCGCAGCTCTCGACCGCGCCTGCGACCGAGCTCGCGCCGGGCGTCGTGGACGTCGTCGCCGATGGCGAGACCGAGATCGCACCGGGTGCACAGGCGGCCAGTGTGACGGCGCCCGTCGCGAGCCCCGCCCAGCCCATGAGCCGCAGGACCTGTCGCCGGTCGACGAGGGTCTCGAGGTCGAAGGCGAGCCCCTGGTCGAAGATCGGCTCATCCGGATCGTGCAAGACGCGCACGGCGAGCACGTCGGGGTCGGCGTCGTGCCCCGTCGTGCGCGTCCCCATCGTCATCGCCATCGCTCGGCGCTCCCTTCCCGGCCTCGTGCTCGTGCGGCCGTTATCGCCGTCGCGCCTGAGAGCGCCCTGAATCGGGGGCCGGTCAGCCGCCTGCGAGCAACCGCCGCCGAAGCTCAGGATCGGTCGCCGCGTCGATGCTCGTCCAGGCCATGGCCACCGCGCCGTCGAGCACGGCCCGGTCGCCTGACGGGGTGGCGGCCGCGGCCGCGAACTCCGGCTGATGGTTGACCGCGCCGCCGGTCTCGATGCGGACATAGGGATGGATGGTCGGCACGACCTGCGAGACGTTGCCCATGTCGGTCGAGCCCGAGCCGCGCGAGCGGAGCATCTCGGGTTCGCTGAAGGTGCGTCCCAGCGCCTCGGCATTCGCCTTGTAGCTGGCTGCCAGGCCAGCATCGTGCCGGACCTCCGCGTAGGGCGCCTGACCGCCCACGATCTCGAGGCCGGCACCGGTCGCGATGGCGCCGGCCTCGAAGCAGCGGAGGACCCGTGGCCGGACCGATTCCAGCTCGTCGATCGTCCAGCCGCGCACGATGTAGCGCGCCGTCGCGTAGGCGGGGATGATGTTCGGCGCCTCGCCGCCGTGGGTCACGATGCCATGCACCCGGACCGTGGGCAGCAGCGCCTGACGGAGCAGTCCGATGGCGACCTGGGCGACCGTCATGGCATCGGCGGCGTTGACGCCCTGCTCGGGATGCATCGCGGCGTGCGCCGCGACCCCGGTGTAGCGGACCTCGAACATCGAGGCGGCGATCATGGGCGGGTCGACGACCTCGTAGGCGGCCGGATGGACCATCATCGCGAGGTGGACGTCGTCGAAGGCGCCGGCCGCGATGAGCCGCTGCTTGCCGCCGTCGTCGCCGATCTCCTCAGCCGGTGACCCGAGCACATGGACGGTCAGCCCGAGCTCGTCGGCGAGCGGCACCAGCGCCAGGCCGGCTCCGACCGCCGAGGCCGCGATGATGTTGTGGCCGCACGCGTGGCCGATGCCCGGCAATGCGTCGTACTCGGCCAGGATGGCGACGTGGAGCGGCCCACCACCGACCGAGGCTGCGAAGGCCGTCGGCATGCCGGCGACGCCAGATGTGACCGCATAACCGCCGGCCGCCAGCGCCTCGCTCACGAGCGCACTCGAACGGACCTCCTGCCATGCGATCTCAGGCGCTGCATGGATGGCGTGCGAGAGGGCCAGCAGCGCGTCCGACTGCTCCGCCACGACCGCCTGCGCCCGTGCCTTCGCGGCCGGCGTCGTCGCGTCGGTCATGCTCGGTCGAGCGCCTGGACGACGTCGGCGGCGAGGTCGGCGGGGTGCTCGATGCCGACGCTCAGGCGCACCAGCGCCGGCGAGACCTCGAGCGAAGAGCCGGCGACCGAGCCATGGGTCATGGCGGCCGGGACCTCGCACAACGACTCGACACCGCCGAGCGATTCGGCCAGGCGAAAGAGATCCGTGGCTTCGCAGAAGCGCCGCGCCCGTTCTTCGGGGGAGCGGCCGTCGCGCGGCGCCGGATCGAACGAGACCATGCCGCCGGCGAGCCGCATCTGGTGAGCGGCGAGGGCCGCCCGGACATGGGCATGTGGCCCGTCGGCGAGGCCCGGATAGCGGACCGCGGCGACATCCGATCGTGCGGCCAGGACGCGGGCGACGGCCAGCGCGTTGGCGCTGTGGCGCTCCATGCGCAGGGCGAGCGTGCGCAGGCCGCGCAGGACCAGGAAGCAGTCGAATGGTCCGGGCACGGCACCGAGGGCGTTCTGGAGGAAGGTCAGCCGTTCGTGCAGGTCGTCTCGCGATGTAGCCAGCACGCCGCTCACCACGTCGGAGTGGCCGGCCAGGTACTTCGTGGCCGAGTGGTAGACGATGTCCGCGCCGATGGTCAGGGGCCGTTGGGCGATGGGCGTCGCGAACGTGTTGTCGACGACGAGGATGGGCCGCTCGCCGTCGGCGCCACGATGACTGCCGAGGGTCGCCGCGACGGCGGCCAGATCGATGACCTTGAGGTGCGGGTTCGAGGGCGTCTCCAGCCACACCAGGCGGGTCCGCTCCGTCAAGGCTGCCCGAAGCGCCGCGACCGGGTCGGTCGCCAGGTCGACGTACGACGTCGCCACCCCGCGGCGGCGGGCGACGCGCTCGAAGAAGCGGTATGTCCCGCCATAGACGTCGTCGCTCACGATGACCTCGTCGCCCGGGCCGGCCAGCTCGCCGATGACGGCGGTCGTCGCCGAGCCGCTGGCGAATGCGAGGCCACGGCGGCCGCCCTCGAGCTCGGCTACGGCCCGTTCGAGCCGCGAGCGCGTCGGGTTCTGCGTTCGTGCGTACTCCCAGCCGCCGCGCGGCTGCCCGACGGCATCCTGGGCATACGTGCTGGTCTGATAGATGGGCGGCGAGACCGCCCCCGTCAGCTCATCCGGTTCCTGGCCGGCATGGACCGCCAGCGTCTCGAGATGGAGCCCCTCGTCCGTCACGCCGCCATGCTACCTCCGGCCGTCCGGGCGAGAGCAGGACGGTCGGCCAACTAGAATGGGCTGACCGCCTCACCCGATGTCGACAAGGAGTGCCAGCCCACCATGTCCCGAGCCAAGGTCACCGTCATCGGCGCCGGCAACGTCGGCGCGACCACCGCGCAGCGTGTCGCGGAGTCAGGCCTCGCGGACGTCGTCCTGGTCGACATCGTCGAAGGGCTGCCCCAGGGCAAGGCCCTCGACCTGGCCGAGTCGGCCCCCGTCCTGGGTCACGACCGCACGATCACGGGCACCAACGACTACGCCGATACGGCCGCATCCGACATCGTCATCGTGACCTCGGGCATCGCCCGCAAGCCGGGCATGAGCCGCGACGACCTACTGGCCACGAACGCGAACATCGTGCGCTCGGTCGTCGAGCAGGCGGTCGCCGTCTCGCCCGACGCCATCCTCGTCATCGTGACCAACCCGCTCGATGCCATGTGCCATGTGGCCATGCGGGCGAGCGGCTTCCCGCGCGAGCGGGTCATCGGCATGGCCGGCGTGCTCGACTCGGCTCGTTTCCGCACCTTCATCGCCCGCGAGCTGGGCGTCTCGGTCACCAGCACCCACGCCTTCGTGCTGGGCGGTCACGGCGACACGATGGTCCCGCTGCCGCGCTACAGCACGGTCGCGGGTGTGCCCCTGACCGAGCTGCTGCCCGCCGCGCGGATCGAGGCGCTCGTCGAGCGGACGCGCAACGGCGGCGCCGAGATCGTCGCCCTGCTGACCTCCGGCTCGGCGTTCTACGCGCCGGCCGCGTCGGCGGCCCAGATGGCGGGCGCCATCCTCGGCGACACGAAGGCGGTGCTGCCCTGCGCGGTGCTGCTCGAGGGTGAGTATGGCGTCGATGGTCTGTTCGTCGGCGTGCCCGTCAAGCTCGGGCGGGCAGGCGTCGAGGACATCGTCCAGATCGAGCTGACCGCCACCGAGCAGGCTGAGTTCGAGCGCTCCGCGGCGGCGGTGCGCGAGCTGGTCGACAAGCTGGCCTAGGTGCCGGACACGGCGAGGCCGACGCCGTCACCGATGCCCGTCATCACCCTCTCACGGCAATTCGGCGCCGGCGGCGCGGCCATCGGTCGCGCACTCGCTGAGCGCCTCGATGTGCCCTTCCTGGACCGCGAGATCGTGGCCGCCGCGGCCGAGCGGGCAGGCATCTCGGAGGCGGACGCGGAGGGCTATGACGAGCGCATGCCCGGCCTCTGGCAGCGCCTGGCGGCTGCCTTCGCCTCGAGCGCGCCCGAGGTCGCCGTGCCACCGGCCGTCGTCGATGGCAGCGTCTCGCCGGTCACCGGGGAACGGCTGTTCGACCTCACGAAGACCATCATCGAGGAGGCCGCTGCCTCGGGCAGGGCCGTCATCCTGGGCCGCGGTGGCGGGTTCATCCTGAGCGGCCGACCCGAGGTCCTCCGCGTGCACCTTCATGCCTCGATCGACGACCGGGTGCGCTACCTCGTCGCGCGGGTCGATGAGCTGCCGGCCGACGCACGCCCCGACGAGCCGTCGCTGCGCGAGCTCTGCCGCTCGGTCGACCGCGCTCGCGCGACGTACCTTCGGCAGCACTTCGACGTCGACTGGATGGACGCCCGGCACTACGACCTGACGCTGGACACGGGCCGGCTCGGCCTGTCGACCACGATCGCGCTCATCGAATCGTCTGCTCGCCACCTGGCCTCGGTCTCGGTCGGCGAGTCGGCATGAGTCAGCGCATCGGGGCGTCGTTCGGCCACCGCAACTTCCGGCTCTTCTTCGGCGGCCAGCTCGTGTCGCTGGTCGGGACGTGGATGCAGTCGGTGGCCCAGGGCTGGCTGGTCCTGACGCTCACCGACGACCCCCTGGCGCTCGGCGTGGTGACCGCGTGTCAATTCGTGCCCGTGCTCTGTTTCGGGCTCTTCGGCGGCGTCATCGCGGACGCGCTGCCCAAGCGGCCGACGCTCATGGTCACCCAGCTCGTCGCGCTCGCGCTGGCGCTGACGCTCGGCCTGCTCGTCGTGACCGACGCCGTCGAGGTCTGGATGGTCTATCTGCTGGCCATCGGGCTGGGCTTCGTCAACGCCGTCGAGATGCCGGTCCGGCAGGCGTTCGTGGTCGAGATGGTCGGTCGGGCCGACGTCGCCAACGCAGTCGCCCTGAACAGCGCCGTGTTCAATCTCGCGCGCGTCGTGGGTCCGGCGGTGGCCGGTCTGGTCATCGGGGCCATCGGCCTGGCCGCCTGCTTCCTGCTCAACGCAGCGTCGTTCCTGGCCGTGCTCGTGGCCTACCTGTTGATGCGCGATTCGGAGCTGCTGGCATCGCCGCGCATCCCCGTGCCACGGTCGTTCGGGAGCGTCGTCGCGCAGGTCGGTGAGGGGCTCGACTACGTCCGTCACACGCCGGTCGTCCGGCTGGCCATCGGGACACTCGGTGTCGTCGCCACGGCCGGCATGAACTTCTCCGTGCTCATCCCGGTCTACGCGCGCGATACCCTCGGCGGCGATGCCACGACCTACGGCTTCCTGATGGCGGCGACGGGCCTCGGCTCGCTCGCCTGTGCCGTGATGATCGCCGGCGGCCTGCGGCCGACGCTCCGCTTGCTCGTGACCGGCGCGGCCGTCATGGGCACGGCGCTCGTCGCGCTCGCCTTCGTGCGGGTCGACCTCGTCGCGCTGGCGATCATGCTCGTGCTCGGATGGGCGGTCATCGCCATCGCGGCGACGACCAACACGCTCATCCAGATGACCGTCCCCGACCGCCTGCGCGGCCGAGTGATGAGCGTCTATACGACCGTCTTTGCCGGGTCGTCGCCGATCGGCGGCATCGCGGCCGGGGCCATCGCGGCGGCCGCCAGCGTGTCGGTCGCGCTGCTCGTGGGCGGCCTCATCTCGGTCGCGGCGGCGACGGCCGCCGGGCGCCGGCTGCGAACGATGCCGGCCGGACAGGGGGGGCAACGGCCGGCCTCGCAAGGTGCCGGCTGATGACGGCGCCGGTGCACCCTCGATGACCAGCGCAACGGGCGTCATGGCCGTCATCGGCATCCTCTTCGACCCCCGCTGGCTGGCCGAAGGTCCGCTCCAGCTCGTGGTCAGCTGGCAGGGCATCGCCGCTGCGGCGACGGTCATGGCGGCGCTCCTGGTCGCCGCCGTGGCCGCCGCGCGCTACCGTCCGGCGCGACCCACCGACGTGCCGCCTGACGCGTCGCCCCTGCGGAGGGACGACCTCCTGTTCATCGCCGTCGCGGTCGTGCCCGGCGCCGTCATCGGCGGCCGCATCATGCACGGCCTGGCGTATGCGGATACCTATGCGCCCGACCTGCTGACGCTGCTCGATCCCGCTCGCGGGTCGCTGTCCCTGCTCGGTGCGGTCGTCGGCGGCACGCTCAGCGGGGCCTACATCGCGCGCACCCTCGGCGGCGGTCATCCCGACTGGCGGCGCTGGCTGGAGGTCGCCGCGCCGATCCTGCTCATGCTCATCGTCGGCGCCAAGTTCAGCCAGTTCCTCGGCGGCGGCGGACAGGGCGCGCCGTGGGACGGCGAGCAGGCGGTCGCATTCCTGGGACCCGGGCCATGGCAGAGCATCGCGCCGGCGATGCCGTCGCTGCCGTCGCAGCTGCTCGAGGCGAGCTGGGCCGCCATCGGCGTCCTCGTATTGGCGGCCATCTCCCGGCGTGTGCGCCTGGGGGCGATCTATCTCTGGGCGCTGGCCTGGTGGCTGGCCGGCCGCATCGTCATCGCGTTCAGCTGGCGCGACGATCCGACGCTCGGTCCGCTCTCGGCCGAGCAGCTGGCGGCGATCGTGGTCTTCGCCGTTGTGGCGGTCCTGCTGGTCGCTGGCCGTCTGCGCGCTCGGGGCGCGGCAGCGAGCGAGCCCGCGCCCGATCAGGCCGGCCTGGAGTGGCCCGATCGTCCGATCGATCCCACCGAGCTGCCCTCGACGAGGACGCCGCCAACGCCCTGACCGGCCGCCGTGTCCGGCGCGACGTCGCGTGCCATCATCCGGCGATGGCCCTCGCCATCATCGCCGCCGCGTATCTTGGCTATGGCCTCGTCTCGCATCGCCTGCGCTCGACGGTCATCACCGCCCCGATGGTCTTCACCGGGCTGGGGCTGCTCATCGGGCCGCTCGGCCTGTCGCTCGTCTCGACCGGCACGGACCTCGGCCTGGCGACGTTCGTGTTCGAGTTGACGCTCGTCCTCGTCCTCTTCAGCGACGCCTATGCCATCGACGCAGGGCGACTGGTCCGTGAGCGCACGCTGCCGCTCCGGCTGCTGGCCGTCGGGTTGCCGCTCACCATCGGCGTCGGGTGGGCGTTCGCAGCCGTCATGTTCGCCGGCCTCGACGTCTGGGAGGCGGCTCTGGTCGGCGCCGTGCTGGCGCCGACCGATGCCTCCCTGGCACAGACCGTCATCGTCGACCGGCGAGTGCCTCGTCCGATCCGGGACGGCCTGAACGTCGAGAGCGGCCTGAACGACGGCATCGCCCTGCCCTTCGTGCTCATCTTCCTCGGCTTCGCGACCGAGGCAGCGGGCGACGGCGGTCGATCGGTCGCCGAGATCTTCGTCCGGGCGCTCGTCGTCTCGGCGCTCATCGGCGGGCTGGTGGGATGGATCAGCGGCCGCCTGATCGTCGGCGCACGACAGCGCGGCTGGGCCGCCGCGACGTGGTATCCGCTCGTACTCCTCGCGGCTGCCCTCTTCGCCTACGCCACGGCGGGCCTCGTCGACGGCAGCGGCTTCATCGCCGCCTGGGTGGCCGGGCTGACGGCGGGTATGGCGGTGCGGCGCCGGACACGGCTGGTGGGGGCGGACGACCGACTCGTGCCCGCGGCTGAGGATCGTGCCGAGCCGACGTTCCTCGATGGCCTTGGCGCCCTCTTGACGACCGCCAGCTACCTCGTCTTCGGTGCCCTGCTGCTTGGCCCGGAGCTGGCGGGCTTCACGGCACCCGTCCTCGTCTTCGCCGTCCTGGCGTTGACGGTCGTGCGCATGGTGCCCGTCGTGCTCTCGCTCGTCCGAACGCACCTCGGCCGGCCGACGATCGCCTTCGTCGGCTGGTTCGGACCGCGTGGCCTGGCTTCGATCGTGTTCACGTTCCTGATCATCGAGGAGGAGCTGCCGAACGTGCCCCTCATCGCCACCATCGTGGCAGCGACCGTGACGCTGAGCATCGTGGCCCACGGCGTGACCTCGGCCTGGGGCACGCGCCGCTACGGCGCGTGGTACGAGGCGGCCGCGCGGCGGGATCCGTCGATGCCCGAAGCGGCCGAACACACGCCGGTGGGCGGACGACGGGCGATCGCGCTGGCCGGCAGCGGGGTCAGGCACGAGTCACAAGGGCGGTGACGCCGAGCGACGAGCCATCGCCTCGCCACGCGACCACGCGGAAACGCCGGAGTAGACTCAGGGGCACGTCCGCCGAGCCGCGGGCGCTCAGCCCAGCGAGGTTCACCACCATGACGCAGGTCGCGGAGCCGAGGAGCGAGTCGGTCGCCCCGGCCACCACCGAGCGGGTCCATCACTGGATCGACGGCCGCATCATGGCCGGCACGTCCGGCCGCAGCGGACCGGTCTTCGATCCCGCGACGGGCCTGCAGCGCCGCGAAGTGGACTTCGCCTCGGCCGCGGAGGTCGATGCCGCCGTGGCCGCCGCCAAGGCCGCCTTCCCAGCCTGGCGCGCGACGTCGCTCTCGAAACGGACCGACGTCATGTTCCGCATCCGCAATCTCGTCGACGAGCACCGGCGCGAGCTGGCCGCCCATCTCACGGCCGAGCACGGCAAGGTGCCCGCAGACGCCCTGGGCGAGATCGCCCGCGGGATCGAGAACCTGGAGTTCGCGACCGCGGTGCCGCAGCTCATGAAGGGCGGCTTCAGCGAGCAGGTCTCGGGCGGCGTGGACGTCTACCAGATCCGCCAGCCGCTCGGCGTCGTGGCCGGCATCACGCCCTTCAACTTCCCGGCCATGGTGCCGATGTGGATGTTCGCCAATGCCATCGCCTGCGGCAATACGTTCGTGCTCAAGCCGTCCGAGAAGGACCCATCGGCGTCGCTCTACCTCGCCGAGCTGCTCGCCGAGGCGGGCCTGCCGTCGGGCGTCTTCAACGTCGTCCAGGGCGACAAGGTGGCCGTCGACCGCATCCTCGAGCACCCCGACATCGCGGCCGTCTCGTTCGTCGGCTCGACGCCCATCGCGCGCTACATCTACCAGACCGGGACCGCCAACGGCAAGCGTGTCCAGGCCCTTGGCGGCGCCAAGAACCACATGATCGTGCTGCCCGATGCCGACATCGAGATGGCCGCCGATGCGGCGGTCAGCGCCGGGTACGGTTCGGCCGGCGAGCGCTGCATGGCCATCGCCACGGTCGTCGCGGTGGGCAACGTCGCCGACCCGTTGGTCGAGGCCATCACCGCGCGCCTGCCCAAGGTCAAGGTCGGGCCGGGCACGGACCCGGAGGCTGAGATGGGCCCGCTCGTGACGCGCCAGCACCGTGACAAGGTCGCCTCCTACCTCGACTCCGGCCCTGCCCAGGGCGCGACCGTCGTGGCCGACGGGCGCGAGCATCCGCTCTACGACGCGAACGAGGGCGGCTTCTTCCTGGGCGCCTCGCTCATCGATCACGTCACGCCGGCCATGGACGCCTACCGGGACGAGATCTTCGGGCCTGTGCTGACGGTCGTCCGCGTCGAGACCTACGAGCAGGCGGTCGGCCTCGTGAACGACAACCCATATGGCAATGGGACCGCCATCTTCACGCGCGACGGGGGCGCCGCGCGGCAGTTCCAGTTCGAGGTCCAGGCGGGCATGGTCGGCATCAACGTGCCCATCCCCGTGCCCGTCGCCTACTACTCCTTCGGGGGCTGGAAGGCATCGCTCTTCGGCGACGTTCACATGTACGGGCCGGAGGGCATCCAGTTCTACACGCGGGCGAAGATCGTCACCTCGCGCTGGCCCGACCCGGGCACGTCGAAGGTCGACCTGGGCTTTCCCCGCACGCGCTGACGCCAGCCGATCGGTCCTGGTGAGACCGATCGGTCAACGGGTGCCGAGGTTCGTCGGCGCGCCTCGACCGTCGTCAGCGGGCCTGGAGCGCCGAGCGCTCGAGGAGGCACCGTGGCGGACCATCCTCGGGCGTGTAGCAGCGGCTGTTGATGTGGAACAGCCAGCTGTAGTGCCAGGCGTTACCGGCGTCGTCCGTGAGGTCCGCCCGGCCTCGGTCGCCGAACGCGTTGCCCCGCGTGCCCGAGCCGAAGAGGTCGTTGTCGTTGCCGATGAACGACGCCGACCCTCGCGCCACGCGGTGCATCGCATCATCGGTGTCCGTGCACGGTCCGATGAGCGGCGCGTCCGCGTCCATCTGCCACAGCTCGATCGTCAGATCGGACCCTTTGGCCTGGTAGATGACGGCGCCGCTCCGGGTCTCATGCTCCTGGATCGAGACGCCATCGAACCCGCTCGGGAACTCGGGGTCCTCCGGCGGGTCACCCTGGGCACCACCTAGCAGCCAGGCGAAGACAGCCTCCTCCCAGTCGACGACGTCGTCCGTGCAGTAGGCCGCTCGATCGGTATTGACGAAGACCACGAGGCCGAGCTGGGTGTCGGGGAAGTTCGCGGTGAAGGGTTCCTCGAAGCGATCGGGCGGCCCAGCCGATGCAGGGGCCGCCAGGACCAGGGTCAGGATGGCTGCGACGAACAATGCGGGGATCCGTCTGCGCATGGCGCGCACCTCCCTCGACGCGGCGCGAGCTCGCGAAGCCGGCGGGTCGCCGCGCTCCGCTGAGTGGACCACGTGCCGGGGCCGAAGGCAAGATGCTCGACAAGCGATCGTTGACCGAAGGCACCACGGTGGCGGCCGCCCCGCCGTCCGTGGCATCCTTGGGTGGCCCAGCCCCGCACAGAAGGACCTCGACCATGGCTGCGACACGGCCGGCTGACGCCGGCGCCACGACCACGACGCGACCCGTCCGCCATCGCGAACCGGACTGGATCCCGCGCCCGACGCTCGTCGGCACCGACTACACCGGCCAGGCGATCTATGACGAGGAGCGCGAGCGGATCTGGTTCGGCGGCTGGGTGTGCGTCGGTCGTGCAGCCGAGTTCGCGGCACCGGGCGACTACATCGTGCGCGAGCTGCTGGGCGAGTCGATCGTCGTCAACCGCGATCCGTCCGGCAAGCCCCGGGCGTTCTACAACGTGTGCGCCCACCGGGGCACGCAGCTGGTCGACCCGTCGCCCGACTGCGGGCACGTGAACAAGGTCTTCAAGTGCCCCTATCACGCCTGGTCGTACGACCTCGAGGGGCGTCTCGTGGGCACGCCCAACGTCCACGAGGACGAGCGCTTCGAGCGTACTGACTACCCCCTCCACGCCATCGCGGCCGACGAGTACGGCGGCTTCACGTTCGTCAACCTGGCGCCCGACCCCGAGCCGCTCGGCGTCGCGCTGCGGGCGAGCGTCGAGACGATCACCGACTTCGAGCGCTACCGCCTCGACGAGCTGCGCCTCGGCGCGCGCATCGTCTACGAGGTCAAGGCGAACTGGAAGATCGTGGTCGAGAACTACAACGAATGCCTCCACTGCCCGACGATCCACCCCGAGCTGGTGCAGGTCATCCCGCTCTATCGGTCGGGCGAGGTGTGGGACGGCGAGTCTCGCGACGGCGGCAACCAGATGCGCGACGACGTGACCAGCTTCAGCCTCGTCGGGACGTCGGACCTGCCGCGTTTCCCGGACCTCCTGCCGGAGGACTACGGCATGTATTACGGCGCCTTCCAGTTCCCGAACCTGATGCTCAACCTGCACCCCGACGCGGCCATGGCGTACCTGCTCTATCCGCGTTCGGTCGGTCATACGACGGTCATCTCGGAGTTCTACTTCCGGCCCGAGACCATCGCCGCGCCGGGCTTCAAGCCGGACTCGGTGGTCGAGCTGTGGGACCTCGTCAGCACGCAGGACTGGGCCGTCTGCGAGCGCGTCCAGATCGGCATCGGATCACGGGCCTACAAGACCGGCGTCTACCCGCGCAAGGATCGCCTCGTCTTCGACTTCAACGAGCGCTGGCGCAAGGAGATGGGCCGGCCGCTCATCGGCTGATGGAGCGCCACGTGGCAGCCGGCGACCGATGATGGCGCGACACGGCGTCGTCGCGCTGCTCACGGCGGTGCTGATCGCAGCCTGCGGCGCCTCGACCGGCCCGGACGGCGCGCCCACGCCGGTCCCGGCGGCCAGCCCGGCGCCGTCATCGAACGTGGGTCAGGCGCCGTCGCCGTCACCTCAGGGCGGCGGCCCACCTGCAGGCCCAGGGCCGTCGGCCGATGTCGAGCCGCTCCCCGAACCGTCGCTCACGGACGGCTTCGCCATCGGCGAGGCGCTCTACGACCCGTCACGCCAGGCGGAGGCCGTGGTCTCCGTGCTGGACCTGCTGCGTGTCGGCATCTATGCCGCCGACGGCACGCCCATCCGGCCAGGCGCCGAGCAGGACGCCGACGACCTGTGGCTGACCGACGACGAGGTCCGCGGCCTCATCGCCATGGGCGAAGCCGACGCCATCGCGATGAGCGGCGAGGAGGGCGCCGTCCCGATGACCGTGGCCGATCTCCACGCCGCCCTGGCACCGATGCTGCCCGAGGACTTCGCCGCGGCCGACTTCGCGGCGGCCTATGACGAGGCCTACGCCGACCATCCGGACGAGCTCCTGGCCCAGATCATGCTCGGTCAGCCCATCACGCCGGAGACGCCGCTCACCCGTGCCCAGGCCTGGCTGCTCTTTGTCGATGGCTTCGTCGCGCCGACAGGGCTCCACGCGCGGCGGCCGATGCTGGCCGCTCGCGGACCGATCGCCGCGCCACGCGGCCGGCCGCTCGCGATCGGGCGGGTTCGGATGCCCACGCTGAGCTGGATGGGTTCGCCATGGCAAGCCACCGAGATGGGCATGGTCCTCTCGCACATCTATCTCATCGGCTACACCATCCCGTTCGAGATCCGACCGCTCGCGCCGCAGGTGCACGAGGGCCACGGCGGTCAAGGCCCGCCGCTCGACCTCAAGGCCGTCTATGCCTACGGCAACTTGACCGCGCTCGCTTCGCCCATGACCGGCCTGCCACTCATCCTGCCGCGACCGACGACGCTCGACGGTCTGACGGTCACCTGGGGCTTCAGCGGGGTGAGCGCCTTGCAGAAGCACGGGACCGTCGACGTGCCGCCGACGCTCATGGACGAGACCGACATGTTTGGGGCGGCCACGATGACCTTCATGCCGCGCCGCGAAGTGGCCGACGGCCGCGGTGAGGAGACGATGGAGGTCGTCTCGCTCGAGGCCTCTGTCACGATCCAAGAGCTCGTCCTCCAGATCTACGACATCCCGGTCGAGATGTTCGGCATGATCACTGGGACGCGGAGTGTCAGTGGCCCGGTCATCGTCGCCTGGCATACGGGTGGGCTCAAGGTCGACATCGAGAACGAGTATCGGGACCTCCAGATCGTCGTCGGCAACGGCTTCGCCAAGGGCAGCGGCACGGACGAGGCGAGCGGTTTCCTGGCGCTCTTGGACGACGGCACCTACCGGGGACTGCTCGACGCTTCGGTCAGCGGATCGTTCACCGGCGCGGCCGTCGGCACCGACTGCAGCGACACGTTCTCGGGCACGCAGCAGCTGCTGGCCATCGGCACGCCGGACATCCTCGGGCAGACGGTCAGCCTGCGTTTCTACCCGGCTTCCCCGCCGGCGCTCTCGACGGGCAGCTGCACGACCGCGATCCCATTCCCTGGCGGCGGCCCGGACTTCCAGCCGGCCGGTCGCTTCCTGCCCTTCAACGACACGCGCTGGACGACCCAGATCGGCTTCCAGATCGACGTGCCGGCGACCGGCACACAGCGCTACACCATCCCCAGCCTGTCCGGGCTCCAGGGCACGTCGACCTGGACGATCGAGGTCGAGCGTATCGAGGCGGGACCGTGATGCGGGGCGGTCCGATGGTCGAATCGGCGTCCGCCTGCCCGTCGTCTCGACGAAGGGAGGCATGGCCATGCGATTCGTGATGAGCACGTGGGTCAAGGTGGGCGGCGACGAGGATTGGGCCGCGCTGTCCGACGTCGATCGGAGCGCGGTGCTGAGCGCCCACGAGGCATGGTTCGCCGAGCACGGCGCAGCCGGCCACATCGTGGGTGGTGAAGAGCTCGGTCCGGCGGCCGCGTCGCGCACCATCCGGCGGCGCCGCTCGGGGGAGCCGCTCATCACTGACGGGCCGTTCGTGGAGACGAAAGAGACGCTCGGCGGCTTCATCCTCCTCGAGGCCGCGTCGATGGACGAGGCGCTCGCCATCGCGGCCACCTGGCCGGGCTTCCCCGACTGGTCTGCCGCGGTCGAGGTCCGGCCGACGGACGCCACGTCCGCCTCCTGAACCGCGGCATCGACGACGTCCTGCAGCGGTCCAGCCTCCGAGGGCACAGCAGGCGCACCCGACGACCGATTTCGAGATGCGGGCGTAATCTTGTCAGGGGATCGCGACCGACCGCCGCAGGCGCCGGTGCGACACGGTAGACACGATGCATCAAGGGATCGAACGACGGGGCCCCGATCGGCCCGGACGCAAACAAGGCGGACGGCCAAGCGCCGTCCGCCTTGTCCGGCACCGGCGCCGCATCCGTCCACGCTCATCCGAGAGCCGCCTCGGTCGCTGGATCGGCGTGGCCGCAGCGATGCTCATGGTCGCCGTCGCCACGGTCGCATCCGTCGGCGTGGCGGCAGGCGGGGTGGCCCTGGCCACCGTGGCCTCGTTCACCGAGGGCCTGCCGGACCCCGCCCTGCTCGAGGACCTCCGGTTCGCGCAGCCGACCATCGTCTACGACCGGACCGGCAAGGTCGAGCTTGGACGCTTCCAGGCACAGGATCGACGGGTCGTGCCATTCGAGGAGATCCCGCCGCTGCTCCTCGATGCGACGACCAACACCGAGGATCGGACGTTCTGGGGCAACGAGGGCTTCGACCCGGCGGCCATCGTCTCGGCCGCCGCCGACCACCTGACGGGAGCCTCGTCGCGCGGCGCATCGACCGTCACCCAGCAGCTCGTCCGCGCGCGCCTGCTGCCCGAGGAGCTCGTCTACGAAGGCGCCGAGCCCTACCGACGCAAGATCGCCGAGATCATCCAGGCGGCCCGCGTGACCCAGGAGTTCCCGGGCGAGGCCGGCAAGCGCCGCATCATCACCGCCTACCTCAACCAGAACTTCTACGGGCACGACGCCTACGGCATCGCCAGCGCCGCCAGCACGTACTTCGGCATCACCGACCTGTCGAAGCTCACCCCGGCACAGGCCGCGCTGCTGGCTGGGCTCCCGAAGTCGCCATCGACGCTCGACCCGTACCTCTGGGCGACCCGGGACAAGAAGGGCCGGCTCGTCGTCGATCCGATATCACCGCCGGTGGAACGTCGCGACTACATCCTGGGCACCATGACGACGGGTCGCTGGACGCACCTCACCGCGAGCGAGATCTCCGCTGCGCGCGCCGAGCCCGTCGTGCTCGTCGGCGACCGCCCGATCATCTATCGGGCGCCGCACTTCATGTGGCGCGTGCGCGACGAGCTGGTCGCGAAGTTCGGCAGCCTGGAGGCCGTCGAGTCGGGCGGCTACCGCGTCATCACCACGCTCGACTGGAAGGCGCAGCAGCTGGCCGAGAAGTACATCACGGTGGCGGCGGTGCTGCCGCACGTCTCGCAGCAGAAGGCCGCGCGCATCGTCAAGACCTTGAAGGTCAGCGCGCGAGACCGTGCCTGGGCGCGGCGGCTCAGCGGGCGCGGTCCACGCAACGGGGCGATGGTCGCGCTCGACTATCGCACGGGCGATGTCCTGGCGTACGTCGGCAGCGCCGGCTACTACCGCGACGAGATGCGCAGTCGGCGCTTCGAGCCCAAGTTCGACGTCCTCTCGCAGGGCTACCGGCAGCCTGGCTCGGCGTTCAAGCCCATCGTCTACGCGACGGCCTTCGATCGGCACAAGCTGACACCGGGCAGCCTGCTGCTCGACGTCACGACGCGCTTCGCCCGCGGCTGGGCGCCGCATGACGCCGACCGCCGCGAACGCGGGCCGGTCCTCGTCCGCGAGGCGCTCCAGTGGTCGCTCAACATCCCGGCCATCCGTGCGCTCGATCGCGTCGGCAGCAAGGCCGTCGCCGCGCAGGCCGCCAAGTTCGGCATCAGGTTCGCCGGGGGCAGCGACTTCTTCGTCGGCGCCGGCTTGTCAGCGGCCATCGGCACGGTCGAGGTCCTGCCACTCGATCTGACGTCCGCCTACGGCGCCCTGGCGAACTACGGCAAGCTGGCCCCACCGCGCTACGTCCTGACCGTCGACGGACCGGATGGCCAGCCGGTCTGGAGCGCGGGCGAGGCGAAGGCCGAACAGGTCATCGACCCGGGGGCGGCCTACCAGGTGAGCGAGATCATCGCTGGCAACACCGATCCGAAGCAGAACCCGGTCTGGGCCAAGATCCTGCGGCTGGGCAATGGCCCCGGCGGCAGTCGCCGTCCCGCTGCCGCCAAGACCGGGACGACGAACGAGACGCTGGACTACGCGACCTACGGGTTCCTGGCGCCGCCCAAGGACGCCACCGCGCCCGGCATCGTGGCCGGGGTCTGGATGGGCAACAGCGACCACTCCGAGTCCAGCGGCGGTGGCCGCGAAGTCATCTCGCTCGACGGCCCGGCCCCCGTCTGGCAGGCGTTCATGCGCGACTACACCAAGTCCATGCCGGTGGCCAAGTTCGAGCCACCCGAGGGCCTCGTGCGGGCCAGGATCGACGCCTTCACCGGGGGGCGTCCGGGCTCCTTCACCAGATCGACCACGACCGCGCTGTTCATCAAGGGCACGCAACCAGGCGTCAAGAAGGCCGTCGACCCACCGGGCCTGATGTACGTTCGCTCGTGCGGCGGTTGGCGGATCGACCTCACGAAGGCCGAGCCCGAGCGTGCCTGGCGGGACGACGTGCTCGGCTGGATGGCGCGCGCCCGATCTGGCGCCGGGCGCTTCGGACGCTATCGGACGGCCACCGCCTACCTGCCGGGCCGCGGCAGCTGGGGTGGCCAGATGGTCGGCAGCTGTGCTCCCGCTCCGAATCCCTGCCAGGCCGCGCCGAACGGCAACGGGAACGGCAACGGCAATGGCAACGGCAACGGCAACGGCAAGCCTGATGGTGGCTGCCCGCCGCCCTCACCCGCCCCGACGCCTGCGCCAAGCCCACCCGCCACCGCGCCGCGGCGTCGACGGCCGACCGATGGTCATATCCGGCGGCGGGGTCTCGATCCACCCCGCCGCCCGCGGCGGCAGCGGGATCAGCGGATCGCGCCGCCCGTCGGCTGACGCTTGAGGAATTGGCCGCGCCCGGGCGCGCCCTTCCACTCGCCGTCCTCGACCACGACGTCGCCCCGTGAGAGCACGACGTCGGCCCCGCCGATGACCTCGCGGCCCTCGTAGCACGAGTAGTCGACGTTCATGTGGTGGGTCGCGGCCGAGATCGTGTGCCGGCGCTGCGGGTCATAGACCACGAGATCGGCGTCCGCCCCTGGCGCGACGACGCCCTTGCGGCCCTCGAGACCGAACAGCCGGGCCGGCGCGGCCGAACAGATCTCGACCCAGCGCTCTCGGCTGATGCGGCCGCTCACGACGCCGCCGTCGTGCATCAGATCGAGTCGGTCCTCGACGCCGGGCAGTCCGTTGGGGATCTTTCGGAAGTCGCCCACGCCGAGCTGCTTCTGATCATGGAAGTCGAACGGACAGTGGTCGGTCGAGACGACCTGCAGGTCGTCCTTGATGAGGCCGCTCCAGAGCTCGTCCTGGTGATCGGCCGAACGGAGCGGCGGTGAGCACACGAACTTGGCGCCGTCGAAGCCATTGCCCAGGTCGTCGAGCGACAGGAAGAGGTACTGCGGGCACGTCTCGGCGAAGGCCCCGACCCCGCGGTCGCGTGCCTCGCGCACGGCGGCCAGGGCGTCGCGCGCCGAGAGATGCACGATGTACACGGGCACGTCCGCGGCCTCGGCGAGGCGGATGACGCGGTTGGTCGCCTCGCCCTCGAAGATCGGGTGGCGGGCAAGGCCGTGGCCGATGGGCTCGGTCGTGCCGGACTCGACCAGATCCGCGGCCACGACGTCGATGGCAAGACCGTTCTCCGCGTGCATGAGGATGAGGCCGCCGTTGCGGGCCGTGCGCTGCATCGCCCGGAAGATGGCGCCGTCGTCGCTGAAGAAGACGCCCGGATAGGCGGTGAAGAGCTTGAAGTCGGTCACGCCCTCGTCGACGAGCTGATCCATCTCGACCAGCGAGTCGTCGTTGACGTCGCTCATGATCATGTGGAATCCGTAGTCGATGACCGCCTTGCCCTCGGCCTTGGCGTGCCAGGCATCGAGGCCGTCGCGCAGGCTCTTGCCGCGCGACTGGACGGCGAAGTCGATGATCGTCGTCGTGCCGCCGAAGGCCGCTGCGCGGGTGCCCGTCTCGAAGGTGTCCTTGGCGAACGTCCCGCCGAAGGGCAGCTCCATGTGCGTGTGCACGTCGATGGCGCCGGGCACGACGTACTTGCCACTGGCATCGATGCGGCGATCGATGCCCGACCCGCTGAGGGCCGATGCGATGCTGCCGGTCAGCCCGCTGCCCGGGCCGAGGGACCCGGCAGTGCCGACGGCGACGACGATCTCGCCGTCCACGAGGACGTCGGCCGGGAACGAGCCGTCGGCATTGACGACGGTGCCGTTGGTGATGAGCGTGCGCATCGGTCCCTCTCCTCCTGATCGAGGGTCAGGATAGCCCGCCGGTCTCGGCCGACGAGGCGCCGTTGCGCGCGGCTGGTCGGGCTAGAGGTAGAGGCGGACGAAGATGGCCGCCAGGAGGATCGCCAGGACGACGGCGAAGGCGATCAGCTCGACCGTCATCCGCGTGCGGCGACCGCGCCGCACGGCTTTGCCCTCGAGATCGAACCAGGGGTCCGGTCGTTTGCTGGCCGGCGGCGCGGCGACACGGTTGGCCATGGGTCCTCCTTCTGTCGGGGCAGTCGCGGTGGGCCCCCGATGGTCGCTCAGCACCCGGTCCCAACGTCAAACGGCAGACCGGCCTATG
>DATBSD010000180.1:0-20949 GCA_036559965.1 Candidatus Limnocylindrales bacterium
CCAGCCCCCGGCCACCGCCACCGAGGACCGACGAGAGGTAGAGCCAGCGCAGGTCACGGTCGCCGGCCACGACCCGGAACGCGTCGCGCACCCGGCCCGACGCGACGGCCGCCGCTCGGTCGCTGCCCGACTCCCGGACGAGCGCGACGATGGCCAGCGCGATGAGCACCGTCGGGATGCCCAGCAGCACGAGCGTCCAGCGCCAGCCGACGCCGGCGATGAGCCAGGCCCCGATGAGCGGCACCGCGACGGTGCCGATGTTGCCGCCCGCGATGTGCGCGCTGATGGCGAAGCCGCGCCGCTGGACCGGGAACTGCTCGGCCAGCAGGCCATTGCCGACGGGATGCTGCGGTGACCCGCCGACGCGAGACACGACCAGCGCGCCGGAGAAGGCGCCGAAACCGGGCGCGAGCGCCATGACGGCCTCGAAGGCGCCCATCACCACGCCGCCCCAGCCGAGCAGCCGGGCACGCGTGAAGCGGCGGGTGAGCGAGGCATAGGTCGCCTGCGCCATGCCCGAGGTCACGCTGGCGACCGCGACGAGCAGGCCGATGGTGCCGATCGAGATGCCCCACTCGTCGATGATGGCGATGTAGATGAGCGGCATGAGCACGGCCTGGGCATGGTTCGCGGCGTGCAGCGTGCTCACCAGCCCAAGCGTGCGCATGGGCTGGATCCGGGGGGACTCCACCGACCGAGCCTAGCAGCGCCGCGCGGCGCCTGCCGCGGCACGGAACACGCTCGTCGGCGACCCGCTTGGGCGACAATGTCGGCTCCCTACCGAGGCGACGATGGACCGTTCGACGGCCGCCGCATGAGGGCTCGCGTGGCCGCCGCGACGGCGAGTGCCCGCAGCCTCGATCGACCACTCGCGCTGCTGGCGGCGATGGCGTTCGTGGTCCAGATCGGGGTCGCCGTCATGCTGCCCCTGCTGCCCGTCTACGCACAGCAGTTCGGCGCGACGCCATTCGCGCTCGGGCTGTTGACCAGCGCGCACGCGGTGATGTCCTCGGTGGGCCAGCTCGGCGGCGGGTTCCTGACGGAGCGATTCGCTTCGCGTCGGCTGGTGGCAGCAGGCATCGGCCTCTATGCCGGCGCCAACATCCTCATCGCCACGGCCACGGCGGCGCTGCCGCTCATCTTCTTCCGAGGCATCGCCGGATTGGGCGGCGGCATCAACCAGGTTGCCGAGCGCATCTATCTGACCGAGGTCTCCGCGCGGGCGCGACGGGCCTTCTCGCAGGGCATCCTGTCGGCTGCCGGAGCGGCCGGCTCGGTGCTCGGGCCCGTCGTCGGCGGTCTGCTCGTGGTGGTCAGCGACCTGCGAGTACCGTTCCTCGTGGTCGGTGTCACCAGTGCGTTGGCAACGATCGCCGCCCTCTTCCTGCCGCGTCCGCCGGCGACGCTCGATGACGACCAAGGAGTGCCGGCAGGGTCACCTGCCGCGGCGCTCGAGCCCGATCTGGCGAGCGACGTGCAGGAGGTCGGTGCGACCGCATCGACGGTCGAGTCGCCCAGGGAGACCCCTGCGCCGCCGTCCAGCCAGCGCACGATCGTCGTCCTCTTCTTCGCCCAACTGGCGCTCAACGTCGGCTTCGGCGCCTTCATCACGACGTACGCCATCTTCGCCATCGACACCCTCGGCTGGACGGCCGTCGACGTCGGCATCGTCTTCTCCATGTTCGGCCTCGGTAGCGTCTTCCTCGGGCCATGGCTGGCCCGGGAGGCAGACCGGACAGGACGCCGCCGGATGGCCGTCCTCGGTTGCATCCCCGTGGTCGCCTTCGCGCTCGTCTTCGTCGCCGGCGCTCCTCAGCTCATCGTCTACGCCACGGCCATCGCTGGTGGCGGCGGGCTGACAGGCTTCGAGGCGTCCTGGTTCGCGCTCCTTGCGACGGCCACCGACGACGGGCGGCGTGGGCGCATCTTCGGCACCGTGACCGCGCTCACGAACCTGGGCATCGTCGTCGGAGCCTTGGCCGCGGCGCGTCTCTGGGAGGAGGTCGACATCCACGTGGCCGTGTTGCTCACGGCGCTGACCTTCGGCATGGCGAGCGTGATCATGCTTGCGCATCCGCCCGACCGACCGACGGCGGCACCCGGCGCGCCGGGCAAGGCGGCGACGCCCGCCGTGGCCTGACTCGCGGGCTCGGACGACTCAGCCAGCCTCGGGTCGGTAGGGCGCCTTCGAGTCGATGTCACCGACGAACTGAGCCAGCCGCCGGTGGCCCAGGATCTGACGGACGGCCGATGCCTCGCCAGTGTGGACCCAGTAGTGGTAGGTGATGCGCTGCAGCTGCGTGCCCGCCAGGTATGGGAAGTCCCGGTGATCGTGTGGCAGCTGGTGCTCGAGGTCGGCTGTCGTGACCGTCTCCAGGTATGCATCGGCGAGCGCCACCATGCGCTCCCAGGCCGCCAGCATGGTGGACAGGGGCGGCGTCGAGGCCGGCTGCCCGGTGGCGACGGCATCGAGGATCGGCTCCACCGTCAGCCCCTGGGCGCGCTCGGCCCAGATGAGCCGCTCGTGCCAAGCGAGGTGGCCGATCATCCAGGAGATCGAGTTCATGGGTCCGAGCCGACGCCGCGCATCGTGGCCTGACAGACCGCGGAGACCGCGCCGCCATTCCGAGCGGGCGAAACGGAGTTGTTCGACGCGCGCATGGGCCATGCCCCGACCGTAGCACGACGGCGGCGGCGCAGCCGGCCGCTTACACTGCCGACCTACCACCGACGGAGGAGCCTGCATGACCGACGCCACCGACGCCCGGGAGCGCTGGGCGCTCGTGCTCGGATCGAGCAGCGGGTTCGGCGGCGCCGCGTCACGAGCGCTCGCGCGCGAGGGCTATGGGATCGTCGGCGTCCATCTCGACCTGCGCGCCACCCGGGCCGACGCCGAGGCCGTCCGGGACGAGATCGCCGGCACGGGCGTCCCGGTCGTGTTCCACAACGTCAATGCCGCCGACCCCGATCGACGGGCCGCCGTCATCGCCGACGTCCGGACCCGCTTCGAGGAGCGCCGCGCGGCCGGTGCCGATCCCTACCTTGCTGTTTTCCTCCACTCGCTCGCCTTCGGGGCCACGCTGAGCTACGTGACCGACGACGCGACGAAGAAGGAGATCAGCCAGAAGCAGCTCGAGATGACGGCCGACGTCATGGCCCACTCGATGGTCTACTGGGTCCAGGACCTCTTCCACGCCGGCTTCTTCGCGTCCGGCTCGCGGCTCTTCGCGATGACCTCCGAGGGCGCCCACCACAACGTGCCGACGTACGGCCCGGTCTCGGCCGCCAAGGCAGCCCTCGAGTCGCACTGCCGGCAGCTGGCCATGGAGCTCATCCCCTTCGGCATCACCGTCAACTGCCTGCGCGCCGGGGTGACCGACACGCCCGCCTTGCGACGCATCCCCGGCCACCAGGAGCTGAAGGACGCGGCCGAGCGCAAGAACCCGGCCGGCCGACTGACGACGCCCGAGGACGTCGCCCAGGCCATCATCGCGCTGGCCTCGCCGCGACTCGGCTGGATGACCGGCAACGTCATCGGCATCGACGGTGGCGAGATGATCGGGGCACGCCAGCACGGCGTCGACGCCGGCTAAGTCCGGCGCGAACGACCCGACGGCCCTCATGGGCGAGCCGACGCCGCGCCTCGGCCCCACGCTAGCGACGGCCGTTCGCCGGCCGCCGGCACCGCTCGCCTTCCGGGGTCTCAACCTCGTCATCCGCCTCGTCCTCTTCGTGACCCGGACGCGCGTCGTCATCGAGGGCCGCGACCACGTGCCCGACAGCCCGGGCGTCATCGTCGCCTCGAACCACCTCTCGATCGCCGACCCGCCGCTCGTCTGCCTCGCCGTCTGGGCGGTCGTCGGGAGGCGGGTGCGGTACATGGCCAAGGTCGAGGCCATGGAGACCCCGGTCATGGGGCCGGCGCTGCGAGCCTACGGCGGCTTCGGCGTGCGGCGCGGCCAGGCTGACCGCGAGGCGTACCGCATGTCGCGCGCAGTGCTCGAGACCGGTGACTGGCTGGGTCTCGCCCCGGAGGGCACGCGGTCACGCGTGGCGGTGCTCGGGGAGCCGATGCCTGGCGTGAGCTTGCTGGCGACACGAGCCGATGCCCTCGTCCTGCCGGTCGGCATCGCCGGCACGGAGCGAACGTGGCCGATCGGGTCGCGTCGACCGCACTTCGGTACGACCGTGACCATCCACTTCGGTCCCGTCCTCGATCTGCGCGCCACCGGTGCGACCGATAGCGGAACGGGCCGGGACGAACGGCGCGCGGCAGCCGACGCGAGCAGCGAGATGCTCATGCGCTCGATCGCCGCGCTGCTGCCGGCTCCGTATCGGGGTCGTTTCGGCTGATCGCTCGGGCGCGTTCGGCCGCGACCTAATAGGCGTCGAGGTAGCGATCGATCTCCCAGTCCGAGACCTGTGTCCGGTACTCGTCCCACTCTTCGCGCTTGGCGGCCACGAAGTGGCTGTAGACGTGAGCGCCGAGCGCCTCGCGGACGACCTCGTCCTGCTCCAGCTCGTCGAGCGCCTCGCCGAGCGTGCCCGGCAGCTCGCGGATGCCATGCTCGGCGATCCGCGCCGCGCTCATCTCGAAGAGGCTCTCCTCGACGGGCTCGCCGAGCGTCATGCCCTTCTCGACACCGTCGAGCCCGGCGGCGAGCATGACCGCGAAGGCGAGATAGGTGTTCGAGGATGGGTCCGGGCAGCGTACCTCGACGCGGGTCGCCTCGATGCTTCGGCCCGGTGACGCCTTGGGCACCCGGATGAGCGCCGAGCGGTTCGTCCGACCCCAGGTCAGATAGGTCGGCGCTTCGTAACCGGGAACGAGTCGCTTGTAGGAGTTCACGGTCGGTGCGAGGACCGCGATCATGCCCCGCGCGTGGGCGAGGATGCCGGCCATGTAGCTTCGAGCCAGGTCCGAGAGCCCGTACTTGTTGTCCGGATCGGCGAAGGCGTTGCGCTCGGCCTTGAGGTCGTAAAGGCTCTGATGGGTGTGCATGCCCGAGCCGTTGATGCCGTGGATGGGCTTGGGCATGAAGGTCGCGTAGAGGCCGTGCAGGTTGGCGATGGCCTTGAGCGTGAATTTGAAGGTGATGGCGTTGTCGGCAGTGCGCAGGCCGTCGTCGTACTCGAAGTCGATCTCGTGCTGGCCGGCAGCCACTTCGTGGTGGGCGGCCTCGACTCGGATGCCGAATGCTTCCAGGGCGTTGACCATGTCCTGGCGCACTTCCTGGGCGAGGTCGGTCGAGAAGTCGAAGTAGCCCGCCTGATCGTGCGGCAGCGGGGCGACATGACCGTCATCGTCGCGTCGGAAGAGGAAGAACTCGAGCTCGGGACCCGTGTTCCAGCGGTAGCCCAGCTTGGACGCGCGCTCGATCTGCCGCTTGAGGATGAAGCGCGGATCGCCGACGAAGGGGTCGCCGGCCGGCGTCATGACGTCGCAGATGACGCGCGCCGTGCCGCGGCTGCCGAGCGGGCCGGCACCGAGCGTGCCGTGGCCAGGCTGCCAGGGGATCTCGGCGAACGTGTCCATGTCCGGGCGCAGCCACTGATCGCTCTCGGCGATGCGGGTGAAGCCCTCGATGGAGCTGCCGTCGAACCAGGTGCCGTGCTTGACCGAGCCCTCGAGCTGGTGCAGCGGGATGGTCACGGCCTTGACGATGCCGAGCACGTCGGTGAACTGCAGCTGGACGAAGCGGACGTTGTGCTCCTTGGCCGCCTCGATCTTGGAGATGGCATCCAGCTCACGGAATTCGATGGTCAACACCGATCCTCCCTGACGCGGTTCCCGACACCCACGCGTTTCGGGCAAGCCGCACGAATATCGGCATGATACGCGGCCTGCCTGACGCCACGCCTCCCTGCTTGGCCGATGCCTAGCTCCGGTCTTGGTCGTTTTGCACAAGACGCGCGGCCAGCGCGAGCACGAATCGCAGGTCTGGGTCGTCCAGGCGCCAGCCCGAGGCGGCCTCGATGCGCGTGATCCGGTAGGCCAGGGTGTTGCGATGGATGCCCAACACGCGGGCCGCATCCGAGAGCTCGGGATGCTCGATGGCCGCGCGCAGCGTCGCCAGCCGCTCGGCCACGACGCCGGGGCGGCCGACGAGGATGGGTGCCAGCAGGTCCCGCGCGTTCTGGGCACCGTCGGGCAGATTGTGCAGGCTGCCCAGCAGCCGAAACGCCGCCAGGCGGTCGGCCCGGGCGACGGACCCCGGCACGAGCGCCGGAGGCAGGGACTCGGCCGCCTCGAGCGTGGCCCGCGCACCCTGTTCGGCGAGCGGCCGATCGTCGGGCCGGTCGAACGGTCGCGAGACCGCCAGGACGCGGCCGATGCGAGCGGCGACGAGCGCCGCGATGTCGAGCCCGAGCGGATCGGCCTTAGGCGCCGCGACGATGACGCGCAACTCAAGGCTCTGGGCATCGCCGCGCAGCCGCAGCCGTCGAGCGGGCGCCAGGCGGGCGATGCGCTCCCGCAGCCGGACGCGGTCGTCGAGCTCGGTCGGCGCTCCGGCGACGAGCTGGCGAGCCATGATGGCGACCCAGGGCGGTCCGTCGGTCGGCAGGGCGTCGGCGCGTCGACGTGCCGGGCCGCCACGAACAGCGGCATCGGCCGTGAGCGTGAGTCCGAGGACCGCCACCACACGCTCGACCGCCAGGCGCTCGAAGTCGGTGACCGGTGGCTCGCCAAGGATGAGCAGGGCGCCGATCGCCTCGTTGGGACCGATCAGCGGCGCCCGGAGCAGGACCGACCGTCGGTTGGCCAGGTACGCGGCGGCGGCCGACGCGGCTGGCGGGTCGGCTGGAGCGTGCACGGCGATGGCGTCGCCGGACGGACCCTCGATGACGACGGCGCGGCCGATGGCCGTGGCCACGACCGCCGCCTGCGCCGTGAGGTCCGCGCCCGCCAGCGCCAGCCGCCCGAGTTCCGCCTCGAGGTCGGCCGCTCGGCGGTCCATGGCCGCCCGCTCGTTGACCAGGACGGCGATGATCGCCCGTTCCATGGCGTGGACGTCGTCGTCATCGATCGACCAAAGAGGGATGCCGACCTCGACCGCCCGCCGCTGCAAGTCGTCCGCCGCTTGATCCGCGCCGCTCCCGACGAGCAGCGCGCCGGCCGCGCCCGCCTCGACCAGGGCATCGACGACCGCGCTGGCGTCGACACCGCCGGCCGCCAGTGTCGCCAGCGCCCGGGCCGGGATGAGCGCCAGGTCTCGTTCATCGAGGGCATCGAAGGCGGGCACCCGCGCCGAGAGGACGCGGACCCAGGCCACCATCGGTGGGGGGCGGGTTGCCGGAGCCAGCTCGACGGCTGTGGGGAAGGCGGCCTGGCGCAGCTGCTCGAGGTCGGGCACGCGGCGAGTCAGCCGATCGCCTGTTCGGCCTCGACCCTCGCGGCGTCACGCTCGAGCTCACGGGCGCCGCTCGGGCGGCCGATCGGCCGAGTCCCGCCGCCGAGCGCGGCATCGAGCCGCTCGAGGAACGGCGTGGCGCCGAGCTGCACGAAGATCGCGCGCGCCTCGTCGCCCATCGCCCGAACCTCGGGCTCATCCGGGCCGAGCAGGAGCACGGCATCGAGGCCGCAGAGTGCGAGGTCGAAGCGCAGCTCGAACTCGCGCCAGCCGGCCATCGCGGCGCGGTAGCCCGCCAGTGCTTCGGGCCGCCGACCCTCCGCTGCATCGACGCCCGCACGCAAGGTCCAGCAGCCGACCTCGACGGCGGTCGCCGAGCGGGACAGGTCGAGCAAACGGCCGAGGCTGGTGGCAGCGCTCGCGACGTCGCCGCGCCAGAGTGCCGCCCGACCGGCGAGGCCCAGCAGGCCCACGAGGTTGCCGACGTAGTGGTCGCCGGCGATCAACGCCTCGCGGGTGGCATCCTGGAACCGCCCCTCGGCGAGGGCCACCCATGCAAGCACGCGGCCGCCTTCGCCGAGGTTCATCGGCTCGTCGTCGGTGCGCAAAAGCTCGGTCAACCGGGAGAGTGGCTCGGCGACCGGCCGACCCGCGATCGACTCGAAGAGCACGAGGGCGGTCAGGTGGCTGAATCGGTCCGACGACTCGAGTTCGAAGTCGGCGATCTCGGCGAGGCGCTCGCGCGCCCAGGCCCAATCGCCGGTGCGAGCAGCGATCTCGCACCCGTTGCAGATGATGCTCACGAACAGCCCGCGGCTGCCGGTCCGTCGCGCCAGCTCGATGCCGGCGCGGCTGATCGCAAGACCCTCGACCGGCGACCGTGCGACGAGCTCCGCCGCGAGGTTCATGTACGCACGCAATGCGGTTGCGGTCAGATCTCGACGGAGCGCCATGTCGAGGCCCGCTCGCAGCAGAGCCTGACCCTCGATCTCACGGTTGATGCCCGCCAGTGCGCCGCCCTTGGTGACCAGCAGGTCGGCGACCACGTCTTCCATGTCGCGACGGTCGGCCGGCGCCAGGGCCCGATCGGCAGCCGCCACGGCGTCGGCGTCCCGGTTGGAGAGGAAGATCGCGCGGGCTCTCTGGGCAAGGATGGCGACGTATGCGGCGTCCTCCTCGATATCCACGAACTCGGCTTCCGCCTCGCCGAGGATCGCCTCCGCATCGATCGTCCGGAATTCGGTGACGAGGACCCGGGCCTTCGCCACCACCGCCCGAGCGAGCGCTGGGCGGTCGGGCAGCGCCCGGCGCGACGCGATGGCATCATCCAGGAGCGCGATCGCTTCCGCATAGTGCCCCAGCTCTGCCGCTGCAGCACCCATCTGCTCGACCAGCTCGACGCGATCGACGGGATCCCTGGCCACGATTCGTGCCTGTTCGAGATAGGCGAAGGCCTGCTCGTGAGAGCCGAGGGCGCGAGCGCGATCGGCGGCGGCGCGCAGCGTCAGCCGGGCCTGGATGGCGACCGCCTCGCCCTCCTCGCCGTCAGGCGCGGCCTGATAGGCCGCGAGGTAGTGAGCGGCGAGCACCCCCGCCAGCTCGTCGTCGTCGCCGAGCGCCTCGAAGTGGCGAGCCGCAGCGAGATGCCGTGACCGGCGATCGCGCCTGGCCAGCGTGCCGTACGCGACCTCCCGGATGAGGCCCTGGACGAAGAGGTACTGACCGCGCTCCGGCGACCGTGGATCGACGTCGAGGCGCAGGAGCTCGCGTCGCACGAGGGCACGCAGACGGCCCGCGATCTCCTCCTCGTCGGCGCCGTTGACGGCGGCCAGTGCGCGCGGAGTGAAGCTCTGACCGAGCACGGCCGCATCCTGGACGAGCGTTCGATCGGCGACATCGAGGCCGTCGAGACGTGCCGCGATGAGCGCCTGGAGCGTCTCCGGGACCGCGATGGCCGTCAGATCGCCGATCGGCCGGTAGCCGTCGACCGTCGCTTCGAGGCGTCCTTCGGCGACGAGCATGCGCACGGTCTCTACGGCATAGAGGGGGATGCCCTCGGCGCGCTCCACGATGGCGCGCAGCGCGACCTCGGGAAGGCCGGGGACGAGCCCCGCGAGCAGCTGGCGCATGTCGGGCTCGGCGAGCGGCTCGAGGCCCATCGATGTCGCGTGGCGGCGACCGGCGCCCCAGTCGGCTCGTCGCTCGAGCAGCTCGGGACGGGCGAGGGTGACGATTGCGATGGGTGATGTCTTCGACCATTCGAGTACGTGGTCGATGAAGTCGAGCAGGCCGGCATCGGCCCACTGAAGGTCCTCGAAGACCATGACCACCGTGCCACCGCTGGCGATGCGCTCGAAGAACGTGCGCCAGGCGGCGTAGAGCTCATCGCGCTGGGCCGTCGGCGCGTCGCCGACACCGAGCAGGGCCAGCAGCGCCGGCTCGATCCAGCGACGCTCCTCCTCGTCGGGCACGTGCTCGGCGAGCGTGGCCGCGATGCGCGTGCGGCTGGTCGCCTCGTCGTCGTCTTCGCGCAGGTCGGCTCGTCGCCGGACCATCTCGCCGAGCGCCCAGAAGGTCACGCCATCGCCATACGCCGGGGATCGCCCTTCGTGCCAATAGACGTCCTCGAGCAGGCCGTCGATGTACTTCAGGAACTCCCACGCAAGGCGGCTCTTGCCGATGCCGCCTTGGCCGGTGATCGAGATCAGCCGTGCCCGGCGCTCGCGGCCCGTGGCATGGAAGAGGTCCTTGAGCGCGCGCAGCTCCTCGTCGCGCCCGACGAACGGCGCCTCGAGCGTGTCAGACCGCCCCCGACCGCCGCGCTCGGCGACGACGCGCACGGCGAGCCAAGCCGGCACGGGCGCCGTCTTGCCCTTGAGCACCTGGTCACCGGCGGCCTCAAAGACGATCGCCGCGGCCGCGGCACGCTGGGTCGATTCGCCGACCAGGACGGTGCCCGGGGCGGCGGCCGACTGGAGGCGGCTGGCCGTGTTGACGAGGTCGCCGGCGACCATCCCCTGGCCGACGGCGCCCAAGGTCACGGCCGCCTCCCCGGTCAGCACGCCGGCGCGCGCCTGAAGCTCGTCGCCCAGCGAGCGAACGGCATCGACCAGCTCCAATCCGGCTCGGACGGCCCGCTCGGCATCGTCCTCGTTGGCGATCGGCGCACCCCAGACGGCCATCACCGCGTCGCCGATGAACTTCTCGATCACGCCGCCGTAGCGCTGAACGACATCACGCGCGAGGTCGAAGTAGCGCGTCAGGAGCTCTCGCGTCTCCTCCGGATCGCGGTCCTGTGACAGGGTCGTGAAGCCGACGAGGTCGGCAAACAGGACCGACACGAGCCGCCGCTCGGACTCATGCGCCGGGCTCCCCACTGCCTGGGTGACGCCGTCCGACGGGCGAGCTTGCGGAGCCTCGATCGCCGTGCCGCATTCGCCGCAGAAGCGGACCGTCGCCGCGTTGGCGCTGCCGCATGTCGAACAGACCACGAGCAGCCGAGCGCCGCACTCGCCACAGAACTTGCGGCCCGCCTCGTTCTCCGCGCCACACGCATCGCACCGCACTCGGCTCACCCTCTCTCGGTCGTCCGATGAGCGACTCTAGCGGAGGTCGGGCGGCGGGACCAGCCATGAAACGGCCCGACGTGGGTCCGCCGCTACACTACCGCGCGTGTCAGCTGCGACTCCGTGGAGGCGCATGCGAGCCGGTCTGGGGCCCGCCCTCCTCTACGGCGTCGTTGCGCTGCTCTCCTTCCCGACCCTCGGCCTGCTCCTCTTCGGCGAGCACGGCCTTGCCCTGACGCACGACGTCTTCGACGACGCCGCCGGCCTGCCGCGCCTGGCGATGGCGCTCGAGCTGTGGCGTGACGGGCCGGCGTTCTGGAACCCGTATCTGACAGCCGGGAACGCGTTCCTGTCGCAATCCTCGGTCTCGCCGATCGCGCTCGATGTCGCGCTGGCGGCGGTCCTCGGGCCGTTCGGCGCGTTCGTCGCCGTGAGCTGGGGCTACGCCTTCGTGGCGGGCTACGCCATGCACTGCTTCATCCGCGACTCGCTCCGCCTGTCGACGCCGGCGGTGGTCATCGGCGGCATCGCGTTCGCCCTCTCGTTCCTGCACTTCGTGTTCGCGGCGGCGCTCGCCTTCGTGCCCTTGCTGCTCTGGCTGGCCGACCGGGCGGCGACCCCGGATCGTCGGCGCTGGCTGGCCATCCTGGCGTGGATCGGTCTGGCGGCATTCATGCTCTATCAGAGCCTCACGCAGGTCGTCCTGTTCGGCGCCGCCCTGCAGCTCGTGTGGACGATCGGCACGGCGGAGCCCGGCCAGCGGCGCGGCCGCCTGGCGACATGGCTCGGCGCCTGGGCCCTCGCGCTCGGCCTTTTCGGGCCTGTTCTCGTCTCGCAGCTGGCCGCGCTGCCTGCGTCTCACCGGGCGGCCTGGCTGCCCATCGAGCGGACCGTACTCGAGGCCTTCCAGGTGGCCGCAGACCACTACGCGTCCGTGCTCATCGACGTGCCCAACGGGCTCCGCCTGGGCATCTCCGATCCGCGCTACGGGGCGCTGTTCATGGGCGCCGCCGGGCTCGCCCTGGTGATCCTGGGCATCGTCATCGGGCGGCCGGACCGGCGCCGGCGGCTGCTCATCGGGTTGCTCGTGATCATCCCATTGCTCGACGTGCTGGCGATGGTGGCCGTCTCGTGGCAGACGGCGCTGGGGCCGTTCTCGACCATCCAGTTCGTGCGGGTCCGCCACGAGTGGACGGTGGTGCTCATCGGCCTCCTCGCCTATGGCGCGGACGCGGTCGTCCGGTGGTCGGACGCCTGGGTGACCGCCAGCCGGCGTCGGCGGATCGCGGCCACGATCGGCGTCGTCGCCGTCGTGCTGCTGGCGGTCGCCGAGTTCATGCTCGTCGAGCCGGCGGCTCGACGAGCGTGGCGGCACCTCGTCAATGCCGGCGAGGCGTCGACGCGCGGGCTGGGCGCTCTGGCAGCCAGCGGCAGCCTCGTGGTCGGTATCGCCACCTTGCTGCTGGGCCTCGGCCTGCTGATCTGGCTCGGACGTTCTGGGGCGCCCGGCCGACGAGCATCGATGGTCGTGTTCTCCGTCGTCGTCGCGGCGTTCGTCGTCGAGCGCGCGCTCTGGGGGCAGGCCGACGTGCTGGTCCAGCCGGGGCGGTTCCTGTTCCCACGGTCGCTCGTCCAGTCGTACGCGTCCGCACTGGCGCCGACCGCGGCCATCCGCGCTCTCCAGGCTGAGCCGGACATCGATGCCCAGCGAGTGCTGACCTTCGGTGAGCAGCCCGGTCGGCTGGCCTATGCCGGACTCCACACCGTGGATGGCTACCAGTCCGTGTACCCGCTCACGTACCACGACTTCTTCGGGCGGCTCATCGCGCCGCAATGGCAGGTCGACGACCTGCGACAGACGTACTACGAGTCGTGGGGCAATCGCGCCCTGACCTTCGGCCCGAATGTCGATGGCGACCTGGTCAAGCTCGCCGGCGCCCGGTGGCTGTACGTGCGTGGCGGTGACGTGCCCACGGTCGACGGAGCGATCGAGCGGCTGCGCGACGGTGACGTCACGGTCTACGAGGTGCCCGATGCGTTCCCACGGGCGTTCCTCGTCAGTGGCCTGGCGACGTCGCCCGACGACTCGGCTGCCCTCGACGCGCTCGCCGCCGCCGACCTCGACGCGCTGCGCACGACGGCCTTCACCACGGACGGTGCCGCGGCGGCGGCGGGCCTGCCCTCCGACGACGACCCGGCCTCACCCGGTTCGGCGACCATCACCCGTGATGAGCCGGATCACGTCGAGGTCGCCATCGATGCGTCGCGGCCGTCGACGCTCATCCTGACGGACGTCATGGCGCCCGGCTGGCAGGCCGACGTGGATGGGGAGGCGGCCACGATCGCGACCGTCGACGGTGCCTTCCGAGGCGTCGCGGTGACCCCCGAGAGCCGGGTCGTGACCTTCGTCTATCGGCCGATCGCGGTCTGGCTGGGCGTCGGCCTGTCGGTCGGATCGGCCATCCTGGCCGGCATCTGGGTGGCCGCGATCCGGCGCCGCGACCGGCGATCCCTGGCCGCCGTCAGCCCGGCGTCGTCTCCGGCCGCCGACCGGTGACGGCGCCGACATCCTCGACGAGCTGCGTGAACTCCCGGCGCACGTCGACGTAGCGATCCGCCAGCATGGCCACCTCGAGACGAGCGCCGGCGCGCCGCAGCCAGACGCGGCGGCGCGGGAAGTAGAACGAGAGCACGATGCCGCTGATGAGGCTCAGGAAGGCGAACCAGATGAGCGGCTGGCCGGGATCGTTGCGCACGACGATGCCCGTGAACGCGCCGGCTGACCTCCACGTGACCTCGTAGCCGCCGGTCGTCCGAGGATCGGTCGAGCCACCGAGGCCGACCTGGTCGGCGAAGACCGGCACCACGCTGCCCGACGCGTCGATCGACCCGTCGGTGCCGACCACCGTCAGGCGCCCGGCGCCGGTGACATCCCGGTCCAGGACGACGAACAGCCCGAGCGCCGATCCGGGGATGGTCAGGAAGCCCTGCGGCTTGTCGAGCAGCTGCGAGTCCATGAGCACAGGGCCTGACCAGACGACGCGACCGTCGGCACCGCGGATGTCGAGCGTCTCCGCCGCCCCGAACGAGTTCTGGTGGAAGACGTAGCCATCGACGGTCAGCGGATCGTTGACACGGATCGTCTTGCGCGCGATCTGCCGGCCGTCGCGATACACGGCCAGATCGGTCCGGAAGTCGGCGAACGAGCCGTCGGGATGCGTGGGCGCCTCGAAGCCAAGGTTCTTGAGCAGCAGATTGCCCGGGGTGCCGACCGGCTGCACCGGCGCCGTCTGCGACTCGCCCACGAAGACCGCGGTCTCGAAACCGAAGGCGCCGGTCACGGCGCCGCCGATGAGGAACAGGATGAGACCCAGATGGGTGAACAGCGTCGCCATCTTGAAGTACTGGTTGCGGTCGCCGTAGACGAACGCGGCCGTGTCGTCGGTGCCGGTCCGGACCTTGAAGCGTCGCCGCCGCAGGATGGCCGCCAGGGCGGCGTCGTCGGTCGTCGTCAGGCCAGCGAAGGCCGCCCGCTCGGGGAGCCGGGCATCGAAGAAGGGCGCCGGCTGCTCGACCCGCACTTGCCGCACGCCGCGCCACAGTCGAGGCGTCCGGTCGATGGTGCAGACGACGATGCTCACGATGAGCAGCGTCAGAAGGAGCGTGAACCAGGGCGCGGTGAAGACGCGGAAGAGGCCGAGGCCCTCGAAGACGTCGACGAGCGTCGGGCCGATGTTCGCCCCGACGATCGTGATGGGGTCGTAGCGACGGTGGAGGTCGGCCATCTCGGTGGCGTAGGCGGCCGGGTTGCCGCGCAGGGCGAAGGCCGGGATCTGGCGGACCATCGTGCCCACCAGGCCGGCCACGGCGAGGACGATGATGAGCACGACCGCGAAGCGGACGTCGCTCAGGGTCCGCCAGATGGCCAGCCCCGTTCGGGCCAGCGGGTCACCGAGGTCGGAAGCCCGGCGCCGGCCGAGCGTGACGGTCGCGATGGCGCTACGCGGGGACCGCCGAACGCGCCGCGGCCAGTCCGACGGCGACATCGGCGATGAGATCCTCCACGTCCTCCAGGCCGACGCTGACGCGCAGGAGGCCCTCGGAGATCCCGGCCTCGGCCAGACCCACGGCGTCGAGCTGCCGGTGCGACGTCGTGGCGGGGTGGACGACGAGCGTCCGGATGCTGCCCAGTGACGCGGTCTGCTCGGGGATGCGCAGGGCGTCGATGAAGGCCAGGGCCGCCTCGCGCGATCGGACGTCGAGCGTCAGCATCCCGCCCCCGGCCCGTAGCTGGCGCTGTGCCACGGCGGCCTGTGGGTGGTCGGGCAGGCCGGGATAGACGACCGGGAACCCGTCTGCCTCGCGCTGCAGCCAGCGCGCCAGCGTCAGCGCGTTCGCCGAGTGGCGGTCCATGCGCACCGCAAGGGTGGCGATGCCCCGCAGGACGAGGAACGCGGAGAAGGGTGCCACGATGCCGCCGGTATCGACCTCGATGTCGCGGACCGCCCGGATCCGTTGGGACGACCCGACGACGGCACCGGCGAGGACGTCCGAGTGGCCGCTCAGCCACTTCGTCGCCGATTCGACCACGAGGTCCGCGCCGAGCTCGATCGGTCGGCAGAGATACGGCGATGCGAATGTGTTATCGACGATGAGCTCGGCCCCTGCCGCGTGGGCGAGGCCGGCCAGGGCCTCGACGTCGGCGACGACCGTGGTCGGGTTGCTGATCGTCTCGAGATACAGCAGCCGGGCGCCAGGCAGGGCCGCTGCCACGGCCGCGAGGTCGGTCGCATCGACGTAGTCGGTCTGCACGCCGAAGCGCGCGAAGACCCGGTCCAGGAGCTGGCGACTGCTGCCGTAGACCGCTCGCGTCGCGACGATCCGGTCACCGGCCCGCAGGGTGGCCGCCAGGGCGGCGTGGATGGCCGCCATGCCCGAGCCGAACGCGAAGCCAGCTTCGGCTCCTTCGAGCTCGGCGATGGCAGCGGCCATGGCGGCGGCGGTCGGATTGCCCAGCCGTGCGTAGGTGTAGCCCTGACCCGAGGTCGTGATCTCGGCCAGTGCGGCAGCGTCGTCGGTCGAGAACGTGGCGGTCTGATAGATCGGCACCGCCGTGGGGTGCTGGGCGATGACCGGGCTGCGCGTCGCGGCGAGGATGGCGCGGCTCGAGAAACCGCGCGGGGCGCCGACCGGAGGATCGTCCATGGCGGGCATCTTACGGGCCGTCAGGCCGACTCGTCGGATGCTCCGTCGGGCGCCCGGTCCGGCGTCAGCAGCGCGCTCGAGTCGCCGTCCAGGAAGTGGCGCATCGTGCGATCGAAGGTCCGGTCGTGGGGGTGGTCGATGCGAAAGCGTCGGGCTCGCACGATCGGGTCGCGTCGGGTGCTCGCGCTCGAGACCGAGGATCGCTCGCTCGGCGGCTCGACGACCTCCCGTGACGAACGCGCGGGGGCTCGACGCGGGACGGTCGGGTAGCGATCGGCGAACATCGATGGATATGGCCGCTCGACCCTGATCGCAGCCGGTGGCCGAGTGGCACGCCGCGTCGCGGGCCGTCGCTCGGGACCGCGGGTGACGCTCGACCGAGCGGCGGTCGACGCGTCCGGCTGGCCGGCGGCCGTCGTCGCGGACGGCGTCATTCCGACGGCAGGTGCGGGTGCGGGCTCCGCGCCGCCGACACTGACCCGGTTGCGGCCGGCCCGCTTGGCGACATACATGATCTGGTCGGCGCGGTTCGTCAACGCGTCGGCGGTCCGGCCGTCGTCCGGGAAGGCGACGATGCCGATCGACGCCGTCGTGCTCAACAGCTCGGTCCCGGCGTTGAGCCTGATGGCGGCCACCGACCGGCGCAGCTTTTCGGCGACGACCGTGGCGCCGTCGGTGTCGGTCTCGGGCAGCAGGACGACGAACTCGTCGCCACCGTATCGGGCCGGCGAGTCGATGATCCGGATGCTCTGTCGCACCGCGTCCGCGACGGCCTGGAGCATCCGATCGCCGAAGTAGTGGCCGAACCTGTCGTTGATCGGCTTCAGGCCATCGAGGTCGAGCATCAGCAGGCTGAAGCGCCGGTTGGTCCGCCCGGCGCGCGCGATCTCGCGCTCGATGACCGCGAACAGGAAGGTCCGGTTGTAGAGACGCGTGAGCGGATCGTGGAGCGAGAGCCGCAGGGCGGCATCGCGCGTGCGCCGCTGCTCGTCGGCCACGACCGACGCGAGGTAGGAGAGCAGCCAGAGGGCGAGCACGTTGACCGTCATGACGACGACCGCATCGGTGCTGAAGGGCACGCCGCCTCGCGGTACGAGCAGCACGCCCAGGTAGGCCGCCGTGATGCCCGCCGCAAGGACGAGGCTGGCGCCCCCGCCGGTCACCAGGGCAGCCGCCGCGATGATCAGGAAGTAGCCGAAGAAGAACGGGCTGGCGACGCCGCCCGTGAGCACGATGAGGAGCGTGAAGAAGAGCACCGCGGCGATGCCCTCGGCGAGCAGGATGGTGCCCGTCCCCGCCGCCCGCGGCGCCAGCTCGTGGAGCACGAAGACGGTCGCGGCGCCGGCGATGAGCAGCAGGTAGATGGCCGGCGCCTCGACCGGCCACAGCCCGCCGGCAGCGACGATGACCGCCGTCACGAGCAGGAACACGTAGCTCACGATGCGGATGACCCGGTCGTAGGTCGCGGGCCGGACACCGGACCCGGACCCCCCGTTGTCGCCGTCGGGCGCCAGCTCGATGGCCAGGTCGACCGGCTCGCCGGATCCCGGCCACGGACCACCCTGGCGCTCGTCGCCGTCACCTCGGCGACCCAGCAGGGCCCAGGCGAGGATCAGGTTGGCGACGACGAAGGCGACGAGGACGATGAACAGGACAACGGGCACGAGGGCAGCGTACCGCGGGGTCGGCGCACGTGCCAGACCACGTGATCGGTCGTCGAAGTGGTCCCCCTGTGCGGATCACGCTCCGTGGTCGGCCCCATGCTGCGAATCTCGTTGCCGGGTCGCACCGCCTCTGGTACCGTCGGGCCGTGGCTGGCACGCGGCGCGAGGCCGCTGATCACGCCGCCTCGAGCGGCGAGCCCGTGGGCGAGCTCGACCGGCGCATCATCGAGTTCCTGCAACGGGACGGCCGCCGTCCGTTCACCCAGATCGCCGCCGAGCTGGGCGTCAGCGAGGCCGCCGTGCGCGCCCGGACGAACCGGCTCATCGAGCGCGGCGTGCTCCAGGTCGTCGGCGTCGCCGATCCGCTTCAGCTGGGCTACCACCAGATGGCCATGATCGGCGTGCGCTGTGATGGAGCGCACCTGATGACCGCCGCCGAGGCCATCGCCCGCCTCCCCGAGGTCATCTACGTCGTCGCCACGGCCGGTGCCTATGACCTGCTCGTGGAGGCGGTCTGCGAAGACAGCGACGCCCTGCTGGCGTTCCTGACCGACCAGCTCGGGCGGGTCGAGGGCGTGCGCTCGACCGAGACCTTCATCTACCTGCGCATCGTCAAGCAGTCCTACCAATGGGGCAATCACTGACTCGAGCCGGCGGCGACTGGCGCGAGGTCCTGGCGGTCTTCCTGCGCCTGGGGCTGACCGCCTTCGGGGGGCCGGCCGCGCACACCGGCCTGTTCCGCGAGACGCTCGTCCGGCGCCGCGGGTGGCTCTCCGACGACGACTTCATGGACCTCGTCGCGGCGACGAGCACCATCCCGGGACCGAACTCGAGCGAGCTGGCGCTGGCCATCGGGCGACGACGGGCGGGCTGGCCCGGCTTCGCCGCGGCCGGCATCGGCTTCATCCTGCCCGCCGTCGTCATCAGCATCGTCCTCGCCTGGCTCGCGGTCGGGGCGGCCTCGGTCGAGGTCATGGCCGCCGTCCTGGCCGGCATCGACCCGGTCGTCGTGGCCATCCTCGTCGTCAGCGTCGCGGGCCTCGCGTGGGTGATGGTCGGCGATCGGATCCGCCTTGCGGTGGCCGGGCTGGCCATGCTCGCCTACCTTGCTGGCTTGCCCGAGATCGCCATCCTGGCCGGCGGCGCCGCCATCGTCCTCGTCTGGCGTGCGGCACGGCCGCCTCGTCCCGTATCCAGCCTCGATGACCCGATCGTGGACGAGGTGCCCGGCGCGACCGAGGGCGAGCCGCCGTCGCAGACCGGCCTGCGGGGCTTCGTTGCGCCCGGTGCCTGGTGGCTGGCGACCGCGTCGAGCGCATCGACCGTGGTCATCGGCCTGGCGCCCATCTTCCTGGTCTTCCTGAAGGCCGGCGCGCTGCTCTTCGGCTCCGGCTACGTGCTCGTGGCGCTGCTGCGCGCGGACCTCGTGGTCGATCTCGGGTGGATCACCGAGCGCCAGCTGCTCGACGCCATAGCCGTCGGCCAGGCGACGCCTGGGCCGTTGACCAGCTCGGCGGGCTACATCGGCTTTCTCCTGGCGGGCGTGCCGGGCGCCCTGGTCGCCACGGCCGGCATCTATCTCCCGGCGCTCATCCTGGTCGGGCTCCTGGAGCCTATCGTCCAGGCCGTGAAGACCCGCCCGACCGCCGCCGCAGCGCTCGCCGGCGCAGGAGCCGGGGCTCTTGGGCTGCTGGCCGGCGTGACCATCGAGCTGGCGCGGGCGGCGCTGTTGCCCGCTGGCAGCCCGGCGCCCGTGCCCATCGTCGTGGCCGGCGTGGCCACGGTGGCGCTCGCGTCCGGGCGTGTCGGACCGACGATCCTCATCCTGCTCGGCGGCCTGATCGGCATGGTTCGCGTCTTCGTCGTGGGCTAGCATCCGCACGTGGACGCGGACGGCCTCATCGAGCTCATCCGGGCGTCGGTCATCGGCGACGACGAGGCTGTCGCCGGGCCGTTCGGGGTCCGCCGCGTGACCTATGCCGACTACACGGCCTCGGGACGCTCGCTGACCTTCATCGAGGACTACCTGCGCGACGCGGTCTTGCCGCTCTACGCCAACACGCACACCGAGTCGTCCGGCACCGGCCTCCAGACGTCACGCTTCCGCGAGGAGGCGCGCGCCATCATCCTCGACGCGGTGCGCGGTGGCCCGGAGCACGTCGTCGTCTTCTGCGGCTCGGGCTCGACGGCAGCCGTCAACAAGCTCGTCGCCGTGCTCGGCCTGCGGCTACCCGAGGCCCTCGACGATCGGTACGACCTGCGCCAGCTCATCCCGCCCGACGAGCGCCCGGTCGTGTTCATCGGACCCTACGAGCATCATTCGAACGAGCTGCCGTGGCGGGAGTCGATCGCCGATGTCGTCGTCATCCCGGAGGACCGCGACGGCCGCATCGACCTGGTGCGCCTGGAGTCCGAGCTCGTCGCCCATGCGGCCCGACCGCTGCGCATCGGCAGCTTCTCGGCCGCCTCCAACGTGACCGGCATCATCTCCGACACGCGCGCCATCTCGACCCTCCTGCATCGCCACGGCGCGCTGTCGTTCTGGGACTTCGCCGCGGCCGCGCCGTACGTCGAGGTCGACATGGCCCCCCACCGGGCAGGCCCGGATGCCACGCTCGACACCAAGGATGCCATCGTCATCTCGCCTCACAAGTTCATCGGCGGACCGGGCACCCCCGGCGTCCTCGTCGCCCGCCGCGACCTGTTCCAGAACCGGGTCCCGAGCGCCCCAGGCGGCGGCACCGTCGCCTACGTCAACCCGCTCGAGCATCGCTACCTGACCGCGATCGAGCATCGCGAGGAGGGCGGCACGCCGGCCATCGTCGAGTCCATCCGGGCCGGCCTCGTGTTCCAGCTCAAGGAGCGCGTGGGCGTGGCCGCCATCCGCGCCCGGGAGCACGACTTCATCGGCCGGGCCATCGGCCGCTGGCGCAGCAACCCGGCCATCGAGATCCTCGGCAACCCCGAGCTCGACCGCCTCTCGATCGTCTCCTTCGTCGTGCGCCACGAAGGTCGCTACCTGCACCACAACTTCGTCGTCGCGCTGCTCAACGACCTGTTCGGGATCCAGTCGCGCGGTGGCTGTTCGTGTGCGGGGCCGTATGGCCACCGGCTGCTCGGCATCGACATCGAGACGTCGCACGAGTTCGAGCGCGAGATCGC
>DATBSD010000181.1:0-5545 GCA_036559965.1 Candidatus Limnocylindrales bacterium
CTCGCCAACGCGCCTATCGGCCAACGACGGCTCTTCGGGCGCGCTGCGCCGACCGTGTCCCGGCATCGGCCCCTGGAGGGCCCCATCACGCCCGATTGATCCGGGCCGATCGTCAAGCCTCCAGGTCGGCCCAGCCGGCGACGTCGACGCCGTGGTTGTCGGGCGAGGCGAGGATCCACGTGCGCTGATCCTCGTATGCCTTGACGATGCGCCCACCGGCCGCGACGGCTGCCTGCACGCGCCGCTCGGCCTCCTCTGCAGGGACCGACACATCGATGTGCGTTCGACCACGCCCCGCGCGCGGATCACGGAGCTCGTGGAACATCAGGTGCGGCCCGCGCCGGATGGGGTCGGTCAGGTCCGTGTCGCCGTTGGGTCGGTACCCGAACGCCGCCTCCCAGAACGGGCGGGTGTCTACGCCGGCGTCCTGGGCGACGGCGATGCCGACCACCACCAACGCGGTCGGATCGGATTCGAGGCGCATCCGGTGCGCAGCCGCGCTGACCTGCGATGCGAGGTCGGCGTCCGCTCTGCTCAGGGCTCCGTCAGGCCGTGAGCAGGTTCGGATCGTGACGCCCTCCGGCCGTACGTCGACGTCGGGGTCATGGCCCACGGTCCGAGCCGCTTCGGCGATGGCGGACACGAACTCGGCGGCCTGGTCGAACGACGACGTTCGGTAGAAGACGTGCGCGCCCCAGAACAGCACACGCCAGTCCTCGACACCGGGTGACGCGTGGAACTCCTTCGGGGATAGCCGCTCGAACTCGGACATGGGTGAGCCTCCTTGTCAGTCGCGGGCCGGTGGGTCGGCGCCCAGCGGATCCCAGACGTCCCAGCGCGCGTCGGCGACACCCCTGCGGTCGGCCGCGTGCGGGAGTCACGGAGCGATCTCCTCGGCACATCCCAGTCGAGCGCCGTCCCGAGCCTCGACGATCGGGTCAGGGACGCCACGCCGAGGTTACATGAGGGTTCCAGCGCGATGCGATGATCCAGGCGCTGCCAAGCTTCCTGCGGGTCAGCCACAGGGCGAGGGTCGTCTCGTCCATTGACGGCCGGTTGAGACTCGGTATCATTCGCCGATGACCCCGCCTCGGCCGCGGTCGGCCCCGCGAAGCCCGCGCAGCCCGATGCGGTCGCGCGCCATCGATGGCCGGCTGACCCGCCCGCGCGCCGCCGTCGTGAACCTCATCGCGGCCCGTGGCAGCGGCCATTTCACGGCCGGCGACCTGGCCGATGACGCCCGGCGACGCGGCGTGGCCATCGGTCGCGCGACCATCTTCCGGACGCTCGACCTGCTCCTCGTCAGCGGTGCCATCGAGCGGCTCGACCTGCCCGACGGCGAGCACGCGTACGTGGCCTGCCGGGCGAGCCATCACCACCACGTCGTGTGCACGCGCTGCGGTCGTGCGGCGGACGTGCCCGACGGCGACCTTCGGAACGTCGTCCGGTCGGTCGAGCGAGCGACCGGCTTCACGATCGGCGATCACCGGCTGGAGCTCTACGGCACCTGTCCCGACTGCGAGCGCGCGCCACGATGAGCCCGCTCGTCATCGTCTTCGCGCTACTGCCCGTCCTGAGCACGTTCCTCGGCGGACTGGCCGTCTTCCGCCTGCGACACCGGCTCCATCCCGTGATGGCGGTGGCGGCCGGGATCCTCGTCGCGACCGCCCTGGTCGACCTGCTGCCCGAGGCGCTCGAGCTCATCACGACCTCCGAATCGGCGCTCGTGGCCGGCATCGCCGCGTTGGTCGGCTTCCTGGCCTTCTCGGCCGTCGAGTCGTTCGTCCACCGCGGCAGCTATGAGCACGAGCACGAGCCGGGCGTCGACCCGCACCTGCCGCACGAGCATGCGCCCGGAACGGCCAGCAACGGCTCGCGGTTGCGCCTGCTCGGTCCACTCGGGCTGGTCGTCCACTCGGGTCTCGATGGCGTGGCCATCGGGCTCGGCTTCGCCGCCAGCGTGGAGGTCGGTGTCGTGGTCGGCCTGGCCGTCATGGCGCACGACTTCGCCGACGGCATCAACATCACGACGCTGACGCTCGAGAGCGGGCTCGGCCGGCGAACGGCCATCGTCATCCTCGCCCTCGACGCCGTCGCCGCACCGATCGGGGCCGCCATCGGGATCTCGCTCGGCGTCACGGCCGACGTGCTGGGCATCCTGCTGGCTGCCTTCGCCGGCGTCTTCATCGCCATCGGTGCCGGTCACCTGCTGCCTGAGGCCCAGCACCAGCGACCGCTCCAGGCACCGCCGCTCGTCCTCCTGGCAGCCGTCGGCGCGGCCGGCGTGCTCGCCATCCGCCTTGTCGCGGGCCCATGAGGCCGACGCTGGCTACGATGGCCGTCCGATGACGACGCCGCTGACCTCCGCCACGATGCCCGATGGTCCCACCGAGGCCATCATCCGCGTCGAGGACGTCCACAAGCGCTACGGCGACGTGCTCGCGGTGGACGGCGTCAGCTTCGAGGTCCGACGTGGCGAGATCTTCGGCCTGCTGGGCCCCAACGGGGCGGGCAAGACGACGACGGTCGAGATGCTCGAAGGCCTGCGCAAACCCGATCGCGGTCGGCTGACCGTGCTGGGGGTCGACGTCGCCCGCCACCCCGACCGCCTCAAGCCGCGCATCGGTGTGCAGCTCCAGACCGCCGCCCTCTTCCCGCTGCTCTCGGTCGAGGAGCTCATCGACCTCTTCGCGAGCTTCTATCGCCGGGCCCGGCCGACAAGCGAGCTCATCGATGCGCTCGATCTGGGCGAGAAGCGCCGATCGAAGGTGCGCGACCTGTCGGGCGGTCAGCAACAACGACTCTCGGTCGCGCTGGCGCTCGTCAACGAGCCCGAGATCGTCTTCCTCGACGAGCCCACGACGGGCATGGACCCGGCCGCCCGGCGTTCGCTCTGGGGCCTTGTCACGGGGCTGCGCGAACGGGGCACGACGATCCTGCTGACGACCCACTACATGGAGGAGGCGGAGATCCTCTGCAACCGGCTGGCGATCATGGACCACGGCAGGATCATGGAGGTCGGCACGGTCGCCGAGCTGGTCGGGCGGCGCTTCCAGGACCGGGCCGTCCACGTCGGCGGCCTGTCCGGCCTCGGCCGCGATCGGCTCGAGGCCCTGAGCGGCGTCCGTGGCGTGGCCGTCGAGGGCGACGAGGCCATCCTCTACACGCGCGACGTGCCCGGCACCATCGCCGCCGTCCTGGCAGCGGCCGAGGCGAGCGGCGTCGAGCCCACGGACCTGCTCGTCCGACGTCCCACCCTCGAGGACGTCTTCCTCGACCTGACCGGTCGGGCGCTGCGCGACTGAGGCGACCGATGCGCAGCCTGTGGATGCTCACCCTGGCCAACTACCGGAGCTTCGTGCGCGACCGCGCGGCGCTCTTCTGGACGCTCGCCTTCCCGGTCATCTTCGTCGTCCTGTTCGGGACGATCTTCTCGGGCAGCGAGGCCCCCGAGTACCGCATCGGCTGGGTCGACCGTGACGGCACGCCGGCGGCGACGCAGTTGCGCGATGCCGTGACTGCCACGACGATCCTCGTGCCGACGGACGTGACCGATGATGCTGCCGCCGAGGCGGCGATGCGCGATGGCGACCTCGACGGCATCGTCGTCGTGCCGTCCGGGCTCGGCGAGGCCTTCGCGGCTGGCTCTGCTGGCGGCGAGGTCGAGCCGATCGCGCTGCTGGTGACGACGGACCCCAGCCGCCAGACAGCGTCGGCGGCGATCGGCCAGACGCTGGCCGGCGTGGCCGGCGCCGTCAACCTCCAGCTCAGCGGCGGCCGCCCGGTCCTGGTCGTCGAGGGCCGGGCCATCCAGGCCGACGAGCTCAACGGCGCGAGCTACTTCGTGCCCAGCATCCTGGCCATGGCGCTCATGCAGCTGGGCGTCTTCGCGGCCATCCCGCTCGTCGCGCTGCGCGAGAAGTTGGTCCTCAAGCGGCTCGCCGCCACGCCGCTCTCGCGGGGCACGCTGGTCGGTGGCAACGTGACCGTGCGCCTGCTCATCGCGGCCGTCCAGACGGTCATCATCGTCGGCCTCGGCGTGCTCGCGTTCCAGGTCGTCATCGTCGGCGGTCCGCTGGCGGTCGCCTTCCTGGTCGTGCTCGGCGCCGTGACGTTCATCGCGCTCGGCTACGTCATCGCATCGTTCACGAAGACCGAGGAGGCCGCCAACGGCGTGACGCAGTTCGTGCAGCTGCCGATGATGTTCCTGTCGGGCATCTTCTTCCCGCTCGAGCTGCTGCCCGAGTGGCTGCGCGGCCTCGCCTTGCTCATGCCGCTGACCTACCTCGGCGATGCGCTGCGCCAGGTCATGGTCGGTGGCGTGCCCTTCATGCCGCTGCCGGTCGATGTGGCGGTACTGGCCGGCTGGCTGGTCGGCTGCGTCGCCATCTCGGCGCGCTACTTCCGCTGGCAATAGGCCCGTCGCCCGTGGCGCGACGAGGCTCGTGACCGCCGCATGTCGCGCTCCGCGGCCGCTCGGCCACCTGTATGTCGGCACGAGCGGCTTCGGGTACCCGGCCTGGGCGCCACGCTTCTATCCGCCGGGCACCGGCGCGGGACGACTGCTGCCGGCGTATGCCGCGCGTCTGCCGGCGGTCGAGCTCAACGGCACCTTCTACCGCCAGCCGAGCCCGGCCCTGGTGGCCGGTTGGCTGGCCGCCACGCCGCCGGGATTCCGGTTCGTGGTCAAGGCGCTCCGGACGGGCACGCTGCGTGCCTGGGCGACCGACCCTGGGGGCACGCTGCCCTGGCTGCTGGCACCGGCGATCACGTTCGGCGATCGCCTGGGCGCGGTGCTCTTCCGGGTCGGCGAGGGACAGACCCGTTCCGACGAGCGGCTCGACCGGCTGCTCGACGCCTGGCCAGAGGCCCTGCCGTTGGTGCTCGAGTTCCAGGATCCATCGTGGGTCGCGGACGAGGTCCACGCTCGGCTGCGCACCGCCGGCGCCATCCTCTGCGCCACCGACCTCGCCGACGCTGATGAGCCGATGATCCGACGGACGGGGCCGGCCATCTACCTCCGGCTCCGGCGCGACGACTACGACGAGACGGGGCTCGATGCCTGGGCGGCGCGCCTGGAGCCGTTCCTGGCGGCCGGCGACGATGCGTACGTGTTCTTCAAGCACGACCCCGTCGGGCGCGGCGGTGAGCTCGCCATGGCGCTGCAGGGGCGCCTACCCAGCTTCGCCCCAGCTGGCGGCACGACCGAGGCCTGAACCGCGCCCCTCCGACGCAGATGGGCACGCGCCGGCCGCGATGGCCAGCTGCTCGGGCGCCGGGAAGCGCGGCATGACGCGGGTGCCGGCCAGCCAGGTCTCGAACGGGTTGGCATGCCGCTGCAAGACGCCCGCGTTCCTCGTCGGCGTCGCTGTCGTCCGTCGCGCGCTTCCATCGTCGGGACCATCCCCCGAACGATGCATCGAGGACCGACCCATGGACGCCGTGAAACTCCTGGAGCACGATCACCGGACGCTCGAGCGGCTGCTCGGCGAGCTCGAATCGACGACCGAGCGCGGCGTCAAGACGCGGACCGAGCTGTTCGCGA
>DATBSD010000182.1:0-20589 GCA_036559965.1 Candidatus Limnocylindrales bacterium
GGGGCCGATCGTGGCGCGCGGGCTGCTGCCATTGGGCGAGCAGCCACCCGCGACGATCGTCGTCCAGGCATGGCCGGTCACGCCGCCACCGCCCGATCATCTCGAGCGCGGGCTGCACCTCATCGCGAGCGCCGTCCGCCGCGACCCCGAAAGCCCCATCGCGGCGCTCAAGACGACCAGTCGCGCGGACTACGTCGTGGCGCGTATCGAGGCGCGCGATGCTGGCGCCGACGACGCCCTGTTCCTGACCATCGACGGCTTCCTGTCCGAGGCCACGAGCGCCAACCTGTTCGTCGTCCGTCGAGGCGAGCTGGCCACGCCCGCACTCGCGTGCGCGGTCCTGCCCGGCACGACCCGGGACTGGCTGCTCGGTTGGGCCGCGCGCGTCGGCCTGACCGCCCACGAGGGCTGGCTGACGGTGCGCGACCTCGTCGAGGCCGAGGAGGCGTTCGTGTCGTCGAGCGTGGCGGGCGTGCTGCCGGTGACGCGCTTCGCCGCTCAGGCCATCGGCGACGGGCGACCGGGACGCTGGTCGCTCCAGGCCCGCGCCGATCGCGAGGCGTTCATCGCCGGCGAGGTCGGATGACGCGCGACGAGCTCATCCGCCGGACACGCCAGCTCGTCGACGAGGGTGATCGCCTCCAGGCGGCGCCGTCGATGACGGGGCTGCGGACGTGGCTTCAGCTCTCGGACGACCTGCTCTCGACTGCCTGGGGATCGATGGATCGGTACCACCTCGCCTGGCTCGGTGTCGGGCGACCCCGCGGCCAGGTCCGTGGGCGCCCGATGACGGACGACGAGGCAGCGCTCTACGTCCGCGAGGTCGCCGAGCAGAAGACCGCCGCCCTGCGCATGAGCCTCAAGGCCGCCGAGGACGGGATGCCCTTCCTCGGCGAGCGTGCAGCAGGCTAGCGGGCGCCCAGCCATGCGAAGAGCGCCAGCGCCGCCAGGGTCAGCGGCCCACCCGGCACGAAGCCGGCGGCGACGGTCTCGAGAAACGGCGCGTTGGCCATCCGCCCGAACAGGTCGAGGGTCGAGCCGGGCAGGATGGCCAGGCTGACGCCGTAGGCCAGCGCGGTGCCCGCGATCCAGATGCCGAGGGCGACGGCGACCGCGAGCAGGATCGTGCTCCGCTGCCGACGCATCGTTCCGGGCTCAGCGCCGAGGGCCACGGCCGTGCCGGTCAACCAGCCGGCCGCTGCGCCGAGGACGACGAGGCCGGCCGAGAGATCGAGGATGGCCGCCATGACCGTCCAGACAAGCACGAACAGCAACGCCATGCCGATGCCGTAGGCGAGGCCGCGCAGCAGCCGTGGTCGGACCGCGCCCGAGCCGCCCTCGTCCGCCGGCCGATCGGTACGCGGTGAGGAGGTCGTCGGCGGGCGCGTTTCGCCGCCCGATCCGGCCGCGTTGGACACGGCGTCATGCTAGCCTCTCTCCCGATGAGCCACCCCGTCCTCGGCCTGCCGCCGGCCGATCCGACTGCCGGCCGACCGGAGGCCGCCGCCCGACTGCGCGACCAGCGAGCGACCGTCGCCGCGCTCGCCCTCAAGGCGGCCATCGAGGCGGACGGGACGCTCGACGACCGCTATGACACGCTCACCCTGCGCACGCTGCTGCGCGACTACGAGCGCCACATCGAGCAGGTCGCGCTGGCGCTCGAGACCGGCGAGGCGCGGCATGTCACGGAGTGGGCGGAGTGGATCGTGCCCATCTACCGCCGGCGCCGGATCCCGGCGCGCGACCAGCGCACGATCGTCGGGGCGCTCCGACCGGCCGCGGCCGCGGTCCTGGCCCCAGACGATGCGTCGGCGGTCAACGAGCTCATCGCCGCCTGGTTCCGGCGGCTCCGCCTCTACCAGCGCCTGCCCGGCGACCACAAGGGGAACCCGGTGGCGCGCTTCATCTTCAAGGGCGCTGGCATCCTCGACGATTCGGTCATCTGAGATGACCATCAAGTGGGTCAAGTCGGATCCGCTGGTCATGAACGGCGAGCCGTTCTGCTATGGCAGCCGGCTGACCGTCCGCAATGTGCTCGAGATGCGTGCCAATGGCCTGCCGCCGCGGGACATCCAGATCCAGAACCCGGAGCTCAGGCTGGTCGGCATCGCCGAGGCCTTCCGCTACGCCGGCGAGCACCGGTCCCGGTACGTGGACTTCTTCGACGCCGACGGGCACATCGACGGTCCGGGCTTCAACTCCGATGAGGTGGCCGCGCTGCCCGAGCACCTTCGCGACCTGCCCGGCATCGTGCTCAGCACGCCGGAGCCGGCGGGCGCCTGACACCGCGCCCGGCCAGCTCGTGAGGTCGGCGAATTCCGACCCTGGTGGTAGGATTACGCCCCGAATCGAGCCCTGAGGACCGCATGGCTGACCAGACCACGACCAGCGCCGAGACCGCCGCCACGTCCGCGCCTGCCTTCGACCCCGCCACCCGGGCGACCGAGCTGGCCATCCTCGACGCGTTGCGGACCGTCGTCGATCCCGAGATCGGCATGAACGTGGTCGAGCTGGCGCTCATCAAGCAGGTCATCCTGGGCAAGGACGAGACCGAGATCAAGATGATCCTCACGACGCCGTTCTGCCCCTACGCCGGGGCCATGATCCAGCAGGTCAAGGAGGCGACCGAGGAGGTCGTCCAGCACGACGTCAAGGTCACGCTGTTGGCCGAGCGCTGGGATCCGCGCGACGCCGGCCTCATGTGGTAGGTCGGCGCCGACCGTGAGCGGGCGCACGCGCCAGGCCATCGGGGCCAGCGCGGTAGCGACCGGCAAAGGCGACGACGGGACGACCGGCCTGCTCTTCGGTGGGCCGCGCGTCACCAAGGACGACCCCAGGACCGAGGCCTACGGGACGGTCGACGAGGCGGTCGCTGCGCTCGGCCTCGCACGTGCCGCGATCGCCGAGCGGGAGGCGCCCGACGCAGCCGAGCTTGCCGCGCTCATCCTGCGCTTCCAGCGCGAGCTGTTCGTGGTCGGCGCCGAGTTGGCCACGACCCCGGGCGCCTGGGATCGGCTGGAGGACGGCCGGACGCGCGTCAGCGAGGCGATGCTCGACGGCATCGAGGTCGTGCTCGCCGACGTCGAGGGTCGGATCGCGATGCCGACCGAGTTCGTCGTCCCCGGTGAGACGCCGGCGTCGGCGGCGCTCGAGCTGGCGCGCACGATCCTGCGTCGTGCCGAACGACGGGTGACGACGCTCCAGCGCGACGGCCTCGTGCCCGGCGCCTGGCTGCTGCCCTACCTCAACCGCCTGGCAGACCTGGCCTGGGTCCTTGCCCGCCTCGCCGAGACCATCGACTCGGTCGCGCCGACCCCCGCCCGGCGTTCCGAGCCCCGCGACTGACACCGAGCACAGGGGTGGCTGGCGTGCGCGCACGACGGCGGCTGGGGTACGTGGTGGCGACGATCCTGGTGATCGTGCCGCTCGTCGCCTGCCAGGCGCCGCCGGCGACCCCGTCTCCCGCACTGCCGACGACCGCCCCCACCACCGCCGCCCCGCCGACGACTGGGGCTTCGCTCGAGCCCGGTGCGACGGCGTCGGCGGGCGCAGCGATCACGCTCATCGCGGCCGGCGACATCGCGCGCTGCGACTTGGACGGGGACGAGCAGACGGCGGCCCTTGTCAAAAGCCTTTCCGGGACGGTCCTGACGCTCGGCGACAGCGCCTACGACCGGGGCAGCCCGAAGGAGTTCGCCGAGTGCTACGACCCGTCGTGGGGGCAATTCCTCGAGCGGACGTGGGCCGTGCCCGGCAATCACGAGCACGACACGCCTGATGCTGCCGGGTACTTCGGCTACTACGGCGACCGGGCAGGGCCGGCCGGGCGGGGCTGGTATGCGCTGCGCTTGGGCGACTGGCACGTCATCACGCTCGACTCCGAGTGTCGCCCGGCCGGCGGCTGCGAGGCCGGCTCCGAGCAGGTCGAGTGGCTCGTGGCCGAGCTCGCCGATCGACCGAGCGCGTGCACCATCGTCGCCTTCCACAAGCCCCGCTTCTCGTCGGGCGAGCGTGGCGACGAGCGGTCGGTCGAGCCCCTCTGGCGCCTGGCCGTCGCTGCCGGCGTCGATGTCATCCTCAATGGTCACGAGCACTCCTACGAGCGGCTCGGGCCGATGGACGCGGACGGCCGACCAGACGCCGCCGGCGTGACCGTCTTCATCGTCGGGACCGGCGGGGCGCCGTTGCGTGGCTTCCCGTCCATCGAACCCGCGAGCCAGGTGCGCATCGACGATCACCACGGCGTGCTCGAGCTGCAACTCGGGGACGGATCGTTCGACTGGGCGTTCCGCTCGGCGCCCGACGGGAGCGTTCGCGACGAGGGCTCGGGCGCCTGCCGCTGAGGGTGGGTGACGGTGACATGGTTCATTTGCCGGACGTGGCTAGACTATCGGCATACCGCCCCCTGGGCGGCGAAGCGAGCCGGGACGTGAGCCCGGCAACACGGAGCACCAAGACCGACATGACCCAGCAACAGCGGCCCTACGACAGCTACGAGGATGCGTCACGCGCGGCGCAGGCCTCGGCCGGCGCCCAGGCCGCCGCCGCCCAGGGCGCCCTGGTCATCAACGGCGAAGCCGTCGCCGTGCCACGCCAGGGCTTCCTCACGATGGCCTTCGTGTGGATGTTCGTGGGTGTGCTGCTGAGCGCCGCAGCGACCTTCGTGACGCTCAACAACGAGGCCCTGTTCACCTTCGCCGCGAACTGGTACCTGGCGCTGCTCATCGGCCAGTTCGCGTTCGTCATCGTCGTCAGCGCGGCCATCAACCGCATCGGCGCGGGGCCGGCACTGGCGCTCTTCTTCGCCTACGCCGTGTTGACCGGGCTGACGCTCGGCATCGTCGTCTACGCCTTCGTGGCCGACGCCGGCTGGGCTGGCGTGACGTCGGCGTTCCTGGGCGCCTCGGCGATCTTCGGCGCTGCCGCCCTCTACGGCGTCGTGACGAAGCGCGACCTGACCAAGCTCGGCGGCATCCTCTTCGTGGGTGTCATCGGGCTGCTCGTGGTCATGATCGTGAACATGTTCCTGGGCAGTTCGACGGTCGACTTCCTGATCGGGTTCGTCGGTGTCGCACTCTTCACGGGCGTCACGGCCTGGGACGTGCAGCGCATGCAGCAGGGCAAGATGGGCTACCTCAAGGACCGCGAATCGGCGTCGGTCGTCGGCGCGCTCGCGCTGTACCTCGACTTCCTGAATATCTTCCTGTTCATGCTCCGGATCTTCAGCGGCCGCAACTAGGTCAGATCGCCGGTCGCCGCGCCGGATCAGCCACTGCACCGACGGCCCCGCCTGAGCGCGGGGCCGCGGGATTCCCAGCCAGGAGGGCGACATGGAGCGCGTCGGTTTCGCGGGCATGGGCACGATGGGCGCGGCCATGGCCGCCAACCTGGCCCGGGCCGGGGCGCCGTTGACGGTCTGGAATCGAACGCCCGGACGTGCTGCCGATGTCGTCGCGCTGGGCGCCGAGGAGTCGGCCACGGCGGCCGAGCTGGCGCGCCGATCCGCGGTCGTCGTCATCTGTCTCTCGGACACGCCGGACGTGGAGGCCGTCCTCTTCGGGCCGGCCGGCATCGCCGAGGGCCTCGCGGCAGCCAGCCTGGTCATCGACTGCTCGACCATCAGCCCCGAGGCGACTCGTGGATTCGCCGCGCGGCTCGCCGGTCAGGGTGTCGGCTACGTCGACGCCCCCGTCTCCGGTGGCTCCGAAGGCGCCCAGAAGGGCACGCTGACGATCATGTGCGGCGGGTCGGACGACGATGTCGATCGCGCGCGGCCGATCCTCGAGGCGATGGGCAAGACCATCACGCACATGGGCCTGGTCGGTGCCGGCCAGGCGACGAAGGCCGTCAACCAGGTCATCCTCGCGGGGACCTACCTGGGTGTCGCCGAGGGGCTGGTGCTGGCCATCAAGGCCGGGCTCGACCCGGAGCGGGTGGTCGAGGCGCTGTCCGGCGGAGCCGCCGGCTCGTGGGTGCTCCAGAACCGGAGCGGGCGGATGATCGCCGACGACTATCCCATCGGCTTCCGCATCGCCCTCCATCGCAAGGACCTCGGCATCGCCCTCGAGCTCGCGCGCCAGGTAGGCGCCGCGCTGCCGGTCGCCGGTCTGGCCGAGCAGATCGAGAACGGGCTCGTGGGCAGCGGGCACGGTGACGACGACAACTCGGCGCTGGCGCGGGCCATCCGCTCGTGGTCCGGCCTATGAGCGTGCGCCTGGCTCGGCCATGGATCGTCGCCTGGCTGGTCGTCGCGTCCGTGTTCGTTGCCGCCTGCGAGGCGCCAACGGCCACGACGCCGCCGGGCACGGGCATCCGCGGCACGGTCACGCTCGGGCCGACGTGCCCCGTGCAGCAGGCCGACCAGCCGCCATGCGTTACGCCGCTGGCGGCGTCATTGGTCATCACCTCGGGCGAGGACGGCTCGGTCGTGGCACGCGTCGACGCCGCCGCCGACGGCACCTTCCAGGTCGACCTGCCGCCGGGCAGCTACGTCATCAACCCCCAGCCAGGTGGCGACCCGTTCCCGGTCGGGCAGCCCGTCGACGTGACCGTCGAACCCGGAGCCTACAGCCAGGTCGAGGTCGCCTACGACACCGGCATCCGCTGATCGCCTGACCCATCGGCTCGAACTGATTCCCAGAGTCCGATCAGGCAGCGACCCCGATCACCCACGCGTCGACGGGTTCTGACCGACCCTTCAGCTGGAGGTGTCGCGTTTCGAGGCCGCTGGTATCCCATCGGCCCACTCGGGCTGCGTCCACGCTGACCAGGAGTTCGCCCGCAGCCGCTGACGAACGGCCCTCGCCGGTGGTCGCTGGCGTCGGCATGTCGTTCACGAGTGGAGCATAGGCACGACGACGAGACCGGTGCATGCAGGCGTGCCCGTCGACAGGCCGCCTTGTCGTCAGACCTCCACGCCACGTTCACATCGGTTCCACGATCACGCGTCAGGGTTGACTGCATCACCACGTCAACGCAACGAAAGGAGTGCAGTGGAGATGCGAGCCGGTCTGGGCTTCCTGTGGCTGATCCTCGGGATCGTCACCCTTGGCATCGTGGGCGCCGTCGCCTATCAGGCGGGTGTCACCGCCGGCCTGACGGCTTCGGCGACAGAGACGGCGGTCGCCGTCGTGCCCGCCTATGGGTTCGGATGGGGTTTCGGCTGGATCTTCTTCCCGATCCTGTTCCTCTTCCTGCTCTTCGGTTTGTTCGCCTTCATCGGCAGCCGCCGTCGGGGTTGGGGCGGGTCCGCTCATGGCTACCCGGGCTACGGCTGGGGCGGCCGCGGCTGGGACCCCAGCGGCGTCGCTCCCGACGACCTGCCGCCGCCCATCCGGAGCACCCTCGAGCGCTGGCACGCAGGGGCCCATGCGCCGGCCGCGCCGGGTTCCGGACCAGGCACGAGCATCGAGCCACCGACCGGCCAGGGCTGAGCCGGCGGGGGCGGCCGATCATCGGTCACGATGGCCCGGACCGGACGTGTGTCCGATCCGGGCCTCCGCCTGCCGGTCGCTAGGATGATCCGCCAGTGAAGACCGTCCTCGTCGTCGACGACGAACCGGGCATCGTGAGCGTCGTGCGCGACTATCTCGAGCATGGCGGCTTCGGCGTCCTCACGACCGGCGACGGCCAGGCGGCCGTCCGCCTGGAACGCACGCGGCGGCCGGACCTCGTCGTGCTCGACCTCGGCCTGCCAGGCCTCGACGGGCTGGACGTCATCCGCGAGCTCCGTCGCGCGTCGGTGGTGCCGATCATCGTCCTCACGGCGCGCGGCGACGAAGCCGATCGCGTGGTCGGCCTGGAGCTCGGCGCCGACGACTACATGGCCAAGCCCTTCAGCCCGCGCGAGCTGGTCGCTCGGGTCCGTGCGGTCTTGCGGCGCACGGACGCCGCGGCGGCTGGTGGCGACCACATCCGGGTCGGCGACGCGGTCCGTCTCGACGTGCCTCGCATGTCGCTGACCATCGACGGCCGACCGATCGCCCTGACCGCGACCGAGTTCCAGCTGCTTGCCCACATGGCGCGCCAGCCTGGCCGCATCTTCACCCGCTCGCAGCTCCTCGACGCCGTTCATGGTGTCGCGTTCGAGTCCTACGAACGAGCCATCGATGCCCACGTCAAGAACATCCGCCGGAAGATCGAGCCCGACCCGCGGTCACCGCGCTACCTGCTGACGGTATACGGCGTCGGCTATCGCTTCGCCGAGCTCGACGCGTGAGCGACGACGCTGGCCGAGGACGCCGCCGACGTCCGGGGTCCGGCGTCCGGCCACCCTGGTGGCCCGAGTCGGAGCCCTGGCCACCCACGAGCGCGGGCCATCGGGGCGGCCCATGGGGCGGAGCGCGCGGAGGTCGAGGCCCGTGGGGGCGGCGGCGCCCGCCGACAGCCTGGCGGATCGGCTGTGGGCTGCTGTTCATGCTCGCCTTCGGCATCCTCCTCGTGGCGGCGGCCGCCTGGGCCTGGGCGGGCCTCAGCGGCGCCAGCTCGGGCATCGGGGTCGTCGTCGGGCTGGCCGTGCTCGCCGTCGTGGTCGTCGCCCTGGTGCTCATCGTCCGCTGGGTGCGCGGGCTCGCCGAACCGGTCGACGACCTCGTGGCCGCCGCAGGTCGGGTCGAGGCGGGCGACTTCGATGTGCAGGTGCTCGAGCGCGGACCTCGCGAGGCGCGCACGCTCGCCCGAGCCTTCAACCGGATGAGCGCCCAGCTGGCCACGACCGAGCGCGAGCGCCGAGGCTTCCTGGCCGATCTGACCCACGAGCTGCGGACGCCGCTCGCCGTCGTGCGTGGCAATGCCGAGGCCATCGCCGACGGTGTCTACCCGGCCGACTCGGCCCACCTGGCGCCGATCATGGACGCCACACGGACGCTCGAGCGGCTGGTCGACGACCTGCGCACCGTCGCCCAGGCGGAAGCCGGGGACCTGGCGCTGCGCCGCGAGGCGTTCGATGTCGGGCCGCTGTTGCTCGACGCCGTAGCCGGTTTCGCGTCCGAGGCCGCCGAGCACGGGGTACAGCTGACCGCCCACGTCCCAGAGGAACTGCCGATCGTCGAGGCGGACCCTGTCCGCATCGCCCAGGTCGTCGGCAACCTGCTCGTGAATGCGCTGCGCTCCACGCCGGCCGGCGGCGGCGTGGTCGCCGCCGCGGCGCCCGGTCCGGGTGCCGACAGCATCCCGGCTGCAGCGGCGGACGGTGTCGTGATCACGGTCCGCGACTCGGGACCCGGCTTTCCGCCCGATCTGCTGACCCACGCCTTCGATCGTTTCGCGAAAGGCCCCGACTCACCAGGCGCCGGACTCGGCCTGGCCATCGCGCGCGACCTCGTCGTCGCTCACGGTGGCACGATCGAGGCTCGCAACCTGCCCGCTGGTGGCGCCGAGGTCGTCGTCCGTCTGCCTACCCCGTCGGGAACGGATCGAAGTCCGTGACGTGGGCGAGATGATCCAAGGGCAGACGGTGCCGCAGGGCTCCGGGACGCGCGGGTCGCGTGGTGGTTTCGTGAGGTCGGCCATCTCGGCACCCTCGGTTCAGGTTGGGTGCGTCCATGCTGGGTGCTCGGTGACCTGAGCCGCTGGGGTCACTCGAGCGGCTTCTCCCAGGTCGTGGCGCGGGCGATGGGCTCGAAACCCATCGACCGGTAAAGGCCAAGCGCACCCGACGGGTTCTCGGAGTCGACCCCGAGCAGCGCCTCGGTCATGCCACGCGCGCGCAGCAGCGGGAAGGATGCGGCGATGAGGGCGCTCGCGAGGCCGCGACGACGCCACGGAGGACGGACGGTGATGTTCTCGACCCACCCACGTTGGACGCCGTCTCGCTGGTTAAGCTCGGCATCGATGTAGCTGCGCACCTGGCCGGCGACCTGGTCGCCGTCCCAGGCGATCCGCCAGAGGCTCGTCGCCTGGGGGTCGGCATGGCGCAGGAACTCCTGGTAGTCCTCCTCGGACGTCTCGCTGTTGCCCCAGTGATCCTGGACGGCCTCGACCTCGGCATCCCAGATGGCCCGCAGCTGGTCCGGCTCGACCGGCCGGACCTCGAGGCCCGGCGGCAGGGCCCGGTCATCCTGGTCGTCGAGTGTCGGGCGCCGCATCGTGTACCAGTAGCGCACCGCTCGATAGCCGGCTCGTTCGGCGATGGCCGCGGTGCCCTTGGCGACGTCCTCGCACTCGATCCTCAGGCGGATCGGGATGCCGTCGACCTCGTTCGCGGCGATGGCGCGGGCGCGCGCTTCGAGCGCCAGCTGGAGCGCCCATCCGATGCCTCGTCGCCGCCAGTCCGGGTCGATGAAGCCGATGACCTGGTGGAGGTGGGCGCGATCGCCGGCGCGCAACTGCTCGCTCGTCGCCCGGCCGTAGCCGACGATGGCCTCCGCGACCGTCACGACGATGAGGTCGGTCGCGGGATCGCAGTGCGGCAGAGCCTCGTAGTACGCAGCGAATTCCGTGTCGGTCGTCACGTACAGCTCGCCGTCGGCGGCCCGGACGCGGTTGGCGACGGCGTTCATGGCCGCGTAGTCGCCCGGCGCTCGGAGGTGACGGAAGGCGAGGCCGTCGATCGCGGGCAGCGAGCCAGATGCGATGGCATCCGCGGACGGGACGGCATCACCGGTCATGCCGCGCAGCCTAGCGGCGGACGTCGCCCGCTGCCGAGGCCAGCCGACGGAGCGCGTTGACGGGGTAGTAGATGGAGCGGTCGGAAGTTGCCGCCCTCAGGCAACACGTGCGGCGGGTCACGCGCCCACCCTCGGGTGAGTTATCGCGGCTGCCGAATGAGAGCCCGAATACCGAGTCGGATACGGTCGAGGACTAGCTGCTCCCGAAGCGCGGCGTGAGCTGCGACGACTGTCTCACCATGACCCTCGCTCGTCCAATCCGCCACTCCCAGTCGGTAGCTCAACCGCAGCACCACGTCGCCGTTGCCGTTCAATTCGAGGCCGCGCAGCTCGATCCCTGGCCCAAGCAGCTCCAGGCAATCCTCGGCCACCCGCTGGAAATAGCGCTGCTCTGCGTTGGACACGTGGGGCATCTGCATGGCGACATTGATCCTATGCCTCGGCAGGTCCGGCCTCAACCCCTGGACCTGGGTGCACCCGCCCAGGTTCAAGGCCCAATGCGAGGCCTGGTTGGTCGGCATCGTGTCCCGAGATGAACAGAACGGCGTCAAACTCGTACGAGATGGGTTCTTCGTCCGCCACGTCGCGTTTCCTCCCCACCGTCGTCTGGCCGGCGTGAGCCGGGATCGCTCGATAAGGACCGGCCGAATGTCAGTTCAGGGTAGCTCAGGCGGGCGTGCCGTCGATGGCGACGTTCAACGAGACCGCTCGCTCTTTACCCCCGGAGCGCGTTGACGCCCCCGACGAGGGTGATCTAGACTCAATCCCGACAGATTTCGTCGGATTTCGACCAGGGAGTCAGTTCAGCCTTGCGCACCGTCCTCCCCAGCTCCGGGGCCGTCCACTTCTCCACACGTGGCGAGTACGGCGTGCGCCTCATGGTCGAGCTCGCCCGGCATCAGGGTTCGGGACCCGTCAGCCTGGCCGAGATCGCCGACCACGAGGACCTGCCACGGCCGTACCTCGAGCAGCTCGTGACGAGCCTGCGCGACGCCGATCTGGTCCACAGCACGCGCGGCGCGCACGGCGGCTACGAGCTGACGCGCCCGCCCGCCGAGATCCGCATGGGCGAGGTGCTTCGCGCGCTCGAGGGACCGCTCGCGCCGATGGTTTGCGCGTCAGAGGACCCCGCGCACGCCGACGCCTGCGGGCGGGTCGGCTTCTGCACCGTCAACCCGCTCTGGGTGCGAGTTCGCAACGCGGTCAGCGACGCCCTCGACGCCGTCACGCTGGCCGACCTGACGCGCCCCCGGTCGACCGCGCATCCCTTCCACGCCGGCACGGGCGCCGACCCGGTGCCCGTGACCGCGGATCCCCGGCCGGCGCCGACGCACTGACTTGATCACGACCAGTCATCAGGAGTCACACCCGACCGTGAGCGACCAGGACCTCGACATCCGCGATCTCCACGCCGTGCCCATCGCCGCGCCCGAGCAGGAGATCCTCGCCGGCATCGATCTGACCATCCGCAAGGGTGAGGTGCACGCGGTCATGGGCCCCAACGGCTCGGGCAAGACGACGCTCGCCTATGTGCTCATGGGCCACCCGGCCTACAAGGTCACGAAGGGCACGGTGACCTTCAAGGGTCAGGACATCCTGGCGTTGACGCCGGACAAGCGTGCCCGACTGGGGCTCTTCCTCGCCTTCCAGTACCCGACCGCCATCCCCGGCTTGTCGGTCGCCAGCTTCCTGCGTACCGCCCTCAATGCGCGGCGTCGTCCGCTCGACGCCGGCGACGGCGAGATCGACCCCTCGGACCTGACCCGCAACGCCATGAGCATGGGCGACTTCCGGCGCCTGATGCGAGAGAAGATGGCGCTGCTCAAGCTCGACGATCACTTCGCCGCCCGGTACGTCAACGACGGCTTCTCGGGCGGCGAGAAGAAACGCCTCGAGATGCTCCAGATGGCCGTCCTCGAGCCCGAGTTCGCGATCCTCGATGAGACCGACTCCGGCCTCGACATCGACGCGCTGCGCGTCGTCGCCGAGGGGGTCAACGCGCAGCTCAACCCCGACCTGGGCGTGCTCGTCATCACCCACTACCAGCGCCTCCTCAACTACATCAAACCCGACGTCGTCCACGTCCTGGCCCGTGGTCGGATCCTCAAGAGCGGCGGCCGCGAGCTCGCGCTGCGCCTCGAGGACGAGGGCTATGGCCCGATCCTGCTCGAGGCCGGCTACGAGGACGACCTGGCCCCCGATCGCCCCGAGACCGAAGCCGAGGCCGAGGCCGCCGCGGCACTCGCCGGCGCCGGCCACTAGGTCGCGACCGGAGCCCGACCCATGGCCATCGCGCACACGCTCGACCCCGTCGCCATCCGCGCCGACTTCCCGCAGTTCGAGCGCGACTTCGACGGCCGCCGGCTTGCGTACCTCGATTCGGCAGCCACGAGCCTCAAGCCGCGCGTCGTCATCGACGCCGTCAACGCCTACCACAGCAGCTACACGGCCAACGTCCACCGCGGCATCTACACCACGGGTGAGGAGGCGACCGCCGCCTATGAGGCGGCCCGCACGGCCACGGCCCGCTTCCTCGGCGCGCCCGACCGACGAGAGATCGTCTTCGTGCGCAACGCGACCGAGGCCATCAACCTCGTCGCCTACAGCTGGGGCCGGCGCCACATCGGCTCGGGCGACACGATCGTGCTGACCGAGCTCGAGCATCACGCCAACCTCGTGCCCTGGCAGCTGCTCGCGCAGGAGCGCGATGCGGACCTCGAGTTCGTGCCCATCGACGACGAGGGCCGGCTCATCCAGGCGAGCTACGACGTGCTGCTCCGGACGCGGCCCAAGCTGGTCGCCTTCAACCATGTATCGAACGGCCTGGGGACCATCAATCCGGTCGTCGAGATGGTCGCCAAGGCCCACGAAGCGGGCGCCCTCGTCCTCGTCGACGGCGCCCAGGCGGTGCCCCATCTGCCCGTCGACATGCAGACCATCGGCGCCGACTTCTATGTCTTCTCCGGCCACAAGGTCCTCGGGCCTCCAGGCTCTGGTGCGCTGTGGGCGCGCCGGGATCTGCTCGAGTCGATGCCCCCCTTCCTGGCCGGCGGCGAGATGATCCGCGAGGTCCATCTGCGACGGACCGAGTTCAACGACGTGCCCTGGAAGTTCGAGGCCGGTACGCCCGATATCGGTGCCGCCATCGGCCTCGGGGCGGCGTTCGGCTACCTCGAGGACATCGGTATGGCGGCCGTCCGGGCGCACGAGCGCGAGCTCATCGCCTACGCGCTCGAGACCCTGCCGCGCGCCGTGCCCGGCATCCGCATCTTCGGACCACTCGACCCCGACGACCGCGGGGGCGTGGTCACGTTCACGCTGCCCGGCGTCCATGCCCACGACGTGGCCACCCTGCTCGATCGCGAGGCCATCGCCGTCCGCGCCGGGCACCACTGCACGCAGCCACTCCACGAGCGCCTGGGCGAGGCGGCGACCGTCCGCGCAAGCTTCAACGTCTACAGCGGCCGGGACGACATCGACCGCCTGGCGGCCGGCCTGGCGAAGGTCATGGCGATCTTCGGCGGCGATCCGGCCGGGCACGTCGGCGCCGGCGCCGTTTAGTTGCGCGATCACGCAAGCAGCACGATACTGAGCGACCCCATGGACGACCTCTATCGCGACGAGATCCTCGAGCACTACCGCCGACCGCACAACTTCGGCACGCTGCCCGAGCCCGACGCCGTCTTCGAGGGCGCCAACCCGCTATGCGGCGACCGCATCACGCTCATGCTCGGCATCAGCGACCAGGGCGTCGTCGACGATGTCGCCTTCACGGGCCGGGGGTGCGCGATCAGCCAGGCTTCGGCGTCGATGCTCACCGATGCCATCAAGGGCCAGCCGCTGGCGGAGATCGCCAAGCTCGGCCGCCAGGATGTCCTCGACGAGCTGGGCATCGACATCAGCCCGGCACGCCTGAAGTGCGCCCTCCTGTCGCTCGACACGCTGCGCCGTGCGCTTGCCGACCGGGTCGTCTGGCAGGCCTCGACCGAGGACGGCGTCGCATGACGCGGTCGCTGCGCTCGAGCACCGTCGCGCTGGCGGGCCGCTGCAGGTGTCCCCGGCCGGCCTGACCGGCTCGAACCGTCACCCTCGCCCTGCCGCGCTGCGGCAGCCCGTCGATCCCCCGCGAGCCAGCTCGCACTGGAGCAACACCTCCCATGACCAAGACCTTCGCCGACCTGCTCCGACAGGCCAGATCCGAGATCCGCGAGATCTCGACGGCCGAGGCCGAGGCCCTCGCCGATTCGGGCGCACTCATCCTCGACGTGCGCGAATCCGACGAGTGGGCCGAGGGCCACCTGCCACACGCCATCCACGTCCCGCGCGGCCACATGGAGAGCCGCATCGAGATGGCCATCCCCACGCGCGACGCGCCCATCGTCGTTTACTGCGCCGGCGGCACACGCTCGGCGTTCGCGGCCCAGCAGCTTCAGGCGATGGGCTACACCGACGTCGTCAACATGCTCGGCGGCTTCCAGCAGTGGAAGGCCGAGGGCCGGGCGTGGCAGAAGCCGGTCGCCTTCACGCCCGAGCAGCGCCAGCGCTACAGCCGCCACCTGCTCATCCCCGAGGTCGGCGCCGAGGGTCAGGCGAAGCTGCTCGCCTCCAAGGCGCTCGTCGTCGGTGCCGGTGGCCTCGGGTCACCCGCGTTGCTGTACCTCGCGGCGGCCGGCGTGGGCACCCTCGGCATCGTCGACTTCGACGTCGTCGATACCTCCAACCTGCAGCGCCAGATCATCCATGCCACGGATCGCGTCGGCGAACGCAAGGTCGTCTCAGCGGCGCGTTCGATCGCAGCGCTCAACCCCGAGGTGCGTGTCGTCGCCCACGAGGAGATGCTCGACCGCGACAACGTCGAGCGCATCATCGCTGGCTACGACGTCATCCTCGATGGCACGGACACGTTCGAGACGCGATACACGCTCAACGACGCCGCCGTCCGCGCCAACATCCCCGTGGTCCACGCGAGCGTCTTCCGGTTCGAGGGCCAGCTCACCGCATTCGTGCCCGGCGAGGGCCCCTGCTACCGCTGCCTCTATCCGACGCCACCGCCGCCCGAGCTGGCGCCGGGCTGCTCCGTCGCCGGCGTGCTCGGCGTGGTACCCGGAACGTTGGGCATCCTCCAGGCGACCGAGGCGCTCAAGCTGCTGCTCGGCATCGGCGAGCCGCTCGTCGGACGGCTGGTCATCTACGACGCCCTGGACGGCACCTTCCAGGAGCTCAAGCTCCGCCGCGATCCCGCCTGCCCGGCCTGCGGCGACGGCGCCACGAGCGGCGAGGCGCTGCCCATCAGCCCATCCGAGGTCGGCACCGGAGCGACCTTCGAGCTGCCAAGCACCGCCACCGCATCTGCCCCGATCAGCCTGGAGGCCCGTTGATGAGCGCTGTCCGCATCCCGCCCGTCCTGCGTGCCGCGGCCGGTGGCCAGAAGCAGGTCGAGGTCGGTGGCGCGACCGTGGGCGCCGTCATCGGCGACCTCGTGGCCACGTATCCCGGTCTGCGCGACCAGTTGCTGACCCCCGACGGTCTGCTCAACCGGTTCGTCAACGTGTACCTCAACGACGAGGACATCCGGTACCTCGCCGAGCTCGAGACGCCGGCCAGCGAGCGCGATACCATCGTCATCCTGCCGGCCATGGCGGGCGGAGCCGCCTGACATGTCGGTCGCCGACCCGACGTCGATGGCGGCCGATCCGGCGCCGCACGCCCACGACGGCGCGCCGCGTCATGGCGGTCGCTTCCCGTCCATCATCGAGGCCATCGGGCACACCCCGATGGTCGAGATCCCGCAGCTCTGCCCCAACCCGAACGTCCGGCTTTACGCCAAGCTCGAAGGCGCCAACCCGACGGGCTCGGTCAAGGACCGGGTCGCGAAGTACCTGTTCGACGATGTCGTCGCCGCTGGCCGCCTGGGACCCGACTCGATCATCCTCGAGCCGACGTCCGGCAACACGGGCATCGCGCTGGCCATGATCGCGCGCCGCCATGGGTATCGCGTCGCTGTCGTGCTGCCCGACAACGTGACCCAGGAACGGCGGCAGCTCTTGACCATCTTTGGCGCCGAGATCATCGATTCGCCCGGCGCCGAGGGCTCCAATGGCGCCGTGGCCCTGGCCAAGCGGCTGGTCGAGCGCGATCCCCGATTCGTGATGCCCTACCAATACGGCAACCCGGCCAACCCTCGTGCCCATTACGAGACGACAGGCGTCGAGATCCTGGCCGACTGCCCGGAAGTCGATGCCTTCGTGGCCGGCCTCGGCACGGGCGGCACGCTCATGGGCGTCGGCCGGCGGCTGCGCGAGGCGAACCCGGAGGTGGCCGTCTATGCCGCCGAGCCGGAGCCTGGCGAGGCCGTCCAGGGCCTGCGCTCGATGGCCGACGGCTTCGTGCCCGAGATCTTCGATCCGTCGCAGCTCGACGGCCGATTCCTGGTCACCAACGCCGAGGCCATCAGGGCACTCCGTGCGCTCGGTGAGCGCGAGGGCATCTTCGCCGGCGTGTCATCGGGCGCAGTGCTCGTGGCCGCCGCCCGCGTCGCCCGGCGGATGGAGCACGGCACCATCGTCGCCCTGCTCGCCGACGGCGGCTGGAAGTACCTCTCCGACTCGCTCTGGACGCGCCCGATGGACGAGATGGCGGCGGACCTGGAGTCCAAGAACTGGTGGTGAGGGAGGCCGCTCCGCGCGCCGACGTCGTCGCCCGATTGAGTCCCGCGCTGCATGCCGAGCTCGTCGGCTGGGCGCGTGCCGGGGCACCCAACGAGGCCTGCGGCATCGTCGCCGGTGACCGGCCGGCACAGGACGGCGGCCGCGCGCTGCGTTTCCATCAGCTCACGAACGCCGAGGCATCGCCCTACCTCTACCGCATCGATCCGGTCGAGCAGCTCCAGACGACCCTCGCCATCGACGACGCCGACGAGGTCATCTGGGGCATCTTCCACTCGCATGTCGCCTCGGCGGCGGAGCCGTCGGTGACCGACATCGGCCTCGCCTTCTACCCCGACGCGCTGTACCTCATCTGCTCGCTCGCCGACGCCGGCGACCCACACGTCCGTGCGTGGACCATCCGCGACGACGTCGCGACGGAGGTGCCCGTCAGCGTCGAGTGACGGCGCTCCGGTCAGCGGCGAGGCGCCTGGTCAGGCGGGCGTTGCCGGCGTCGTGCCACTCGGCGTCGAGCTGCCAGGCATCCGGTCGCGGTTCTTCCAGCCGCCGCCGAACCACGATCCGACGTCAAGCAGCAGCGCAAGGCCGAGCCAGATCCAGTCGAAGCCCTCGATGCCACCCGGGAAGACGAGCACGTAGGCAAGCGTCAGCCAGGGCAGGAAGAGGAAGCCGAGGAGCGGCCATATGAAGCTGTCGAACGCCAGATTCCAGCGGGCCTGGTCGGCGATCCACCAGACGAGGATGGCCGCGCGCGGTCCGAGGATGGCGAGGATCCCGATCAGACAACACATCGGCGGCTCCGTCGTAGAAATTGGTGTCCGTCGATGATGGCACGTCGTGAAGGTCGCGACACGGCCGTGGCCGTAGCCGTGGCATGACCGTCAACAGGCCCGCGCGTTCCAATCAGGGAGATGCTCGCCGCCCAGACCGTCGGTGACGTAGCGCAGGTCTGTCCCGTCGGGTCGGATGGTCGCCAGCCCGCCGGTGACTCGGCCATCGTCGTAATGCTTCCCGTGGATGAGCATGATGAGCGAGCCGTCCGGCGACCAGACCGGGTCGGAGAAGCCCTCCCAAAAGCCCGCCTGTCGGGGGGCGCCGGTCAGGTTCCGAAGCCCCGATCCATCAGCACCGACGATCCACGCGTCACCGCGCCCGGCGACCAGGTCGGCTTCGAAGGCGATCCGGGTGCCGTCCGGCGACCATGCTGCCTGCCCCGGCATGACCGACGGATCGGTGATGCGCGTCAGCTCGGACCCGTCGACGTTGACGACATAGAGGGCGGCCGAGTGGGGGCCGGTCTCGCGGGAGAAGACCAGCCGCTGCCCGTCGGGTGAGAAGCGAGGCGAGAAGTCAACGGTCGCATCGTCCGGGAGCGCTGCGACCAGGCGCATGTTGCTGCCGTCCGATGCGTCCAGGACGTAGATGCCCTGCTTGTCGGGCTCGTCCGAGTCGAACGCGATGAGCTTGCCGTCGGGCGAATAGCCGGGGTCGCCGAGCAGTCCGACCGCGTTCGTGAGCTTCGTCCAGTCAGTACCGTCGGCTCTCATCGTGTAGATGTCCCAGACCTCGGGATCGCTCTCCAGGTCCGGATCGTCGCGGTCCGAGTTGAACGCGATGTGCGTGCCGTCCGGCGACCATACGGCCCAGCCGTTGTTCCGCGGAGGGTCGGACGTGATCTGCCTGGCGTTCGACAGGTCCGCGCACGACGTCCAGGTCTGAACATGACCATTCGCGTCCTCACGCATGAAGACGAGCGATCCCAGCAACGAGGCCCTGGGACCGGGTGTCAGCGTCGGAGCAGCTGCCGTCGGCTCCGCCCTTGCGACGGGCGAGATCGTGGCCGAGGCCGCGGGCGTCACGCCGCCACAGCCGATGAGTGAGAGCACGGCAAGCGAAGCCAGAGCCGTCCGTCGAGCCGACGTGGGACGCCTCATGGATCGAGCCGCTGCCAACTCGGCGCGCACGAGAAGGTGCCGTCGAAAGACGTCAGTGTCGTCGACGGCCCGACGAATTCGCGGTCGATCGAGGAGAGCGTGGTGATGTTCGTCGTCGACACTCGGGTCGTGGCCGGGGTGAACACGGCATCGGCCCAGAGCAGCCGTGTCCCATCCGGTGACCAGACCACGAACTCGAACGCTGGCCCCATCACAGGTGCTCCTGCTGGGATGGCGCCATCCATCGCCAGCGTCGTCAACCGATCTTGTTCACCGCTGCCGGAGGACAGGTAGGCGATGCGATCGCCACCTGGGGACCACGTCGGCAGTCTCTCGAATCCGGGTGAGTCCGTCAGGTTGCGCTCGCCGGCCCCGTCCGCCCCGACGACGAACACATCGTGCCGGGGATCCGTGGCTGGGTCGCCGCTCATGCTGGTTGGCACGGCGATGCCGTCGGGGAGGCCGGCGTAGGCGATGAACCGGCTGTCGGGCGACCATGAGATCGACTCGTCGGTCGTCGCTGGCCGCTCGGTCAGGCGTCGGACTGTCCCGGAGTCGAGGTCGACGACGTCGATCGCCGAGCGACTGCTCACCTCGCCGAGGGCGTACGTCGCGAATGCCAGTCGACGCCCGTCAGGCGACCAGACCGGCGCGGTGAACCGTGTGCCTGGGTCGCTCGGGGGCGGCACAAGCCGCGTCGCGGCTCCGTCGCCGACCCGCGTGACCCAGATCTCCAGCTCCAGGACGTTGCCGTTTGGATGAAGCGACTTGAGCCAGGCGATCAGTGATCCGTCCGGCGAGATCGCATACGAACCGTTGTGGGGGTGCCACGATGCGTCCAGAGCCGGGAGCGGCACGAGCGTCGTCGAACCCGACCGCGCCTCTGTCACGATGAGGCCGCCGTCCATGGTCACGACCATGGACGACCCGTCGTTAGAGTACGTCGGGCACCCGCCACTGAGCGTGACGGCGTGGTCGCCGGATCCGTCGGCCGCCACGAAGTGCGTCCCGCCGCCGCTCCGATTCGTTCCCTGGAACGTGTAGGCGATCGGGCCGTTGCCGCCAAGTCGCAGCGTCTCGTCGGTCCGCAGCGCACCGACGACGAAAGCCGCCAGGGCGAGCAGCAGGAGCAGGAGAACGGTCACGAGGGCCACCCGGCGGACACCGGGTCGCGCGACCGCCGATACCTGGCCGTAGGTATCGCCGCGCACGGCGACGAGCCAGCTGGGCCGAGGCTGCGAACGGCGAGCGAGGTCGATGACCGCATCATGGAGGCCGGCGGGGGCGGTCATCGGCGCCTCGGACTCGAGCCACGATCCAAGCTCACGGTCGAAGCTGCGGTTCGCGGTCATCGGACCCCCTCCACGGCGACCGGGCCCGGTC
>DATBSD010000183.1:0-16189 GCA_036559965.1 Candidatus Limnocylindrales bacterium
GGTTCCCCGACATGAGCAACGGACTCAAGCTCGCCCTCGGCGGGGCGACCCTCGTGGTCGTCCTGGTCGGCGGCGTCATCTACCTGGGTGGCCGCTCGCCCGACATCGGCGGGCCGGGCTCGACTGCCTCGCCAGCGCTTCCGACGTCCAGCGCGACCGCCGACGCAGTCCGTGACCCTGCCGCCCTCGCCGGCTCCTGGCAGGTGTGCACGACGGCGGCCGAACTCGAAGCGGCGGGCGCCGCGACCACCGAAGCCGCCGACAACGCCGGCTGCACGACGATCGCCTTCGGCCCCATGGACACCGGTCTGCGGGGCGAGTTCGCCGAGACCGGGAGTGCTGCCGGCACGAACGAACCGGGCACCTACGTCGTCGATGGCGACCGGCTGAGCGTCGAGCGATCGAACGGCGAGACCTTCGCGTTCACCTGGTCCGTCGTCGACGGCATGCTCACCCTGGCTCCCGTCGGCGGTGACGCCGGCATCAGCCCGGTTCCCTGGACAGCCAAGCCGTGGGCCCGACCTTCGGCCATCGACGGCATCTGGTCGCCCATCGCCTCGACGCTGCACGTCTATTCCGGTCGCATCCCTGTCGGCTGGGCACGCACGCCGGCGACCGAACCCTGGACCGCTGGGGGCTGGGGCGGTGCCGACACGCCGGTCTCGAGCACGACGGACGTCTTCACGGCGCCCGACGGCGCCTCGATCATCGTGGCATCGCAGCCGGTGCCGGAGGGGACCTTGGAAGCCGATTGGCTCGAGGGCTACGTCGAGGGCACCGGCGGCCTCCCAGCCGAGTGCTGGCCAACCCTGTCGGAGTGGGAGATGGTGGACGTCGACCGCCATACAGCGTGGATCCACGGCGGGCTCCCGACCTGCGGCTTCACGGAAGCGGTCGCCATCGGCGACGGGCCCAGCACGCAGGGAGTCCGGGGGTACGTGATCATCGGCAAGGCAACATCGGGATCGACGGTCTTCGACCGTGCCACCTTCGACGCCTTCCTGGACTCGTTCCGGTTCGACCCGGCCGCGGCATCCGAGCCTCCCGCGACCGCCCGACCCTGAGGTCGGGATGGTGAGACCGTAGGACGGACGTCCCGGTCGGTGCCGGTCATCGGCCCATCGACCCGTCCTCGCCATCCGGGGTAAGGTGGCCGCCGACGCAGAACGCCTCGGAGGCCACCATGCCCACCCGCCTACGCGCCACCCCCCTTCTTCTGGCCGCGCTCCTTGTCGTCGCCATCAGCCCGCTCGCCGCACCGCGAGCGTCGGCGGCGGACGAGCTCGAGCCGCTCACGACCGGCCAGCTGTCGCGGCGCGTCTCGGGTGAGGTCTTCGGCTACCTGCCGTACTGGTCGATCGCCTCGTGGACGGCCGACTACCTGCGTTACGACACCCTGACCGACATCGCGTTCTTCGGGGTCGGCATCAAGAAGAACGGCAACCTCGACACCGACTCACCGGGCTACCTCGACCTCATGAGCCCGACCGGGACCGAGATCATCCAGCGCGCCCACGCGCGCGGCGTGCGCATCCACATCACCTTCCAGTCGTTCGGCGGCGACCGCAACAGGGTCCTCTTCGCCGACCCGAGCGCACTTGCCACATTCCGGTCGCAGGCCAGGGCGCTCGTGCGCCAGCGCGGTGCAGATGGCGCCAATCTCGACATCGAGGGCATCAACAACGACTTCTGGCCCGCGTGGGCGGCCACCATCTCGCAGCTCCGAACGGCGCTCCGAAAGGACAACCCCATCGCGCGCGTCAGCGTGGCCACCAACCTCAACACCACCGGCGCGCGGATGGCCAAGGTGGCGACCGATGCCGGCGCCGACCGGGTCTTCATGATGACCTACGTCGTCCGGACCGCTCTGAGCAATCCCGTGGGCAGCAACGACCCGCTCGTCCACTACACCGGCGGTTACAGCCTGACGAGCAGCCTTGACGACTACGCGGCCAAGGGGGTGCCCTCCGGCCGGATCCTGCTCGGCCTGCCGTTCTACGGCATGACCTGGCCGACGGTCAGCAGTGCCTTGCATGCCAAGCGTCGCCCGGTCGCCGACGGCCTCGGTGATGGCAACAGCTTCTTCCCCTCCAGCCTGGCGAACGACGGCCTGCCGGCCGGTGCGACCGTCGACCACGACACGATCGAGAAGTCGGCACGCATCACCTGGTACGACGGGGCCAAGGCGAGCTGGTATCAGACCTACTACGACGATCCGACCAGCACGCGGCAGAAGGCCAAGCTGGCCGTCACTCGTGGCCTCGCGGGCATGGGCATCTGGGCACTCGGCTACGAACGCGGCGTGCCGGGCTACTGGGAGGCCATCGCGGCGACCTTCCCGCCACCGCAGCTGCTGACCGTCAAGGTCAGCCCCCGACCGACCGATTCCCGCAACGTGACCGTCCGGGCGACGTGGGACGCCGGCGCGCACGCGGTCACGAAGATGCGTCTCTCGAACGACGGCGCGACGTGGAGCGACTGGCGCACCGCGAGCACGGCGACGCCGTGGCGACTGAGCGCCGGCAACGGCACCAAGCGGGTCTACGTCCAGGTCCGCGATGGCGCCCTGGCGCGCTCGGCAACGGTCGCCGGCAGCACGAAGCTCGACACGGTCGGCCCGGTGGTCGCGCCGCTCGGTCTCGTGCGCCAGCCGGCGAAGCATCGCTGGAAGCTGACCTGGAGCGCGACCGACGCAACGACCGGGGTGGCCGGGTATCGCGTGCGCTACCGCATCGGCTCAGGGTCGTGGCACGTCCTCAAGACCTGGACGACCGAGACCCGCGCCTACCTCCAGCTGCCCAAGCGCTACACGGTCACGTTCTCGGTCACGGCCAGGGACGAGGCCGGCAACTGGGGCGACGATCGCCGGGTGCGCTGGACACCGTGACCGGGGATCGCCACAGCCGCTGACCCTTCGGCGGGTGGTCCGCAAGGGCCCCGCGCGCTGTCACAATGAACAGCCGTGATCGCCCTCATCGCGATGGCCATCGGCTTCGGCGCCGTGGCGGGGTTCTCGCCGACCAAGCTGGCCATCGCCCTGCTCTATCTCGGCGGCCGCGTGGCACCGGTCGCCCGCGCCGTCTCGTTCACGATCGCGAACACCGCCGTGATGGCCGCCATCGCAGGGCTCGGCTTCGCCGGCGACACGCTCGTCGATGACTCCGGTGTGCCTCCGACGGCCGCCGACCTGATCGACATCGCCGTCGGCCTGACGTTGCTGGCCATCGCCGCGTATGGCCTCGCTCGTCCCGGAGCCGTCGGCCCGGCGACGCTGGGTGTCGGCGACAGTGACCTCCGTCCACGTCTCGGCAGGGCACTCGTCTTCGGTGCGACCTACGCTTTCGTGTCCTTCGGACGGCTCATCATCATGGCCATCGGCGGCTCGTGGATCGCCCGCAGCCCGGTCGGCCCGACGGCCCAGGCGGTGCTGCTCGTCACGATGCTCGTGGTCGCCCAGCTCATGCTCTGGTTCCCGATCGTCATCTCCTTCGTCGCACCAGCGCGACTCGTCAGGCTCCAGGGTCTCACCGACCGATCGCTCCAGCACGCCGGCGGCCGGACGAGCGCCATCGTGGTCCTGATCATCGGCTCGGTGCTCGTCTTCTCGGGTCTCGACTGGCTCTTCTGACGCGGACACGGTGATGCCCGCCGGGCGGACCCGGCGGGCATCGGGGCGGCGAGATCGTGGCGATGGTCAGACGGTCGAGGGCGAATAGTCGCGATAACGGGTCATATCGAGCTCGAAGTCCTTGGTCGAGCGATCCTGGGCGAAGAAGCCGGCGACCGCGACGGCCAGGGTGATGAGGGCCCAGATTGGACCTGCGTTCCAGGCCGCCGTGAACGGGCCGTCCTGCATGGCTTCGATGGTGATCGTGCCAAGGATGAGCAGCAGGCCGCTGACGGCGACCCCCGCACCGCCGATCGCGGTGATGGCCAGCACGGCCCACTTCGGGAAGCGGAGCGCGATGGCGCCGAGGACGAAGGCGACACCGACGACAAGCCCGACGATGAAGATGAGCAAGCCGGCATCGGGGGTGATGGCCGTCATGACCGCGTCGCCGAGCCAGAAGCCGACGGCGCCGAACAGCGCGACCACGGCGATGTACCAGAAGAAGTACGAGCCGACGGCCAGGATGATGCCGGCGACGACGCCGACGACCCAGCTCGTGACCTCGACGAGGAAGCCCGAGCCGAACAGCTCGGTCATGGCCTGCGATCCGATCCAGAAGCCGGCCACGAAGCCGAAGAGCGGCAGCAGGAAGAGGAAGAACTTGTAGCCGGCGAACGCGACCGCCGCCCCGATGGCGATGGCGAGCACGCCGAGCAACAGTGTCTGGATGTCCATGGGTCGGTAGAACCTCCCTCTTGAGCGTGGGACCGGAGTCGAATGGCGGGCGCACGCGCCGTGCGGTGTCCCCGCCGGGCAAGGGTCTTGGGCGATCCCTCGCTACTCGATGCCTCCTGTCGAGCGGTCGTCGAGCGACGACCGGCGACCGCCGAAGGTCGCTCCGGGCAGCGTAGCACGCAGGGGAAGGCCTTCTGCACTCCGCCGAACGGCGTATCCGCTCAGCGGCGGATCTCGCGCAGGTTGTCGGCCAGGATGATGAGTGCCAGCCCGACGATGGCGACGACGATGAGCTGTGACGAGTAGGTCACGGCCAGGATGGCCAGGCTGAGGACCGCAAGCAGCAGCGCCAGGCGGAGGATGATGATGGTCAATCGACGGCGGAAGGCCGCTTCGATGAGCCCGTAGCCACCGACGCCCAGGAGGAGGGAGAGACCGACCGGCACGCCTGCCGCGAGCAAGCCGACCTCGACCAGCAGCAGCAGGCCGATGCTGATCGCGGACCAGAATTCGACCAACCGCCCATAACGCGCGCTCTCCGGCGGCATCGGGTGCATGGCATGCTCGAGATGAGCGGTCGGCGAGCCGCGGTCCCCTCGTTCGACGCTCTGGAGCTCCATCTCGACGGCGTCGATCGTGTCGCGCAGCCGGGCGACGTCGGACCGCTGCTTCCCCAGGCTGTCCTCGGCTGCCGCGAGCTCGGCGCTGCGTGCCTGGTGCACGGTCGCCAGCGACGCGAACTGCGCCAACGCGTGCACCTCGGCCTCGAGCGGCTTGAGGGCATCCGCCTGCTCGATCGTCTGGTCCTCCGCCGCCGTAAGCTCGGCATGCAGGGCGTCGAGGCGCTCCCGGAGCACCGCGGCCAGACGGTACGGCGGGGTGACCTTGGACAGCCCTGCAAATCCGACCGGGTCGTTCCAGGACTGCCGGACATTGCCCGTGCGCGTGTACTTGGGCCCGGCCGGTGCCCGTTCTCCGGCGAAACGGTCGCGGGTGTCCAGCCCGAACAGCCCTCGATACCCGTCCACCCATGGGGTCTCGTCGTCGATCGGCACGGGCGTCCATGCCGCCGGCTGGCCGGGCCCGATGGACAGACCGTCGGCGCGCGCATAGTCGATGAACGGCACCGCCAGGGCACGTTCGAGCGACTGCGCCAGGTCGCCTGGATCCGGCTGTCGGAGCGTGTAGTGCCAGAAGTCGCGGATCGCGCTCAGCAGTCCCTTGACGCCGCGGAGCGCCGGCAGCGGCACCACCGTCAGGTATTCGCCACGCTCGAAGTACGACGCATGGGAGCCGGCGCCCGCGTGGAGGACGGGGTGCTCGCCTTCCTTGACGAGCAACGGATCGTCCCATCGTCGGCGGAGGTCGTCGCCCGTGTAGTCGTGGGCGGCGCAGGCGATCCAGACCGGGCGGGGGGCCTCGCCGGGCGGCTCCTCGAGGTAGATGAGGGCCTGCTCCCAGTCGGCCTCGTGGTCGTTGGCCCCGCTGAAGGTGGATCGGAAGTCGTTCATGAAGTAGAACCACAGGTAGTGCAGGACCAGCCAGCCGTCCTGGCGCACGACCCGTGCGTGATAGCGGTAGGCGGGGTCGGCCGCCCGCGCCCGCTCGTACTTGACCTGCGCAGCAGCGGCCGTGCCGCCGGGGACGGTCCCGCGCAGCAGCAGCGACGCCGTGAAGCCGGCGTCGACCAGCCTGGCGAAGAGGCCGACTCGCGACAGCCGGCCAGGCGCATGGAAGACCGGTCGCTCCGGCCGACGATTCCAGCGCGCCAGGTCGAGGCCGGTGAGCGGCGCCTGGACGAGGCGGAGGTAGAGGTTCTCGCCGGGCGGGACGGTGCGACCGATGAGCTTCTCGGCATCGAGCTGGCCATGTGGCACGAGCTGGCGTCGGTCACGCTGGCTGGCGCCGACGAACAGATCGCACTCGGCGAAGTAGCCGTCGACGCCGGTCGGGAAGAACAACTCGCCCTTGGTGTAGCGCACCACGGGCTCGAAGCGCCGGAGAAGGGCGAGGTCCTCGGCGGACGCGCTCATGACCCGTCCGCCGGCTCGGGGTCTCTGGCCGCCGATCCAGAGGCAGGCGGGTCGGTCGGAGCGAAGGCCGCTCGGACCTCACGCTGGTTCATGTACAGGGCCATGGCCGAGAAGATGGCCATGCGCACGTACTCCGCCGTGCCCAGCCACCAGCCCACGAGGTACGTCCCCAGGGCGACACACACGAAGAGCATCGCCAGCACCCAGCCGAGCGGATGTCCGCGGAGGAGGAGGATGGCGATGAGCACGTTGATGACGATGAGCACGAGGTAGCCGGGCATCAGCCAGCCGGCCGCGGCAAGCGCGTCCTCGGCCAGCTTCGTGCCCTCCCGGATACCGGCCAGGACGAGGGCGAACAGGATGGCGTTGAGCAGGAACCCGAGGGCGACGACCACCACACCGAACGGGAGGTCCCGCCGAGTTCCGTTGGGCATGGCCCGAGTGTAGCGCGCGGGAACCGGCCGCCCGCGGCTACCGCGACCTCATCTGTGGCGCCTCGCGCCGGGTTTGTGGCGCGACGGGCGGCCGTCGATTCGCTAGGGTTCGGTGCGATGCCGCAGTCCGCGGCCGCAGCCCGGGACGTGACCGCGATGACCGACCCTCAGCACCCGCCATCCCAAGCGCCACCTTCAGGCCCGGAGCCAGCGGTCCCAGTGGCTCCCGTGCCCCCGGCCGAGCCCGCCGCCGGGACGTCAGGGGACGGCGCCGCGCCGGCGATCGCCGGCGATCCCCAGCCGAGTCGCACCAGTCGACGTCGCCCACGCGCACGGTCCCTGTTGGCCGGGCTCCTCCTCGTCCTGGGCTCGCTCTCCATCGTCCTCAGCGGCGTGACCGTCTGGGCGCACCAGGTGCTGCTGAACAGCGACCGCTACGCGGCGATGGTCGCGACGGTCTCCAGCGAACCGGCCGTGATCGTCGCAGTCAGCTCCAAGGTCGCGACCGGCGTCGTCGACGCCATCGACGTCCAGGGTCGCCTGGAGCAGGTGTTGCCGGGTCCCGCGGCCATCATCGCCGCGCCCATCGTGGACCAGATCGAGCAGACACTCGAGAAGGTCGTCGGCAACGTCCTGGTGTCACCCCAGTTCCAGACCGTGTGGGTCGACGCCAACCGCGCCCTGCACGAAAAGATCGTGGCCTTCCTGCGCGGGGACACGACCGTCCTCCAGACGCGCGACGGTGTGGTCTATCTCGACGTCTATCCCCTCATCGATGCGGTCCTCCGGCAGCTCCAGCAGACGGGCATCATCCCGGCCGACGCCCAACTCCCCGACGTCACCGGCTTCGCGCTCGGGACGGCTGGCCGTGCGCTCCTCGAGCGGACGCTCGGCGTCACCCTCCCGGACGACTTTGCGGCCATCCCGCTCTTCGAGGCGGCCGGCCTGGAGAAGGCACAGGGGATCGTCCAGGCGTTCGACCTCATCACCATCGGCAGCGTCGTCCTGACGGTCCTCCTGCTGCTCGGCGCGGTCGTGCTCGCGCAGCATCGACGCCGCATGGTCATGGCCGTCGGGCTCGGGGCCGTCGCTGGCCTGATGCTGCTCGGGATCGGCGTCCGGTTCGGCCGAGACTACGTGGTCTCCAACGTCGCCGATCCCCAGGGGGCAGCCGCGGTCGGGGCGATCTTCACAGCTGCCATCACGGACTTGCGCAGCATGCTCATCTGGGTCGCTATCGCCGGCATCGTGGTGGTCGTCGTCGCCTACGTGCTCGGCCGTCCGAGCTGGTTGGAGCTGGCCTCGACGGACGATCGCGCGGGCTGGGCGAGCGAGCACATGGGCGGCATCCGTGGCGCGATCGTCGCGGTCGTCGTCTTCGCCCTCATCGCGATCATCGTCGACCTGGCAGTGGCCATCCTGCTGGCGAGCCTCGCCGGCCTCGTCGAGCTGACGCTGCGCAACCTGCGCGAGCCTCAGGCGGCGCCGGAGCCGAGCGACGAGGCACCGACCAGCTCGGCCAGCGCCTCGGCCAGCAGCTCGTAAGCGCCGAGGCTGTTGTAGAGCTGCGCCGAGAGGCGCAGCAGGCGGCCGCTCGGCGTCGACCCGGTCCGGCCCGGCGTCCAGAGCGTCGGCCATGGCAGGACCGGGACCTGGATCCGGTGGCGGGCCAGGAGCGCCGCCTGGATGGGGTCGCTGTCGAGCGGTGAGAGGGCGGAGCTGGCCGCCGGCGGCACCGGCAGCAGGACCGCCGCCATCGCCCCCAGCATCGCGTCCGGCGTCGCTGGCTCGAGGCCCAGCCGGTCGCACACGAGGTCGCGACCGGCGATGGCGAGGGCGTGGTTGCGCGCCATGACCTCGCGCCAGCCGCCACCGACCATGCCGGCCATGACGTCGATGGCATCGGGGATGGCCAGCGCGGCCGACCAGTCGTCGGTGCCAGGCCAGTCGAACTCGAGCCGGAAGCGGCTGCGGTCGGTGCGCGGATCGTTGGCGCCGTGCGAGATGACGAGCGGCCGGATGTCCGGCTGACGGTCGTGCCGGACCCAGAGGATGCCGCTGCCCTTCGGCGCGCACAGCCACTTGTGGGCGTTGCCGGTCCAGTAGCTCACGCCGGCGGCCGCCAGGTCGGTCAGATCGACGGGCATCTGGCCGGGGGTGTGGGCGCCGTCGACGAGCACCTCGACGCCGCGCCGGCTGAGCTCGCGGGCCAGCCGCTCGATGGGCATGACGACGGCCGTCGGGCTGGTCAAGGCGCTCAGCACCGCCAGGCGCGTGCGCGGTCGGACGGCATCCAGGACGCGCTCCACGATGTCGTCGGGATCGTCGATCGGGAACGGGAGCGTCGCCACGTCGAGCGTCGCGCCGTCGCGCTGGGCGACATAGGCGGCCGCGTTGAGACACGCGTTGTACTCGTGGTCGGCGGCCAGGATGCGATCGCCGGGCTGGAAGCGCAGCGAGCGCAGCACCACGTTGACGCCGGTCGTCGCGTTGCGCAGGAAGGCCAGATCGTCGCCCTCGGCGTGCAGGAACGCAGCGACGCGAGCGCGTGCCTCGTCGAGCGCCGGCTGGAGCTGCTCGTTGAACCAGCGCACGGGCTCCCGCTCCATGCGCTCCTGCCAGGCCCGCTGAGCGGCCAGGACGTCGGTCGGGCAGGCGCCGTACGAGCCGTGGTTGAGGAACACGACGTCGGGATCGAGCGACCAGCGATCGGCCAGCGGGGAGCGCAACGCCATCAGGCAACTGTGCCACCATCGGGCGGTGTGCGGCAGGTTCACCCAGCAGCGCCCGACGGCGGAGTTGGCCGACGTCTTCGACGCCGAGTCGCTCGTCGAAGCGGCCGAGCCGCGCTTCAACGTCGCGCCGACCGATGGCATCGTCGCGGTCGTGCAGCCGCCCGATGACCGGCGCCTCCTGACGACCCTCCGCTGGGGCCTCATCCCCGCGTGGGCCGACAGCCCCAAGGTCGGTGCCTCGATGATCAACGCCAGGGCTGAGACGATCTTCACCAGCTCGGCCTATCGGGCCAGTGTGCGCAAGCGACGCTGCCTCATCCCGGCCGACGGCTTCTACGAGTGGCGCCGCCAGCCGGATCTCCCGAACGGCGATCCCCAGCGCGGCGGCAAGGTCGCGAAGCAGCCCTTCTTCATCCATCGCCGCGACGGTGCGCCGCTGGCCATGGCCGGCATCTGGTCACCATGGAAGGAGCCGCTCAGCGAGCAATGGCTGCGGAGCTGTGCCATCGTGACCACCGCGGCCGATGCGTTCATGGCCCCCATCCACGATCGGATGCCGGTCATCCTGCCGCCCGAAGCGTGGCAGCGCTGGCTCGATCCGACGGTCGACGACGTGGCCGAGCTGCGCGGCGTGCTCGAGCCGTCCTCCGTCCTGCTCGAGGCCTATCCGGTCTCGACGCTCGTCAACTCCGTCCGCAACGACAGCCCCGAGCTGGTCGCGCGCATCGACGGCGAGGTCCTGCGCGCGTGACCGGCGCTGCCATGACCGACCGACCCGCGGGGGCTCCGACCGACCCGACCGCGGGCTCCTTCTGGCTCCAGACCTGCGGCGACGACCTGACGCCACGACCCCCGCTCGACGGCCCGACCGAGGCCGACGTGGCAATCCTTGGCGCCGGCTACACCGGCCTCTGGACGGCCCTCTACCTGCTTCGCCGCGAGCCGTCCCTGCGCATCGTCATCCTCGAGCAGGCCGTGGCCGGCTTCGGCGCCTCCGGTCGCAACGGGTCGTGGGTCGTGCCCGAGCTCAACATCTCCATCCCGGAGCTCGCTCGGCGCCACGGGACGGCAGCGGCGCGGGCGATGACCACAGCCAGCATCGAGGCCCTCGACGAGGTCGGCCGGGCGGCCGGCGAAGAAGGCATCGCGATCGACTGGCAGAAGGGCGGCCAGCTCTCCATCGCCCGCGGCACGGCGCAGCTGCCGGCGCTCGACGAGATGCTCGAGGTCTACGAGCGGTTCGGCTTCGGCGACCGGTTCGAACGGCTCGACGCAGCGCAGCTCGGCGCGCGGCTGCGTGTGGCCGGCGCGATGGGCGGCGCCTACACGCCCGACTGCGCCGCCATCCACCCCGGCAAGCTGGTCCGCGGCCTGGCTCGCGCGGTCGAGCGACGCGGCGCGACCATCCACGAGGGCACGGCCGTGACCGCGTTCACGCCCGGTGTCGCCGCCGACACCTCACGCGGGGTTGCCGGCAGTCGGCCGGTGTTGCACACCGAGCGCGGCGACGTCACCGCCACGACCGTCGTCCTCGCCGGCGAGGCCTGGCTGAGCCGGCTCAAGCAGCTCCACCGCCAGCTCATCCCGATGTTCTCGCTCATCGTCCTGACCGAGCCGCTGACCGACGCCCAGTGGGCGGAGATCGGCTGGGCCGATCGCGAGTGCGTGCATTCGTTCCGGCTGACCATCGACTACCTGGCCCGGACGCCGGACGGGCGGATCCTCTTCGGCGGACGCGGCGCGCCGTACCACTTCGGGTCGACCATCACGCCCGACTTCGAGCGCCACGACCCGACCCACGAGATGCTTCGCGGCATGGTCCGCGCTTGGTTCCCGTCGCTCGGAGACGTCCGCTTCAGCCACGCCTGGGGCGGCCCGCTGGGCATGGCCCGCGACTGGATGCCGTCGTTCAGCCATGACCCGGCGACCGGCGTCGCATCGGCACGGGCGTACCTCGGCCACGGCGTCGCCAACACGAACCTCGCCGCGCGGACGCTGACCGACCTCATCCTCGAGACGCCGTCCGCGCTCACGGAGCTGCCGACGACGAACCACCGCTCCCCGAACTGGGAGCCGGAGCCGCTGCGCATCATCGGCGTCCGCTACGCCCAGCAGGCGTTCGCAGGCATCGACGCCAAGGCCGAGCGGACGGGCAAGCCGCCGAGCGGCATCAGCCTGGCCCGCTTCATCGGTCGCCACTGAAGGAGCCAGGCCATGAAAGCTCGCGACTACGTCCCCGACCAGGTCGATCTCGACGCCATCGAGGCGGCATCATCGCCGGTCGAGCCGGCCCTGCTGGCCATCGAGGCCGCGGCCGAGTCGCCCCGCGTGCCCATCCTCGATCGCGCCAGCGGCCGGGTCCTGCGCGTGCTCGCCTCGGGCCGCCGGCGGATCGTCGAGGTCGGCACCGCGTATGGCTACTCGACGCTCTGCATGGCGCTCGGCCAGCCGGCCGACGGGACCATCGCGACCATCGATCCCGACGCGTCGCGCACCGACCTGGCGCGCGGCTGGTGGCGCCAGGCTGGCATCGCCGACGACCGGATCCGCGTCGTCAACCGGGCCGCGCTGGACGCCTTCGCGGCCGATGATCCGGCGCTCGCCGGGCCGTTCGACCTGGCCTTCATCGATGCGTTGAAGCACGAGTACGCGGCCTACCTCGACGCGCTCCGGCCGCGCCTGGCGCCGGGCGCCCTGGTCGTCGCCGACAACGTCCTCTGGCACGGCCGGACCGCCCGGCCTGACGAGCCTGGCGGCCGCGACCGCGAGACCGAAGCCCTGCGCGCGTTCGGCGCAGCCGTGCTTGCCGACCCGGCCTTCTCGGCGACCATCCTGCCCATCGGCGACGGGCTGCTCGTGGCCGCCCTGCGTTGACCACGGCCGGCGCCGCGTCGAGCCCGGCGCCGACGGCGCGGAGCCTCTGGCGCCACCCCGACTTCCTGCGGCTCTGGACGGCCGAGACCGTGAGCCAGTTCGGGAGCCAGATCACCGGCCTGGCGATGCCCCTGGCGGCCATCCTCGTGCTCGCTGCGACGCCGTTCGAGGTCGGCCTGCTCAACGCCATGGACACGCTGCCGTTCCTGCTCGTCGGGCTGCCGGCCGGGGTGTGGGTCGATCGCCTGCGGCGGCGGCCGATCCTCATCGTGGCCGACCTCGGCCGGGCGGCGCTGCTGGCCTCGATCCCGATCGCCTTCGTGCTCGGCGTGCTCTCGATGCCCCAGCTCTACGTCGTCGGGCTGACGGTCGGCATGCTGACCGTCTTCTTCGACGTCGCCTACCAGTCATACCTGCCAGCGCTCGTCGACCGCGAGCGCCTCGTGGACGGCAACGCCAAGCTCGAGATCAGCCGCTCTGCGGCGGCCGTGGCCGGGCCACCGGTCGGCGGCGGGCTGGTCGGCGTCCTCGGGGCGCCCATCGCCATCGCCCTCGACGCCGCCAGCTTCGTCGCGTCGGCCGTCTTCCTGCTCTTCATCCGCAAACCCGAACCGGCACCGGAGCCGCATCTCGACGAGACCGGCGAGCGGGTGAGCATGCTGCGCTCGATCCGCGAGGGCCTGGCCTACGTCGGCCGGCACCGACTGCTCCGGAGCATCGCCGCCTGCACGGGCACCGCCAACCTCTTCGGCGCCGTCGGCTGGTCGGTGCTCGTGCTCTACGCCGTCCAGGTGCTGGGCCTGACGCCGGGCACCATCGGGATCGTCTTCGGCGTCGGCAGCATCGGCTTCCTCATCGGCGCCCTGCTGCCCGACCGGATCCAGCGCCGCATCGGCCTCGGCCCGGCGATCGTCGCCTCGGCCTTCGTGGCGGGGCTGGCCCTCTTCCTCGTGCCGCTCGCCCCGCAGGCGTCCCCGTTGCCCTTCCTGCTCGCCAGCCAGGTCCTCGTCGGCATGGGCCAGGTCGTCTACAACGTCAGTCAGGTCAGCCTGCGCCAGGCCATCACGCCCGACGCGATGCTCGGCCGCATGAACGCCACCATGCGCTTCGTGGTCTGGGGCACGATGCCGCTCGGCGCGGTCATCGGCGGCATCCTGGGCGGCGTCATCGGCCTCCACGAGACCCTCTACGTCGCCGCCATCGGCGAGACGTTCGCCTTCCTGTTCGTGCTCCTCTCGCCGGTCAGGTCGCTGCGGACGATCGAGCAGGCGATGCCGGGTCGCTGACGTCACGCCCGAGGCCGACGTCGCCGAGTGGCGGCAGCGGCTTGCCGCCCTCGACCAGCCAACAGGCCGAGGCGTGCCCGTCGCCGACGTCGAAGAGTGGCGGCTCCTCCTCCCGACAGCGGTCGAATGCGAGCGGGCAGCGGGGGTGGAAGCGGCAGCCCTTGGGGATGAACGCGGCATCTGGCGTTTCACCCTGGAGGATGGTCCGTGAGCGGCGGGCGCCGGCGGTCACATCGGGCGGCTCGGGCGTGGGCAGCACGCTGACCAGGGCCCGTGTGTACGGGTTGCGCGGGTCGTGGATGACGGTCTCGGCGGGGCCGATCTCGAGGATCTTGCCCAGATACATGACCGCGATGCGATCGGCGATGACCCACGCCAGCGACAGGTCGTGGGTGATGAACAGGTACGTCAGCCCGCGCTCCTTGCGCAGGTCGAGCATCAGCGACAGCAGCTCCGTCCGGATCGACACATCGAGCATGGACACGGGCTCGTCGGCCACGACCAATGCCGGCCCGAGCACGAGCGCCCCGGCGATGACCACGCGCTGGCGCTGCCCGCCCGACAGCTCGTGGGGGTAGCGGAACAGGAAGTCGGAGGCCGGTCGCAGGCCGGCCGCCTCGAGCGCATCCGAGATGCGCGCCTCGCGCTCCGTCGGGTCCTTGGCCAGGCCATTGACCTCGAGCGGCTCGGCCACGAAGTCGCGGATGGTCTGCTTGGGGTCGAGCGTCTCGTAGGGATCCTGGAAGATGAGCTGCACCCGCAGGCGATAGGCCTTCGCGGCGTCGCCCTTGAGGCCCACCGAGTCCTCGCCCTCGAAGAGCATCCGGCCGCCGGTCGGCTTCGTCAGCCGCACGACGACGCGCCCGGTCGTCGTCTTGCCCGAGCCGGACTCGCCGACCAGCGCCAGCACCTCGCCCTGGTGGATGTCGAGATCGATGCCGTCCACGGCATGGACGTAGCCGAGCGGACGGCGACGGATCTGATCCATGATGCCGCCCCGGATGGGGAACCAGACCTGGAGACCCTCCAGCCGGACGAGTGGCGCGTCGGCCGCGGGCCGTTCGGCAGTCATGCGATGGCCTCGGCCGGCGGCACGGCGACCGGATCCTCGGCCGTGCCGGCCGCGTAGAGGTGGCAGGCCACCCGCACGCCGTCGCCAACGGTCGCTTCCGGCGGGCGCTCGGTCCGACAGACGTCCATGACCAGCGGGCATCGGGGATGGAAGCGGCAGCCACTCGGTGGGTCGCGCAGGTCCGGCGGCGACCCGGGGATGGTGCCCAGGGTCCGCCGGTCGGCGTGGATGTTGGGGAAGGCGCCCAGCAGCATCTGCGTGTACGGGTGTCGGGGCCGGGCGAAGATCTCGCGTACCGGTCCCTCCTCCGCCACGCGTCCGGCGTACATGACGAGCACGCGGTCGCATGTCTCGGCGATGACCGACAGGTCGTGGGTGATGAGGATGAGCGACAGCCCGAGCTCCTCGCGCAGGTCCTCGAGCAGCTGGAGGACCTGCGCCTGGACCATCACGTCGAGGGCGGTCGTCGGCTCGTCGCCGATGACGACCGCCGGGTCGCACGCGAGAGCCATGGCGATCATCGCCCGCTGGCGCATGCCGCCCGAGAGCTCGTGCGGGTAGGCGTTGGCGCGCTTGCGCGGGATGCCCACGCGCTCGAGCAGGTCGCGCGCTCGCTTGCGCGACTCCGACTCCGAGAGCTGGAGGCGCTCCTGCATCGGCTCGGCGATCTGGTCGCCGATCTTGACCACCGGGTTGAGCGCGTTCATGGCGCCCTGGAAGACGATCGAGATCTCGCGCCAGCGGTAGCGTCGCAGCGCGTCGTCCGACTTGGGGATGAGGTCGACCCCGTACATCCGTACGCTGCCGGCCGCGATGCGCGCGTTCTTGGGCAGCAGGCGCACGAGCGAGAGTGCCGTCGTCGTCTTGCCACAGCCCGACTCGCCGGCGATGCCCAGCGCCTCGCCATCGCGCAGCGTGAAGGAAACGCCGTCGACGGCGTGGACGGTCGTCTTCTCGAGCGCGAACTCGGTCGTCAGGTTCTCGACCACGAGCAGCGGCGCGTCGGGGTCGGCGCCCTTGGGCAAGGGCCACTGGCGGCGGCCGATGCGCTGCGTCAGGCCGGCTCCCGCGTCGAGCTCGAGCGCGATCTCGTAGTCGAGCGGCGGTGGCGCCTCCGCCGGTTCGAGGTGCTGCTCGTCGGCCGGTCCATCGAGCGGCTCGCCGGCGTCGGCCGACGGCGGCACGAAGTCCTTCATGGGTCGCTCTGCATCGTCATCGGTGGCCCAGCGCCTTGGGGTTGAGGAGATCGTCGCGCGCGCCGCCGATGAGCGTGAACGCGAGCACGACGAGCACGATGCAGACGCCCGGCGGCACGTACCACCACCAGGCACCGAGGCCAGGTGCACCGGCCTCCTGCGAGGCGCCCAGGAGTTGACCCCAGGATGGCGCGAACGGGTCGCCGAGGCCGAT
>DATBSD010000184.1:0-22451 GCA_036559965.1 Candidatus Limnocylindrales bacterium
GGCGGAGTCGCTGAGGCGGAGGCGATCCTGGACGGACTCGGAGCGACCGGGATGCTGCGCGCCATCCGGATGGTCACCGCTCAGGCGCCCATGCGTCGCCGCTGAGCTGCGGAGGTCTGCCGACAACGGCGATACGAGACCTTCGTTGCTGGTGTCCTTTGAAACCCGACGATCGGTGCCCCAGCGTGCGCTAGAATCGGCGCCTCCCGAGCGGGAGTAACTCAGCTGGCAGAGTGTCTGCTTCCCAAGCAGAATGTCGCGGGTTCGAATCCCGTCTCCCGCTCCACTTCCCCCGTCACGGACGCCGGCCGAGTGCCGCTTCGAGATCGAGACTGTTCTCGGGCTGCGGTTGATGACAAGGTCCTGGCCTCGCCCTCCAGCCCCGTGGGCACAGACGCCAGTGGGTCAGCGACATCAAACCGGATCGTCTCGTGGGTTGGCATGAGACTCGGGCTGGGCTGGCTCGGACACTCCGGGGCGGGTGATCGCCCCGTTCGTGCCGCAGCCGACGGGCGGTACAGTGGGTTCGTGGAGAGGTACACAAGAGCGGAGACGGCCGAGCGAGCCGGGGTCGGCGTCGAGGAGCTGAGCCGGCACGTCGCGCTCGGCATCCTGTCCCCGGGCGAAGATGGTCGCTTCACCGCCGGAGCCGTTCGCAAGGCAGGGATGGCTCACGCCCTTGAAGCGGGCGGCGTGCCACTCGAGGGACTGGCGGCTGAGATGAAGACCGGACGACTGTCACTCGACTTCCTGGACGACCCGGCTTACGAGACCTTTGCCGTTCTGAGCGGGCTGACATTCGAGCAGCTGAGCACCCAGACCGGGGTGCCGGTCGAACTGCTGATGATGATCCGCGAAGCGATCGGCTCAGCGGCACCAATCCCGTCGGATCTCGTTCGCGAGAACGAGCTCATCGTCGTGCCCATGCTTGAGGCCAAGCTGCGGCTCGGGTACCCGGCCGCGGTCGTCGAGAGCTCGATGCGCACGATGGGCGACAGCCTCCGGCGCTTCGCCCTTACCGAGGCCGATGCGTTCCGCGCCCATGTGATCGGGCCGATGACCGGGCGTCCGGGGGTCGAGATCGCGGCGGCCGCCGGCGCAGCCACCGGGCAGCTGGCCGCGAGTATCGATGCAGCCCTCCTGGCTGTCTACCACGCACAGGAGGTCCACGCCTATACCGCCAACATCATCGAAGGCTTTGAGGCTGCACTGGCAGAGGCCGGCCTGAAGAGCCGTCTTGACCATCCCCCGGCCATGTGCTTCCTCGACATCACCGGCTACACGCGGCTCACCCAGGAGCGGGGAGACGCCGCGGCAGCCGACCTCGCGACCAGGCTGGCGCGGCTGGTGGAGCGCACATCGGTCAAACACGGTGGCCGGCCGGTGAAGTGGCTCGGCGACGGGGTGATGTTGCACTTCCCGAACCCTGGTCACGGGGTCGCGGCCGCCCTCGAGATGGTCGATGGCGTGGCCGAGGCGGGGCTGCCGCCGTCGCACGTCGGCTTGCACGCCGGTCCAGTCATCTTCCAGGCGGGCGACTACTACGGACAGACGGTCAACGTCGCAGCACGGATCGCCGAGTACGCCCGGCCCGGCGAGGTCCTGGTCAGCCAGGAGGTGGTCGACGCCTCGGGCGGGGCACAGGTCGCCTTCCGGGAGATCGGCCCGGTGGAGCTCAAAGGCGTGTCCGGCCCCGTGCGACTGCACGCAGCCTCTCGGCCCGGCTGACGAGGCGGACTACCCGCCGCAGCACCATGCCCGCCCACCCGACTGATCCGACCGCAGCAGCCTTCATCGCGCGGCTCGAGGGCGAGGCGTCCGAGGCCGAACGGCTGAAGTATCGGCGCTACTTCCCGGAGCGCCATCATGAGTTCATCGGCGTGCGGATGGGGGCGGTCTTCGCGGCCGCTCGCGACTTCGCGAGCCTGGACCTCGACCAGATCGAGCGGCTGCTCGAGCACGACGCCCACGAGGTCCGTGCCGGCGCGGTGCGGATCTTGGCGGAGCAGGCCAAGGCGCGGGCCACGACGGCCGACCGACTCCAGGCGCTGGCGGCCCTCTACCTCCGCCGCCACGACCGCATCGACGACTGGGACCTTGTCGACCTCGGCGCCTGGGAGGTGCTCGGGCGCTCCCTCGTCGATCGTCCCCGGGATGTCCTCGACGACCTCGCCGAGTCGGACGATCCGTGGCGCCGGCGCTCGGCGATCACGGCGACCTTCGCGTTCATCCGGCGCGAGGAGCTGGACGACACGTACCGGATCGCAGGACGCCTGCTCGACGATGAGCACGAGCTCGTTCGCAAGGCGGTCGGCTGGGCGCTCCGGCACGCCGGCGACCACGATGCCGAGCGGCTCGATGCGTTCCTCGAGACCCACGCCGCGACGATGCCGCGGTCGACCCTTCGGAACGCCATCGAGAAGCTGCCGCCCGAGGAGCGCCAGCGGCTGCTCGCGCTTGGTCGGAGAGGCTGAAGCGCCTGGCGCCGATCCGCGCCGTCAGACGGTGATGACGACCTTGCCCCGTGCGTGGCCGGCCTCGAGGTAGGCGATCGCGTCGGGCACCTCGGCCAGTGGATAGCGGCGGTCGATGACCGGCCGCAGTGTGCCGGCCTCGACGAGATCGCGCAGGTAGAGCAAGTCGTCGCGATCGCGATGCGCGAGGAAGGCCTGCAACCGCTGCGACCCGAGGCGCGTGAGCACCGAACCGGCGATCCAGCGGCTCACGGGCCCGAGCCAGCGGCCGGGCTGCCCGCCGCAGATGACCAGCGTGCCCCTGGGCGCGACGACCTGTCGCATCGAGCGCACCGAGCGGCTGCCGGCCGTGTCGAACACGACGTCGTAGCGGCGGCCGTCCTTGAGGAAGTCCTGGCGCGTGTAATCGACGACCCGATCAGCGCCCAACGTGGCGACGAGCTCGACGTTCCGCGAGCTGCAGACCCCCACCACCTCGCTCGCCCCGAGCGCGCGGGCAAGCTGGACCGCGAAGCTGCCGACGCCTCCGGAGGCACCGTTGACGAGGACGGACTGACCGGCCTGGAGGCGACCGACGTCGCGCAGGCCCTGGAGCGCCGTGGTCGCCGCCACGGGGATGGCGGCCGCCTCCTCGAAGCTGATGTCGGCGGGCTTGCGGACGACGCCCTTCCCCGAGATGACGACGAACTCGGCGAAGGTGCCGACGCCCATGCCGAAGACCTCATCGCCGACCGCGAGATCGGTCACTTCGGCCCCGACGGTCTCGACGACGCCGGCCACGTCCGCCCCCAGGCGGGGATCCTTGGGCCGTCGCCAGCCGGCGCTCATCCGGACGAGCATCGGCTCGCCCCGCATGCCGTGCCAGTCGACCGGGTTGACCGAGCTCGCCCGGACGCGCACGAGGACTTGGTCGGGGGCCGGCGCGGGGATGGCCACCTCGCTACGCTCCAGCACGCTCGACGAGCCGAATCGATGGAAGGTGATCGCCAGCATCGTGCCTGGTGTCGCGTGGCTGGTCGTCCGCTCTCGTGTCGGCTCGGCCGCCACGCTCGATGTCGAGAGGCTCGTCGTCGCATCCATGTCCCGCTCCTGTCCACCCCCCGCCTGTCCTTGGTCTTACAGTGTAAGACCGTGATGGGCATGGTACCGTACACCGTAAGAATGTCAAGCCGGAGCCTTCGGTGACCAACGTCGAACGTGCCAGCGCGGAGCGGCTCGAGGCGCGAACGCCGCTGACCCGTGAACGAGTGCTTCGGGCTGCCGTCGAGTTGGCCGACGCCGAGGGCCTCGAGGCGCTCTCGATGCGTCGGCTGGCTCAGGCGCTCGGCGTCGAGGCCATGTCGCTCTACTACTACGTCGCCAGCAAGGATGAGCTGCGGGCGGACATGGTCGGCCTCATCCAGGCCGAGATCGTCTTCCCCCACACGGGCGACTGGAAAGCGGACCTGCGTGGCGGCGCGATGGCCGCGCGCGACGCGCTCATCCGCCATCCCTGGGCGGCAGGCCTGGTCCAGTCGGTCGGGCCAAGCCCGGCGCGGCTGGCGTTCATGGAGGCTGTCCTGGGAACGCTCCGCGGGGCCGGCCTGTCAGCCGCCCAGACCGACCACGCCTACCACGCCATCGACTGCCACATCACCGGCTTCACGCTCTGGCAGTCGGCCTTCCCGTTCCGCACCGACGAGGAGTTGGCGGAGCTGGCCGGCGCCTTCCGCCAGACGCTCTCCGCCGATGACTTCCCGTACCTCCTCGAGCACATCGACGAGCACATCGAGCCGTCCGATGCCGAGGAGGTGAGCGAGTTCGCGTTCGGCCTCGACCTCATCCTCGACGGAGTCGAGCGGATGCTGCCGAGCGTCACCACGAACCTCGGTTGAAGGTTTCGGGGGGCTCGTTCGTCATGTCATCGTGAGCCGCACGTCCGAGGTCATCGAGTTGCCCGATAGCCGGACCATCGAGGTCGAGCCGTCGAGCGCGCGGGCGACCGCCTTCCTGCGCCTCGCCGACGAGCATCTCGACGCCGGCTATCGCCTGGCCCGCGCCATCCTGCGCGACCCGACCGAGGCGCAGGACGCGACGCATGACGCCTTCGTCCAGGCCTGGCGCAAGTGGTCCTCGCTGCGAGATCCAGCGCGTTTCGAGCCGTGGTTCGATCGGATCCTCGTCAACATCTGCCGCGACCGTCTCCGACGGACATCACGCTGGCAGGCGACGGACATCTCGACCGAGGTGGCTCTCGCCGCCGGCGATCCCCTCGATCAGACGCACGACCGCGACTTCCTCGAGACGGCGCTCTCCACGCTCTCGGCCGATCACCAGGTCGTCGTCGCGCTGCGCTACTTCCGGGACCTGCCCATCGACGCCATCGCCAGCCGCCTGGGCATCCCAGAAGGGACGGTCCACTCGCGCCTCCACCACGCCCTCAAGTACCTCCACGAAGCCCTGGCCGCGCAGGGCACGGAAGGGACATCCGATGACTGACCGTGAGCTCGAAGGGCGCCTCCAGGCCCTCTACCGGGCCCGCGTGCCCGTCGATGACGTCGCACCGATGGCGCTCCGGTCGGGGCTGGTCGCCCTCACCCGAGCGTCGCCGTCGACCACCCGGTTCGCGGGCTCGCGCAGAGTGGCGTGGCTGGCGGCCGCCGCCCTGCTGGCTGCCATGGCCGTGGGCGGCGGGTTGCTCGCTGGGTCTGGACTGCTCCAGTCGACGTCGGTCGCCCTGCCGAGCGACTCACCGACCATCGAACCGTCGCCATCGCCGTCCGCCACCGCGTCGCCCGCAGCGAGCGGCCACGGAGCTTGGACCTACACCGGGTCCATGACCGAGCCCCGAGAAGGTCACACCGCGACCCTGTTGCCAGATGGTCGAGTCCTGGTCGCCGGGGGCGGCATCTACGACGCGTCATCCAGCGAGCTCTACGATCCGACCACCCACTCGTGGACCGCGACCGGGGACATGATCGATGCCCGGCCCCGCATGCACAGCGCCACGTTGCTCCCTGACGGCCGCGTCCTGGTGGTAGGAGGCGACAACCAGAACGAGCCGATCGCGTCCGCCGAGCTCTACGATCCCGACACCGGGACATGGACCGCGACCGGACCGATGAGCGGGGTCCACGGCAGGGGCCACACCGCCACGCTCCTGCCCGACGGCCGGGTGCTCGTCGCGGGCGGGTTTCGCGGCAACGTCCAGCTGGAGGTGGCCGACCTCTACGATCCGGCCACGGATTCATGGAGCGCGACCGGGCGGATGAGCGAAGGCCGCGTCTACCACACGGCGACGCTGCTGCCCGACGGGAAGGTGCTCGTCGCGGGCTCGGTGAGTTCCGCCCGATCCGCCGAGTTGTATGACCCGAGCACCGGCGCGTGGACCGCCACTGGATCGATGGCCAATGGCCGCCACGACTTCACGGCCACGCTGCTCCCCGACGGCACGGTGCTCGTCGCGGCCTACGAGGGCAACAACGTGGCAGAGCTGTACGACCCGAGCACGGGCACCTGGAGCTCGACCGGCTCTCCGCAGCACGTGCGCCTCGGGACGTACACCGCGACCCTGCTGCCCTACGTCGCCGCCCTCGCGCCCGACGGCACTGTGCTCGTCGTGGGCGGCGTCCCCAACGACCATCGAAGCAACGAGCTCTACGACCCGCGCACGAGGACGTGGACCGCTGCGCCGGACACGATGGGGCTCAGGCAGTACCACACCGCGACGCTCCTGCCCAACGGCACGGTGCTCGTCGCGGGTGGCCGTGGTGGTGCAGCATCGGCCGAGATCTATGATCCAGGCGCTACGCCCTGAGGTTGCCCGCGCCGTTGATGGTCACCGCCCGCCCGTATCGCGTTCTCGCCGTCGTGGCCTTGGCGGTGACGATCGCCGGCTGTAGCAGTCTCATTCCGAACGCAGACCAGGGCCTGCTCCCCGGCGGGCGCCGCTGGATCATCACCGTCGAGAATCAGAGCGCTCAGCCGGCGGTCATCGTCGTCGCCGAGGACACGATGCCGATGGGACCGGTCGTCGGGCGCGTCACGCCGGGCACCATCCCGCCGCTGACCGCCATCGATGTGACCTTCGACATCCCGGCCGGGCGCACGTGGGCCATCTGGATCAACCCGGGTCGGCCTGATGAGGGCCCGCTTTTCACGGCTCCTGACGTCCCGCCCGGTGTCGTCGGCAAGCTGCCGATCACGATCAGCATCAGCCCGGACGGGATGTCGGGGGCGTCACTTCCTAATGGATTGCCCCCGGGCTGGTTCGGGAACTGACGAGAGGTCTTGACGGTCGTCGGGCGCAGCGCCAAGATGCCGGCCTTGGCGAAGCCAGGCACACCTCGGGCGTCGTACCGCAGACAGCGCAGCGACGGTTACCGGCCCGATCGCCCGCAGGAGGTGTCCGTCATGCGCGCCCGACTGATCGCGGTCCTTGCGGCACTTGCCCTTGCTCTCGTGGCCGTCGCCCCGGCCGCGGCTGCAGGCGGTGGCGTCCAGGTCTCGAAGGCAGAGGACATCCACGTCGAATTCGAAGCCGGGCTGAGCTGTCCCTTCGCGGTGAGTTGGGACACCGTGACCAACCACCAGCACGTCCTCACGTATCCCGTGCGGGCGAACGGCGACCAGCTCATCCGCACGGTCGGACCATCCCGTGTGCGCGTCTCGAACGTGACGACCGGCGAAGCGGTGACGGTGTTGGTCTACGGCCCCTTCGATCTGCTCCTCCGTGCGAGCGGCCAGATCGACGTCCGCGGAGTCGGCGGGGTCATCGGTGCCTACTTCCCGACCGATGTCGGTGGCCCGAACATGTTCTACTTCCGCGGCCACCTGAACGACGTCGTCGACGCGGACTTCAACGTCTTGAGCCACTCGTTCAAGGGCAAGGCACGCGACCTCTGCGCCGCTCTCGCCCCGTAGCGCTGCCGAACGCGCGCAACCTGCCGACGGCGACGGCGACGACGACCCGGTCGCTTCAGGTCGCCGTCGTCAGGCTCGGCACATCGCCCCTGCGGCGGCTGCTCGTCGACGTCGCTCGAAGCGCGATCCTGTCGACGATGTACGCGGCGTCCCGGCCGACGCCCCCGATGAGCGCCGACGACATCGACCACAGGAACGGCAGCCCGAGGACGTAGAGGCCTGGCGCTGATGGGACCACGCCGCGTCGATGGATCGGCCAGCCGTCGTCGTCGACGACCGGCAGCTTGATCCAGCCGAAGTCCTGTCGATAGCCCGTGGCCCAGATGACATTGGCCACCGCGAACGTACGGCCGTCCTCGAGCAGCGGCAGACCGTCGCGGGCGCCGACGACGCGTCCGATGACCCGCTCCACACCGGCATCCCGCTGCTTCCCTGAACGGGCACGCTCGACCGGCTCGCCGTGCTCGCGTCCCTCGGCGGCGCGACGGCCGATGGGGTTTCCGAGCGTCAGGATGTGCTGGGCCGCGAAGACGATGACGGCGTCGATGACTGGAGCGAAGCGCCCGTAGGCGTCGATCGGGATCTCGCCGACGTCCCGCCCTGCCAGCAACGTCCGGTGGCGACCCGCCACGTCGAGCGCGATCTCGGCGCCCGAGTTGCTGGCGCCGACGATGAGCACGTCGCCCTCCTGGAGCTGGCTCGGGTGCCGGTACGCGCTCGCGTGCAGCTGGCGGATCGACGGGTCCAAGTCGTGGGCGAACTCGGGGACGTACGGGCGATCATGGGCGCCGGTCGCGACCACGACCTGATCGGCTTCGAAGCGTCGTTCGCCGACCCGGACGACGTAGCCGGCACGACCGTCCTCGGTGGGCCCGAGCTCGTCGACATGGTGGCCGGTCCGGATCGGGAGCTGGTGGCGTGCCGCGTAGGTCTCGAGATAGTCGGCCACGGCGTCCTTGGACGGGAACGAGTTGCGCGGCGCCGGGAAGGGCAGACCGGGCAGCGCGTCGAAGTGGGCCGGCGTGAAGACGCGCAGGCTGTCCCAGCGATCCCGCCACGCATGGCCGACGCGATCGCCGGCGTCGAGGATGACGAAGCGCAGGCCCCGCCTGGCGAGGTGGTGGCCGGCCGCCAGCCCTGCCTGTCCGCCGCCGATGACGACGACGTCGAATCGCTCGGTCGGCGGCATCTGGGCAAGCGTTGTCGGGTTCGTCATGCGCCGCGCCTCGTTCGTGTCGGAGGCGACGACCGAGATCGGCCGTCGCCGGTCACCACGCTACGGGCTGTCCGGGTGCCGCCGCATCGGCCGACATGACCAATCTGCGACGGCGGCGACGTGGGTATTCCTGTGTAGTCCGCGGCCGCTAGACCAGCCCGTGGTCGTAGGCGAAGGCGGTCGCCGCAGCACGTGAGGGGAGGTCGAGCTTGGTCAGGATGTTGCTGACGTGGCGGGCGACCGTCTTGTCGCTGATGACCAGCTCGGTCGCGATGGCTCGGTTCGTCTTGCCAGTGGCCACGAGCCGGAGCACCTCGATCTCGCGCCGCGTCAGGCCGCCGGGCGCCGTGCCGGCCTTCTGCGTGAATGCGTCGGCCTCGGCCATGCTCGGTCGCGCGCCGAGCGCTCGGAAGGCGTCGGCGGCGGCCTCGAACTCCATCCTGGCGGTGTCTTCGTCGCCCAGGGCGCGACACGATCGCCCGATGAGCAGCCTGGTCCGCGCCGCCTCGTACGGCGCGTCGAGGTCGTGCCAGGCCGACCAGGCGCGACGCAGCGCGCCGAGCGCACCCTGCGCATCACCGCCTGCGAGGAGGACTGCCCCGTCCGTCCGGTCGGCCAGTGCCCCGAGCAAGGGTGCGCCGATGTCCGTCGCGATGGCGCTCAGTTCCCCAGCAGCGATGCGGGCCGCCGCGATGTCGCCAGCGACGAGCATCACGTCGACGTACGCGGCCAGCGCCGCGGGCCGCGCCAGCCGATCGGACGTCTCGTCGAGCTCGCGCCGAAGGGACGCCGCTGCTGCTTCGGTCCGGCCCTGTGCCAGCCGCAGCAAGGCCAAGCCGGGTTCCGGCTGTCGACCCGCTCGGTTGGCGGCCCGGTAGGCGGCCTCGGCGTCCGTGGTCCGGCCGCCCAGCCGGTGCAGCTCGCCCTGCTGGTAGAGGGCTTCGCCGACCTCGGGCTCGGGTGGCGGGCCGACCAGCCAGTCAAGCGCCCGGCGCCCCTCGTCGGCGGCCGCCCGCCAGGCACCGTTGAGGACGAGCAGTCGGGCGCGGTAGAGGAGACATTGGCCACGGAAGAGGACGAGGTCGGGCTGCGCGTCGACCCATCGGTCGAGGGCCTGGGTCCACTCCCGTGCCCGTCGCACGTCGAAGCTCCGATGGCAGGCCTCGACGACCGCGCAATAGACGATGCCCGAGACGAGCGGCGACACCTCACCCGCCGTGACGGCGACCATCGCCTCGTCGAGCAGCGCCATGCCCGCGGCGGTGTCACCAGCGCCGATGCTCGCCTGACCCTGGCCGAGGCGTGCGAACGTGGCGAGGTCCGCGTCGCCGTATCGCTCGCCGAAGGCACCGATCTCGCGGAAGGTGTCTGCCGCGGTCGACCATTCCCCACCATCGAGGCTGCCCATCGCCGCCGGGAGCAACAGATAGCCGTGCTCGACCGTCTCGGGCCGACCCGCGAGCAGGTGCTCGGCCCGCGACAACCAGCCCCCGCCGCGCGCCATCTCGCCGCTGCTCATGAGCGCGAACCCGAGCCAGAACGCCGCCCGGGCCGCTCGGACCTCCTCGCCGTCGCGGAGCGCCTCCTGGTAGGCGCGGGCGAGCACGTCGGCCGCCGCCTCGCTTCGACCGAGCAGATAGCCGGCCATCGCCAGCCGCTCCAGGTCGGCCGACGCCAGCGGCGCGGCACCATCGGCGGCCGTCAAGGCGTCGAGCGCGTCCTGCCAGGCCATCCGGGCGTAGGCCGTCCGGCCCTGGCCGATCAGCTCGTCCGCGCTCATGACTCCGCCGCTCCGTCGGGCATGCGTCAGATCCGGATCGCCAGCGTGAGCGCGACCGTGTCGCCGACGACGATGGCTTCGGCCCGCCGGATCGAGTCCTTGATGGGCACCACGTAACCGCCGTCCTTGGGGAAGAGCGAGGTCGACCAGACGCTGCGCCCGAGACGGACCTCGACCGGGATGACGCCCCAGCCATAGGTCACGATGGGTGCGACGGCGTGGATGGCGGCGGCCGCCTCGGGCGCCACGGTCACGAAGTGGTACGGCGCCGGCCCCCGCCAGGTCCAGAGCTCGCCGCTGAACGCGAGGTCCAGGCTGCCGCCGTCCATGGCCGCGCCCTAGCTCGCCGCGGGCGCCAGCATCAGGTACTCGCCGTGGTATCGGACGCCAAGGAGGTTATTGAACAGGTTGAGCATGTTGATGTAGCCGACGAGGAAAGCGAGCTCGACGACCTCGGGCTCGCTGAAGGCGGTCCGGATGTCGTCCCAGAGCGGCTCCGGGACATGGTTCGAGTCGGCCAGGGCGGCGCGCGTGAAGGCGATGGCCAGCCGCTCGCGCTCGTCCAGCGCGTCGGGCAGCGCGATGAGCTCGAGCGGCCCGTCGAGGATGTCCGCGATGGACACGAGGTCGCAGTGCGAGTTCGTGCAGAACTGGCAGTCGTTCGTCTGCGACGAGGTGATGATGACGAGCTCCTTCACGCGACGCGGAAGCAGCCCGCCCGGGTAGACGCTGCCGCCGAAGCCCGCGAACGCACGCAGGATGTCGGGCCGCAAGCACATCGCCTGGATCATCTCGACCGGTGGACGGCCACGATCCCAGAGCCCCCGACTCTCGTCGAACGACGGGTCGTCCTTGACGGCTTCGAACGCGGTCCTGATCTGATCCGGGCTGACGGTCACACGCATGGCGCCCTCCTGCAGGACGCCAAGCGTAGCGGACGGGCTCAGGGCCCTACTGCGAGAGGCTGGTCCCCAGGTAGTCACGGGTCTCGGCCGTGTCCTTGACACCGGACGAGTCCTGTGACCAGCCCTGCGCGCCGGTGCTCGAGAGGCCCGACGCGGTGCCGTAGATGACGTTGACCATGCCGGCTTCGCGGCGACTGCCGATCGCTTCGAGGTGCACGCCGACGGCGAGGTCGGCACGGCTCGATCGACCGAAGTTCGCGATGGCCAGATCCGAACCGAAGGCGTCCCAGGCGAACTCCGTCGCCTCGGCGCCGCCGGGCACACCGGCGCTGTCCTGGCTCCAAGTCTGGGCGCCCGTGGCGCTCAAGCCGCTCGAGGTCCCGTAGAGCACGTTGACGATGCCCGCACCCGGCTCTCCGGAGCCGATCGCTTCGCCGGGCGCGCCGATGGCCAGGTCTTCCCGGCCGTCGCCGTCGAGGTCGCCGGCGGCGACCGCCGCCCCGAAGGTGTCGCCGGATTCGGCGCCCCCGGGGACCCCGGCCACGTCCTGGTGCCAGAGCTGGGCGCCGTCGGCAGCGAGACCGGTCGGTGTCCCGTAGATCACGGTGGCGGCGCCAGCGATGAGGCCGCCGACGCGATCGTATCGAGCGCCGACGGCGAGGTCGGCAGGGCCGTCGCCGTCGAAGTCGCCGATGGCCACGCTGACGCCGAACCAGTCGCCGCCTTCGCCCTCACCAGGGATGCCGGTGCTGTCCTCGGTCCAGACCTGGCTGCCCGCGCCGACGAGGCCGGTCGAGCCGCCATAGAACACGCTCACTTCACCGTCGACGAGCGGTCGCAGCGGATCGTCACCGCTCGAGCCGCTGGCCGGAGAGCCGACCGCCAGGTCCGCGTCGCTGTCGCCGTCGAGGTCGCCGGCCGCGAGTGCGTAGCCGAAGCCGTGAGGCGTCTCGTCGGACAGATATGGCGCGCCCGTCGAGGCGCGAGTCAAGGTCGTGGCATCGGTCGTGCTCAGGCCGGCTGGGCCGCCGTAGGCGACGATGACGAGACCGGGTGCCTGTCCCGCTCCGAGCTGCTCACCCGGGGCGCCGATGGCGAGGTCGCCGTAGCCATCGCCGTCGAAGTCGCCGGCCGCGAGCGCCTGCCCGAACCCGTCGCCGGGCTCCGGGGCATCGGGCAGCGTCGCCTGATCGAAGAGCTGGTCGCCCGCCGCAACGAGGCCGGACGCCGACCCGTAGAGCACGTTGACCGCCCCGGCCTTGGCCACGCCGCCGCCGGCGTCGAGCGGCACGCCGATGGCCAGGTCGGCCCGCCCGTCGCGGTCGAAGTCGGCCGAGGCCAGCGCGCCGCCGAAACCGTCGCCGCTCGCCGGCGTGCCCTTGATGCCGCTGCTTGGCTGCGACCAGGCCTGATCGCCGGCGGCCGTGAGGCCGCTCGAATCGCCGTAGAGGACGTTGATCATGCCCGCATTCGCCGTGCTGCCCAGGTTCTCGCCCGGGGCACCGATGGCCAGGTCGGCACGGCCATCGCCGTCGAAGTCGGAGGGCGCCGCGGCCGTCGTGGCCGCCAGGGCAGGCGAGATGGCCGGCAGCAGGGCCAGGCCGAGCGTGGCCGCGAGGGCAAGGGGCAGCGCGGGTCGGGTTCGGGTCATCGATGTTCTCCGGTCGTGGTGGTCCTGGGCAGGGCGCCCTCGGTCATGACGCCTGGCCGGGGGATGTATTGCGCCGTATCTGAGCCCGCCTCAGCCTCCTGGACCAGAGTTAACCGAACGGTAACGCCGTTCTCCGGACGCCCCGTCCGCGAAGACCCGCATCGTCTCGCCGGACGTGGGATCGATGAAGACCTCGTCGGTCGGCCGGAAGCGCGGGTCGATCGGCTCACCCGGCGCTTCGCCGCCCGGCGGGCCGACGGTCGGCGGCACCTCGCCGGCGACCGAGCGGTAGCGCATCCGTTCGAAGGCGAGCACCGCCATGAGGCCCACGCCGGTGACCGCCGTGAGCAGCCCGACGATCACGAGGCCGGCCTGGCCATCGTTGCCGTAGGCGGCGATCCAGAGCCCGGCTCCGACGAGCAGCAGGCCGCAGATGATGACCACGACCCTGGCCAGGGTAAGCACGGTCAGCGGCCTTAGTCGAGCACGGGCGCGGTCGCCGTCGGGTCCGGCTCGACGACGACGGCGGTCCCGTAGGCGACGATCTCGGACATCGATCCGCTCAGCTCGGAGCTGTCGAATCGGAATGAGATGACGGCGTTGGCGCCGACGATGGTCGCGTTCTTGACCATCCGATCGATGGCCTGGCGGCGGGTGTCCTCGAGCAGCGCGGTGTATTCGTGGATCTCGCCGCCGACCAGGGATCGCAGGTTGGCGGCCACGTTGCCGGCCAGTCCTCGACTGCGCACGACGAGTCCGAACACATGGCCCTTGGACTCGACGATGCGGTGGCCCGCCAGGAACGGCGTGGTGACGATGATCACGGGGGCACCTCCGGCGATCTCCAACGCGCAGGCGTGCCGATGCCGGCGCGGCCCGCTGTTGCCTATTGTGCTCCCGTTGGCTGTCTCACCCGCCGATACTGAAACTTCTAGACATCACGGCGCAATGTGGGTGATACTCCGTGGTATGAGCGCCGAGAAGCAACAGCCAATCCTGATTCGCGTGGGCCAGGCGGCAGAGATGCTCGGTGTCTCGGTCGAGACGCTCCGTCGCTGGGAGCTCGACGGTCGCCTGCACATGGAGCGCTCGGAAGGTGGCCAGCGACTCATCGACATGCCGCAGATCACCCGTCTGCTCGAGGAGCGCCGCAAGACCGCCAGCGAGCGCCCGATCGTCGCTCGGTCGGCGCGCAACCGGTTCCCCGGCATCGTCACGCGCATCGACCGCGATCGTGTCGCAGCGGTCGTCGAGGTCATCGCCGGGCCGCATCGGCTGGTCAGCCTCATGACCGCCGAGGCCATCGACGACATGGACCTCAAGGTCGGCGACGAGGCCGTCTGCATGGTCAAGGCGACGAACGTCATCGTCGAGGTGCCCTCAAGCAGGGAGTCCCGCTCGTGAGGCGACGAACCTTGGCCGTCGCGGGCCTTGTCGCCACCCTCATCGGCGCGTGTTCGACCGGCGGCGGCGCTGCGATGCCGGTCGAGCTGACCGTCCTCGGTGCGGCGTCCCTGAAGGCTGCCCTCGACGAGATGAAGGTCGCCTACGAGGCCGCCAACCCGGGGACGACGCTGATCATCTCGAGCGACTCGTCGACCGCGCTCGAGACGCAGATCGAGCAGGGTGCGGCGGCGGACGTCTTCCTCTCGGCCGACACCACCAACCCGAAGAAGCTCGTCGATGGCGGACTTGCAGCCGGTGCCGCGGTGGATTTCGCGGGCAACGAGCTGACGATCATCGTGCCGACCGACAACCCGGGCGAGGTGATGACGCCTGCCGACCTCGCCAAGCCTGGCCTCAAGGTCATCGCGGCTGGCGACGAAGTGCCGATCACGAAGTACACGACACAGCTCATCGACGATCTCGCCGCAGAGGCTGGCTACCCGGCCGATTTCGCGGCGGCGTATGCGGCGAACGTCGCATCCAGGGAAGAGAATGTCAAAGGCATCGTGACGCGCATCGAGACCGGTGAGGGGGACGCCGGGATCGTCTATGTGACCGACGCCTCTGCATCCGACAGCGTCACGCGCATCGACATCGTGCCCGAGTCCGCCAACGTGCCCGCCACGTACGCCGGCGTGGTCATCAAGGCGTCGCCGAACCAGGACGCCGCGACCGCGTTCCTCGATTGGGTCGTGGGGCCGGAAGGCCAGGCCATCCTGTCGTCCTTCGGGTTCCAGCCACCGACGCCATGACCGGCAGCGCGCCGACGACCTTCATCGCCGGCGCGTCGCGGCGGCCGCGGACGCCGCCGCGCACCGGCTTTCGCTGGGGCGAGTGGTCGCTCTGGCTGGTGGCCGGCGCCTTCGCGCTCTTCCTCGCACTGCCCGTCGTCGCCCTCGTCGTGCGCTCGATCGTCGAGGGCGCCCTGGTCGAGGCCCTCACGACCCAGGTCGTCGTCGACGCCCTGATCCTGAGCCTGCTCACGACCGGCATCAGCCTGATCATCACCGTCATCTTCGGGCTGCCGCTCGCGTTCGTCATGGCACGGCGGACCTTTCGCGGCTCCACGTTGCTGGAGGCCGTCGTCGACCTGCCCATCGTCGTACCGCCGGCCGTTGCGGGCCTCGGCCTGTTGCTCGTGTTCGGGCGCCGAGGCGTCATCGGCGAGGCGCTCGGCCTGAGCATCCCGTTCACGACGTTCGCGGTCATCCTGGCTCAGGTCTTCGTCTCAGCCCCCTTCTTCGTGCGATCCGCGCGGACGGGCATCGTGAGCGTGGATGGCGACCTCGAGGACGCCGCTCGCGTCGACGGCGCCACGGAGCGGCAGCTCTTCCGGTCGGTCACGGCACCGCTCGCGAGCACCGCCCTGGCGGCGGGCCTGGTCATGACCTGGGCGCGGGCGATGGGCGAGTTCGGCGCGACGATCATGTTCGCGGGCAACATCGAGGGCCGAACGCAGACGCTGCCGCTCGTCGTCTACTCGGAGTTCCAGGCTGGATCGCTCGATTCGTCGATCGCTGCCGCGGCCATCCTGGTGCTGGCGGCGCTCGGCGTCCTGGTGGCCGTCCGCGTCTTCCGCTGGGGGCGGGTCGTCGATACCCGGTCGCTCTAGCGGCCGTCAGCTGCCGGCGGTCGCGTCGTTCTCTGCCACGCGCACCGTGATGATGGTCGCGATCATCGCCAGCGGCAGCGGCTGATCGGCCGGGAATCGGATCGTGCCGCGACCCGCCAGGTAGGGCGTGATGGCGTCGCCCAGCGCGCTCACGACGGCGTCGCTGGCCGGGAACAGGCTGTAGTGCTGTTTGTAGGCGTCGTACGAGACGAGGAAGCGGCCGTGCGTCTTGAAGCCCGGCATCTTGTACGTGATGACCTCGTCCGCCTCGGGCGCGGCGGCCATGATCGTGGCGCGCAGCTCCTCCATGACGGCCCGCTTGGCGTCGGGCAATGCGGCCATGTAGGCATCGACCTCGGGCGATGGCGTCATGTGGATCTCCGTGCGGCGACGGACCGGGATTCTGCCACGCCCCAGGGCTGGAGGCCGAGAGGCCTGACGTCGCCACCCACCTACGTGCCGGCCCTCCGTCGGACCGACACGCTGGTGCAAGGCGCCCACACGGCCGGTCGGGGGTGCCTGACACCAGCCTGGGGCGATGGTCGGACCGTGGCCGACCCTGTCCCTCCTGTATCGGTGCCCGCCGGTGCGTCCGATCAGCCGCCGCCGCTCGACGACGACCCGGTCGATGCGCCGATGCTGCTTACCAATGCACCGTCGATCTCGCCCGAGGCGCTCGAACGGGGCTTCGGTGGTGACGCCGATCGGCTGCGCCGCTTCGTCGCCACGCTGCAGGCGGCCCTGCCGGCTGGGACGATCATCGTGCTACGCGGCAGTACGGTAGCCGGCACCTCCTATGAGACCGGGAACGCCTTCGACGCCGCCGGCCCAGGCACGAGTGACCTCGACATCGTCGTCATCGGCGATGCGACGATGGAGCTCTTCGACAACGATGCTCGCCTGATGGGTGGCATCAACACGCTGCCGCTCTCGGACAAGGAGCCGGGTATCGCGCCGGCGCTCGACACGGCGCGCCGGGCGGCCCAGGCCATCGTCGGCCGACCGGTCAGCATCCAGGCGATGACGACGTGGTTCCTGTTCATGCGCTCGATCGTCCAGGACCAGCCCTTCGCCGTCCTCTCACCAGAGGCCTGACCGTTGCGCCTCGCGTCGTACAACATCCGGCGGGGCGGGACGGGCCGGGCATCGTCGATCGCCGCCGTGCTGCGCGCCATCGACCCCGACGTGGTCGTCCTCCAGGAGGCCACCGATGCGAACGTCGTGAGCGCACTGGCACAGGCCCTCGACGCCACCGTCGCGCTCGCCTGGCCGGGCCGCTCGGTCGCCGTGCTCAGCCGCATCGACGCCAGCGAGGCGCGCTGGCATCACCCGGGCATCGGCAACAGTGTCGCCGAGGTCTCGTTCGAAGAGCCGGATGTCCGGCTCATCGGGGTGCACCTGGCTGCGGGTCTATCGGGCCGCCGCGAGCGGCGTCGCGACCGCGAGGTGGAACAGCTGCTGGCGGCCGTCAACGAGCCGCCCGGACCGGCACGGACCATCATCGCCGGCGACCTGAACGCCATCGCTCCAGGCGAGTCGCCGACCGTCGCGGTCCTGCCACCGAGGGTTCGGATCATGCTCCGGATCGGCGGCTGGATCGAGACGACCGTCATCGCCCGCCTCGTCGACGACGGGCTGGCGGACGCGTACCGGATGCTTCACCCGGACGAACCCGGCCTCACGATGCCGGCCAAAGCGCCGAGCGTGCGCCTCGACTACGCCTTCCTCGGCTTCGGGCTCGTGGGGGCCGCCGTCGGGTGTGAAGTCGGCGGCGCCGACCAGGCGCTCATGATCGCCGCGTCGGACCACCTCCCGCTCGTGCTCGAGCTCGACGTCTCCGGCGGCCCGGCCGTCGCGGCGAGCGGCTAGCGGTAGACGAGGCTCCCGCCGCGCTCGAGGGTGATGGTCAGCTGCGAGCTGGCGATGGCGTAGCTGGTGGCCTGGCCGAGCGCGATGATGTAGATGTCGCTCAATGATCCATCCGCGCACTCGACCGTCGTCGACGGACCGAGGCTGAGCGTCAGGCCGCCGCTGCTCGTGGCCGTCCACGAGCCGAGCACCTGGTTGCAGTCCGCCTGGGCCGAGAACGTGCCATCGGCCGCGAACGTCATCGTGTATCGATCCTGCTGGTCGGCGGGCACGTCGCCATCGAAGGCCGGGTTCTGGATCGTGATGGACGTCAGCAGCCAGGTCTTGCCGACGAGGTCGCCGCCCGGGGTGGGGGTGGCCGTGGGGGCAGCCGTCGGCGCTGCGGTGGGCTTGGCGGTCGGTGCAGCCGTCGGGGCTTCGGTCGGGGCTTCGGTCGGCGCCTCGGTCGGCGCATCCGTGGGACCGGATGTCGGGGCGGATGTCGGGGCGGCGGTCGGGCTCGGGCTGGGACTCGGGCTCGGGCTCGTTGAGGGACTGGGGCTCGGGCTGGGCGACGGGCTGGGGCTGGGGGAGGGGCTCGGACTCGGACTCGCCGTGGGCACGACCGGCGCCGCGCCAGGCGAGTACGTGAGCGAGCCGCCGCCGCTCAACGTGATGGTCAGCTGGCCGTTCGCGATGACGTAGGTCTCGGCGTTGTCGAGCGCGTGGGCGTAGACGCCACCGAGCGAGCCATCAGGGCAGGCGACCTGGGTCGATGGTCCGACGACGATCGTCAGCTTGTCGCTGCCGCTCGTCTCGAACGTGCCGGCGACCTGGTTGCAGTCGGCCTGGGCGGTGAAGGTCCCGTTGGTGCCGAAGTCGATGGTGTAGAGCGACTGCTCCTCGGGCGGCACGACACCCTGGAAGGCAGGCGTCGTCTCCGTGTAGGCGGTCAGATGCCATTTCGAGCCGGGCAGGCTCGACGGGGTCCCTCCGCCACCGATGACGAAGACGAGGATGGCGACGGCGGCGATGGCGACGGCGACGCCGATGGCGGCGATGACCGGTGTACGCATGGTGCTCCCCGAGCGGTCGAGTGATGCCCGGGCTCGAAGGGCCCCGGGCCGGGCATTCTACCGACCTGTCACGGGTGATGCTCCGCCGACGACGCGGCCGGCCTGGAGGACCATGACGATGCGATCGGCCGAGGTGAGGCACGTCGGGTCGGCGATCGGGTCACCGTCCACGACGAGCAGGTCGGCGACCGCGCCGGGCGCGACCGTGCCACGGTCTGGCGACCCGAGGGCGGCGGCCGAGCCGGCCGTCGCGGCGACGATCGCCTCCCCGGCCGACAACCCAGCCTCGGTCAGGCGCACCAACTCCCGCGCGCTGGCACCAGGTGGCCCGCTGTCGTAGCCCATGGCCAGCGTCACGCCGGCGCTTCGAGCGGCCCGGACGGTGGCGTACGCCTCTTCGAGCTGGCGCTTCGCCTGCTCGACGAGCCGCGGCGCGAAGTCGGCGGCGAATCGATCGGCGAGGTCGTGGAACGTCGAGAGGGTCGGCACGAGCGTCACTCCGGACGACGCCATCCGGTCCAGGAGGGCCGGCTCGCGGTGCAGGCTGAGACCGTGCTCGATGGTCTCGACGCCGACCTCTACCGCAAGTCGGGCGCCGTCGAGGCCCTCGGCGTGGGCCGCGACGCGAAGGCCGAGCCGATGCGCCTCGTCGACCACGGCCTCGAGCTCCTCGCGCGTCAGCTGGGCCGGCTCCGGGTCCTCGCCGGCGACCGAGCGTGCCCCCGTGGCCATGACCTTGATGTAGTCGGCGCCCCGGCGGTGTTGTTCTCGGACCGCCGTCCGCATCTCCCAGGGGCCGTCGGCCTCGCGGTACATGGAGCGGAAGATGCGACCGCCCGGCGCGGTCGCCGAGATGATCCGACCGCACGTGAGGATGTGCGGCCCGGCGGTCAACCCGAGCCGGACGGCCTCGCGCAAGGTGAGCGCCTCATCGGCGAAGCTGCCCACATCGCGCACCGACGTGATGCCGGCCTGGAGCATCGCCTGGGCAGCCTGGGCGAGGACGAACCACCGCAGCGCCGCTGGCCTGGGCGCCTCGCCGTGGAGGGGCGGCGGTGGCCCGAATCCCGGGCTCCGCTCGAGGTCGCTCGTGACATGGGCATGGGCGTCGATGAGCCCCGGCAGGACCGTGAGACCTTCGACGTCGAGCGCACCGGCGGGCGCCGAACGGCCATCGACGGCTTCGACGGTCGCGATGCGGCCATCGACCGCCTCGACGACGAGCCGTTCCCGCGGCGGCCCCCCGCGACCGTCGATGAGCCGGACATTCCAGAGGCTGCACGCGCCGGGTCCGTTGCCGAGCTCCGCCATCCGTGAAGAGTAGTGGTGGCGACGGCCGTCGATGGCCCGCCACGCCGGCCGTCGATGGTCCGCGGCCTCAGCCGCAGCGTCAGGCGGGCTCGCCGACCGCGGCTGCATAGCGCTCCGGCGTCACGTTGCGGCCGCTGACCACGGCCACGATCCGTCCCTCGGCGGCCACCTTGCCGGCCAGGACGGCCGCGACCGCCGCGGCGCCGGCACCCTCGGCCACGAGACCGTGGTCGACGAGCAGCCAGCGCATCGCGGCTCGGATCTCGGCCTCGTCGACGCACCGGAAGGCCACGCCGGCGAGCATGGGCACGGTGACCGAGCCGGACTCGATGTTGCCGGCCAGCCCGTCGGCGAGCGTCTCGCCGTAGCTGATGGGCACGACATGGCCGGCCGCGACCGCGCTCGAGACGGCCAGCGAGGCACACGCCTCGACGCCGACGAGGGAAACGTCGGGGCGCCGCCGCGCCCAGAGCGAGATGCCCGCCAGAAGGCCGCCACCGCCGACCGGCACGACGACGGTCAGCGGCCCGTCGACCTGGCGGTCAAGCTCGATGCCGAGCGTGCCCTGACCGGCGATGACGATGGTGTCGTTGTAGGGCGAGACGTACGTCCGGCCGGGGCCGGCGAGCGTGGGAGCGAACGCCTCTGCCTCGTCCGGGCTGCCGTGGAGGATGAGCTCGATGGGCTGCGCCCGAAGCTTCGCGATCTTGGCCGGCGACGCCTGCTCCGAGACGACGACCGTCGCCTGGAGCCCGAGGCGTGCTGCCGCCCACGCGATGCCGAGGCCGTGGTTGCCGGCGCTGGCCGCCACGACGCGTTCGCCGGCCGGCAGCGCGGACAGGGCCGCCAGCGCGCCGCGGACCTTGAACGACCCGGTCGGCTGCATGGTCTCGAGCTTCAGCCACGCGTCGGCAGCCAGCGGCGAGGCGACGAGCGGGGTCGGCACCAGCGCGGCAGCGACCGTCCGCCATGCGGCCTCCAGGTCGACGTCGGTCGGCGGCCGGACGACGCGTTCAGCGGTCACGGTCGGCCCTCCCGGCGATCGTCGGGTGTGGTGAGGTCATGGCGCCAGTGGCGCCGGCGCGGGCGCCCAGAATGCGATCTCGCCATCCGCCACGATCGACGGCGGGCGGCCGTCGGTCGGGACGACGGCGATGTGGGCGACATCGTCGTCGTCGACGAGCGGCAGGACGACGGCCTTGCTGTCGGGCGACCAGAGGCTGTGGCTGCGGGCGTACTGATCGTAGAAGGGCAGCACCTGGTTGATGAACGGCGTCGAGAGCTGGACGGGAAGCTCGAGCGTGATGGTGCCGTCGGCGGCATCGAGCACGACGAGCCTGACGACCGTCCGCACGCCCGATGGGTCACCAGTAGCGGGCCGCCCGGGCGGCAGCCGGCTCGCCACCGGCTGAGGTGCATCGGTGTCGAGCGCCAGGGCGGCGATCGAAGCACCGTCCGGTGACCAGAAGAAGGCCAGCACGGTCTCGTCGAGCAGGCGCCGCGGCGTGCTCGAGCCCGTGTCGAGGATGTCGAGCGGGCCGATCGGCCCGATGGGCACCTCGGGCGTGCCCGGCGGGGTCACGAAGGCCAGCCCGGCAGCCTCCGACGGCGACCAGTCGAGCGCCGTCGCGCCGGTCACCCCGACCCGTCGTGAGCCGCCATCGGTGTCCTCGGTGACGATCGCCTGGCCGCCGACGTCGGTCACGACGTAGGCCCGACGCCCGTCATCCGAGACGGCCGGCGCCTGGAAAGGGCCCGGCATGATGTCGGACGGCGCCGCGAAGGACCCGTCCATCCGGAGCTCGCCGATGAAGCCCGCCGGACCGTCGCCGCCGGCGTGGACCAGCATCCGATCGTCTGCCGTCCAGTCCCAGTACATGGGCGCCCCGCGCCGCACGACGCCGCCGTCGTCCGAGCCATCGGCCGGCGCAGACCGCAGCGCCAGGCCGTCCAGCTCGCTCGTCAGGAACGTGACCTGGCGTCCGTCGGGCGACCAGAAGAGGTAGAACGGCGGCATCTCGACGCTCCGATAGATGGCCGCCGCGGCAGGCTCGGCATCGGCGGCCGCCGTCGTTGCATCGTCGACCACGACCACGCCGGCCCCGTCGTCGTCGAGGCTGATGATCGCCAGCCGGCTGCCGTCCGGCGACCAGGCCGGGTACTGGGCGAGCGCCGCCGTCACATCGAAGCGCCGCTCCGCTGCCCCGGTCGCATCGATCGTGCGGACGCC
>DATBSD010000185.1:0-3296 GCA_036559965.1 Candidatus Limnocylindrales bacterium
CGAGGTCGACGACATCGCGACCGCGTTCGGAGCGCTCACGGATCGTGGCGTGAAGACGAAGGGCGCGCCACATCTCATCCACCGCCATGCCGACACGGGCATCGAGGAGTGGATGGCGTTCTTCGAGGACAGCGAGGGCAACACGCTGGCCCTCATGTCCAGGGTCCCACCCGCCACGCCCGGCTGAGCGGCGGCGGCTCGGCCGCCGTACGATACCGGGCACCGCCGATGCTCGAGCAGGAGCTCGCAGGCGCCGACCGGGAGCCCGCTGCATGACCGATCCGACCCTGCGCCACCGCGTCACCGTCATCCCCGGCGACGGCGTGGGCCCAGAGGTCACCCACTCCGCCGTGCGGGTCATCGAGGCCGCCGGCGTGGCCATCGACTGGGAGCACGCCGAGGCCGGGGCGAGCGTCTTCCTGACGGGCGACTCATCGGGTGTCCCGACGTCGACGCGAGATTCGGTCGAGCGCACGAAGGTGGTCCTCAAGGGCCCCCTCGAGACCCCGGTCGGCTTCGGCGAGAAGAGCGCCAACGTGACCTTGCGCAAGCTCTTCGAGACCTACGCCAACGTCCGACCGGCGCGTGAGCTGCCCGGTGTCCCGACCCGCTATGCCGGGGAGGGCATCGACATGATCATCGTGCGCGAGAACATCGAGGACCTCTACGCCGGCATCGAACACTTGCAGACGCGCGACGTCGGCCAGGCGCTCAAGCTCATCAGCCGCAAGGGCTCCGAGAAGATCATCCGCTACGCCTTCGAGCTGGCTCGTCGGGAGGGCCGCACGAAGGTCACCTGCGCGACCAAGGCCAACATCATGAAGCTCACCGAGGGCCTCTTCAAACGCGTCTTCGAGGAGCTCGCCGATGAGTACCCGCAGGTGACCGCCGAGCACCTCATCATCGACAACGTCGCTCACCAGCTCGTCAAGTCGCCGGCGCAGTTCGACATCGTGGTCACGACCAACCTCAACGGCGACATCATCAGCGACCTCGCATCCGGGCTCGTCGGCGGGCTGGGTTACGCGAGCAGCGGCAATTACGGTGACGAGGTGGCGATCTTCGAGGCGGTCCATGGGTCGGCCCCCAAGTACGCGGGCAAGGACGTCATCAACCCGACCGCGCTCATCCTCAGCTCGGTCATGATGCTCCGCCACATCGGGCAGCATGCCGCCGCGGACACCATCGAGGACGCCGTCCTTGCGACCCTCGAGTCGGGCGCCGCCGTGACCCAGGACCTGGCCCGCCAGACGGGCGGCGACGTCGAAGAGGCGGCCTCCACGACCGAGTACACCGACACCGTCATCAGCAACCTCGGCCAGCGGCCCGTCAGCGCACCCGCGGGTCGCGAGCATCGACGGCCCGCCACGCCGCCGACGCCACTCACGCGCTGGTCCTACGCGCCGTCGAGCTATGTCGGTGGCCGCCGCCAGGTCGGCGTCGACGTCATGATCGAGACCGACCTCGACGTCAGCCGCCTGGCAGCCGAGCTTGAGGCCGAGGGCGCCGATGTCCTGCGTCTCGAGATGGTCACCAGTCGCGGGACCAAGGTCTGGCCCGGCGAACCGGTCGGCGATCCGGTCCGCTGGTACACCGCCCGATACCTCGCGCCCGACGAGCGGGAGCCGACCGACCACGACATCCTGGCCCTCCTGGGCCGCATCGCCGAGCGCCATCGCTGGACCCAGGTCGAGCGTCTCCAGTCGTTCGACGGCGAGGACGGCTTCACGAAGGCGGCCGGCCAGTGAGCGCCAGCGCTCGGGTGGCCATCGTCGTCGGCAGCCGCTCCGACCTGCCGGCCATGGAGGCGGCGACCGCGACGCTCGACGAGCTCGAGGTCGGCTACGAGTTGCGCGTCATCTCGGCGCACCGTGCGCCGGAGCTGCTCGAGCGATTCATCGCCCGGGCCGAGGCTGACGGCGTGACCGTCTTCATCGCTGCTGCGGGACTGGCCGCCCACCTGCCCGGCGTCATCGCCTCGCGCACGACCCGGCCGGTCATCGGTGTGCCGATGAAGGGCGGCCTGGCCGACGGCCTCGATGCCCTGCTCGCCATCGTGCAGATGCCCAAGGGCGTGCCGGTCGCCACCGTCGGCGTCGGCAACAGCACCAACGCGGCGCTCCTGGCCGCCCAGATCGTGGCCCAGGCCGACCCCGACCTGGCCGCCCGGCTCATCACCCACCGTGCGGCCCAGGCGCAGGCCATCGCGGACGACCCGACGAACGCCCAGGACTGACCCTCGGCGTACACTCGCGGCATGGTCGCCGATCGACCCGGCAGCGACGCTCCGACGATGGACGACGAGCGCTGGCAGCCGGGCATGCCCGTCCTCGAACGCCAGGCCGTACCGCCCGCCGTCGACGTCCACGGCCGCCCGCTGATCCCGAGTCGCGTGCCCGAGACCAGGCCGACGCCCCTCCAGCCGTGGTTCATCTACCTCTCCATCGTCGGGCTCATCTGCGGCACGATCGCTATCACCGCGCTCAACCTCGGCGCCACGCTGAGCCAGGCGGTCGTCCGCGTGCCGGTCCTCGTCGGTGGTCTGATGCTCGTCCTCGTGACCGCCGATGCGGCGCTCCGCATCTGGCGCTCGGCACACGCCTGGCTGCCGGTCGATCGCGGCCGCGGACTGTTCCGCTTCGTCTGGTTCGGCGTCGCCTGCTTCGGCCTGGTCGTCGAGCTCGGGGCGATGGCGCTCGTGCTGACGGCCTGAGCGGCAGGATCGCCATGACCGACGACATCGCCGAGGCGGAGCACCGACCCGAAGACGTCACCAGCGGCCTGCCGTCGTGGCTGGCGGAGACGCTCAACTTCTGCACGCGATGCGGCGCGACGCTCCGTTTCGGGCCCATCGACGGCGACCATCGCGAGCGGCTCGTCTGCCCGGCCTGCGGCTACATCGCGTACGTCAATCCGCGGCTCGTGGTCACGACGTTGCCCATCACGGACGCCGGCGAAGTGCTGCTGCTGCGGCGCGGCATCGAGCCCGGCGCGGGACTCTGGGCCCAGCCGGGCGGCTTCCTCGAGATCGACGAGACGGTCCGCGAGGGCGCCATCCGCGAGACCCTCGAGGAGACCGGCCTGATCGTCGAGCCGGGCGAGATCGTCGGCTTCTACTCGCGCTTCCAGGCAGCGGTCGTCGTCGTCGCCTTCGAGGCACGCATCGTCTCAGGCGAGCTGCGGCTGAACCCGGAGGCGCTCGAATTCGGGCGCTTCATGCCCGAGGCCGTGCCCTGGGACGAGGTCGCCTTCCACACCTCGACCTGGGCGCTGCGAGACTGGGTCCGGCGCGTCCG
>DATBSD010000186.1:0-16090 GCA_036559965.1 Candidatus Limnocylindrales bacterium
GAGGATTACCCGGACGCCGGGCAGATCAAGGGTCGCATCGTCGAGCTCGGCGGTCAGACGCCCGAGCCCAGCGACACCTGACCAGCCCGCCTCAGGCAGACGCTGCGCGGCGATTCGCAACCTATGAAGCGGCTCTCGGCCTCGCACCCGCGACCGAGCCGCCGCCCGGCCACGCCCTAGCGCTCGCTAGTCCACGTACTGGAGCGAGGTGGCCGCGAACCCCTCCGGGAGCTTCACGCCCGTCGAGTGATTCGGACAGTAGCCCCCGGGGTTCTTGGCGAGGTACTGCTGGTGGTAGTCCTCGGCGTAGAAGAACGGCACGTCGGCGCGGATCTCGGTCGTGATGGTGCCGAAGCCGGCAGCTGACAGCATCTCCTGGTAGGCATCGCGCGACGCCTCGGCCGCGGCCAGCTGCTCCGACCCGTCGACGTAGATCGCCGAGCGGTACTGCGTGCCCCAGTCGTTGCCTTGTCGCATGCCCTGCGTCGGGTCGTGGTGCTCCCAGAAGACCTTGAGCAGTTGCTCGTACGAGATACGCTCGGCGTCGTAGGCCACGAGCACCGACTCGGTATGCCCGGTCATGCCGGAGCAGGCCTCCTTGTACGTCGGGTTCAGCGTGGCGCCACCGGCGTAGCCGACGGCCGTGCTGATGACGCCGGGCAGCGACCAGAACGCTTTCTCGGCGCCCCAGAAGCAGCCGAGCGCGAACACAGCGGTACGCGTGCCGTCAGGCCAAGGCGGCGCAAGGGGCGCGCCGTTGACGAAGTGGTGGGTGGGGATGGGCATCGGCTCGGCACGGCCGGGCAGGATGCGATCGGACGCAGGCATCTTGGCCTTTCGGGATGGGAACCACATGGCGTGAGTCTAGGCGTGCCACGTCACGCGGCGATGACAGACTCGGAGCCCAGCGAGTGTGAGCCGGTCTGGCCGACGCGTCCCTCGACCTCGCTGGTTCGTGGTGCATTGATGCACCACTTCGGGTCGTGCTCAGAGCCGCCCGATCGCACGTGCCGGCATGTGCGGACCGCGACGCTCGCCACGGATGCCGGCCACCTCCATCAGCCGCTGGACCCGGCCGCGCTGGCCCTCGTAGGGCGCCAACAGCTCGAGCATGCGCGCGTCGTCAGCACCGCGCGCGTCCCCGATCAGGGCGAGGCTGACGAGGTTCGGCAGGTGGTAGTCGCCGACGCTGATGGCATCCGGGTCACCCCACGCGACACGAGCGACCTCCGCCGATGTCCACGGCCCGATGCCTGCGATGCGCTCGAGCCGGGTGCGAGCCTCGGCGGGGGCGATCTCGCCCAACCGCTCGACGGCACCGGCTCGGCCGGCGAGGCGGATGACGACGTCGGCCCGGCGCCGTTCGAGGCCGGCCGGATGCAGGTCGTAGTAGGCCAGGTGGGCGAGACGTTCGGGAGCTGGCGGCAGGCGAAGACCGGTGACGACGGCCGGTGGTCCTGGTGCCGGCTCGCCGAAGGCGCGGATCATCGCGCGCCGCACGCGCTCGGCCTCGAGGCCAGTCACCTTCTGCTCCAGGATGGCCGGCACGATGGCCTCGTAGGCGGCGTCCGACCGACACAGCCGGAGCCCCGGATACCGCCGGACGATCTCGGCCAGGAACGGGTGCGCAGGGTGAAACGCGCCGGGGTCATCGCCCTCCCCGACCAGAGCCGGCGCATGCTCGACGGCCCAGCCGGCGCCCGGCCCCCACGCACGGACCTCGACCTCGTCACCGATCTGGCGCAGGTGCTCGGTCGTCGGACCTTCCGGCGTCCGGGTCGCCCGGAGGACGCCGTTCGCCCCAAGCAGCCGAGTCACCAGGTCCGGTCGCCCGTGGCGGAGCGGCGCCAGCGTCAGGACGAGATCGAGCGGTCTTCTCGGTCGGAAGCGGCGGACGAGTCCGGCGTCGAGCGAGGCGACGGCCACCGCCGATCCGTCAGGCGGCCTCGGCGGCCGGCTCGTGATGCTCCGCGAGGACCCAGCGCCAGAGCGCGCCGATGGCCACGCCTGCGAGCACGGGACCGACGATCCAGACGTACCAGTTCGAGAAGTCACCCGAGGCCACGGCCGGCCCGAACCAGCGCGCCACGTTCATGGCCGCGCCCGTGAGCGGGCCGGCGAAGAGGATGTCGGCCCCGATGGCCAAGCCGATCGCCAGGCCACCCAGCTTGGGCGCCCGGCCGTCCACCGCCGTCAGGAAGACGACGACGACGAGCACGGTCGTGAGCACGAACTCGATGGCGATGCCGAGCATCGGCGTGATGTCGGCGCCCAGCGCGGGCACGCCGAGATGGCTCGGCTGCCAGATCGCCTCGGGATAGACGAAGCGGAGGAAGAACCCTGCCAACACCGCCGCGACGAGCTGGACGACGATGTACATCGCGGCCGGGGCGGCTTTGATCTTGCCCGCGGTCAACACGCCCAGCGTGACGGCCGGGTTGAGATGGCCGCCTGAGATGGCACCGAAGGCGGAGACGAGCACCCCCAGCGCCAGGGCGTGCGCCAGGGCGACGCCGACCAGCCCGGAGTTGTCCGCCCCCTGGTAGGTCTGGGTCACGATGGCGCCGGCGCCGATGGTGATGAACAGGAAGGTGCCGATGAACTCCGCCACCAGGGAGTTCCGAAGCGAGCGATCCATCGAGTCTGGGCCTCCTCGAGCCGGACATCGGTGGCCGGCAGTCGCTCAGCATGGTAACGGTGCGCCGCAAACGCCCGGGACGCCGCCGGCGACCCCGCTACCATCCATCCCGTGCCGACCGCCTCGATCCCCCGGCTTCCTCCGTCGACCAGCGCACCAGACTGGTGGCGCCGACCGGGCCTGGATACCGTTGCCGGCCGCCTGACCGTCGCCGGGCACGATGCCGAGGCGATGGCGCGCGAGCACGGTACGCCGGTCTTCGCCTACGACATCGAGCGCGTCCGCGAGAACGTGCGTGCCTTCCACGCCGCCGCACGCGGGGCCGGCCTGGAACATCGGCTGCGTTTCGCGCTCAAGGCCAATCGCGAGCCGGAGGTGCTGGCTGCCCTCCGCGAGCTGGGCAGCGCCGGCGAGCGCGACGCGGTCGGCATCGATGCCTGCTCTCCCGGCGAGATCGAGCACGCCCTGACCCACGGTTGGACGGCGGCCGAGATCTCGTACACGGGCACGAACGTCTCCGAGCGCGACCTGGATGTCATCCTGGGCGCCGGTGTGCATCTCAACCTCGATGCCACAAGCCAGGTGGAACGCGTCGGCCGGCGGGCGCCCGGGACGACCATCGGTCTGCGGGTCAACCCGATGGCCGGGGCCGGCTACAACGAGACGCTCACGTACTCGGGCGACCGGCCCACGAAACTGGGCATCACGACAGACCGACTGGACGATGCGCTGGCGGCTGCCCGTCGCCACGACCTGACCGTCGACACGCTTCACTTCCACGCCGGCTCGGGCTGGCTCGCAGATGGCCTCGGCGGCTTCGAGGCGGCGCTCGTCGAGGCCGTCGGGCTGGCGCGTCGGCTGCTCGCGGCCGGCTGCCCGCTGGCCGAGGTCAACGTGGGCGGCGGCATCGGGCGCATCGCGCGCCAGTCGGAGCAGCCCGTGGACCTCGACGCCTACATGGCTGTCGTCGCCCGCCACCTCCGTCCGCTTGGCGTGGCGGTCGGATTCGAGCCCGGCGACCTCATCGTCAAGGACGCCGCCGTGCTTCTGGCGGAAGTCGTGACCATCGAGGACCGCGCCGGCGTCCGGTTCGTCGGCCTCGATGCCGGCTGGAACGTGTTCTGCTCCTGGTTCATCTACCGCTTCGCCCAGGAGCTGGTCCTCTGCCGTGCAGCCGATGCCCAGCGCACCGAGTTGGTGACCGTCGTCGGGCACATCAACGAGGCCGGCGACGTCTTCGTGGATGACTACCCGATGCCGCCCCTGCGCGAGGGCGACATCGTGGCGCTGCTCAACGCCGGAGGGTACGAGCAGGCGATGTCCATGACCCACTGCCTCCGACCTCTGGCTGCCGCGGCCTATCTCGAGCGCCGCTGATGGATGTTCACGAGCTGGCCGACTTCGAGCGCCTGGCCGAAGCCACCCTCTCGCCGCAGGCCTTCGCCTACTACGCCGGCGGCTCATGGGACGAGGTCACGCTGTCCGACAATCAGGCCGCCTTCCGTCGCCGGACCCTGCGGCCGCGGGTGCTCACGGACGTCTCGAACGTGGACACATCGACGACCGTGCTCGGCGCCAAGGTCAGCCTTCCGGTCGGTATCGCGCCAGCGGCGCTCCAGGGCCTGGCCCATGGCGAAGGCGAGATCGTGCCTGCCCGCGTGGCCGGCCGCGAGGGGCTCATCTATGGGCTGAGCACGTTCGCCAATCGCTCGATCGAGACGGTCGCCAGCGTCGGCCGCGGCACCCGCTGGTTCCAGCTCTACGTCCAGCGCGACCGCGGGCTGTCCGAGGCGCTCGTGGCACGGGCGGCTGAGGCCGGTTACGCAGCCATCGTGCTCACGGTCGACCTGCCACGACCGGGCTACCGCGTGCGCGAACGCCGCATGCCCGTCGGCGATCCCGGTACGCTCGGCAACGTCCCGCCGCCGCGACCGGGCGACCAGTACCTCGATGTCGTGCTGCACGAGAACGACGCCTCCATGACGTGGGCCGACCTCGCCTGGCTGCGCTCGCTGTCGCCGCTGCCGCTCGTGCTCAAGGGCATCCTGACGCCCGACGATGCGCGCCTCGCCGTCGAGCACGGCGCGGCTGCCATCTGGGTCTCGAATCACGGCGGCCGTCAGCTCGACCGCGTGTCGGCGACCATCGACGCCCTGGAGCCGGTCGTCGAGGCGGTCGACGGTCGCGCGGAGGTCTATCTGGATGGGGGCGTCCGGCGCGGCACGGACGTCGTCACGGCGCTCGCGCTCGGCGCACGCGCGGTCTTCATCGGGCGGCCATTCCTGTATGCCCTGGCTGCCGCCGGCGAGGCCGGCGTCGCACGCGCGGTCGAGATCGTGCGCGAAGAGACGTCCATCGCCATGGCGCTCCTCGGCTGCCCGACGATCGACGCCATCACCCGCGACCGGGTCGCCTGACCGCTCAGCCCTCGAGCGCCGGATCCTCGAAGACTGCCTCGCCTTCGATCATCGTCAGCAGCACCCGGGCATCCGCTGGCAGGACGTCGGGCCCGAACAGGTCGCGGTCGACGACGACCAGGTCGGCCAGCTTGCCGACGCTGATGGAGCCGGTCACGTCGTCGATGCCGTTGACGTAGGCCGCACCCAACGTGAAGGCCCGGACGGCCGCCTCGAGCGAGATACACTCGTGCGGAAAGAACGGCTTCGCATCGCGATGGCCGGGCCAGACGCGCCGGACGGCGACCTCGATCTCGGCCAGCACGTCGGCAGTCGAGACCGACCAGTCGCTGCCGAAGGCGAGTGGCGCGCCGGCCCGCAGCAGCGAGCCGAAGGGATACTGCCAGGAGGCACGTTCGGGCCCCACGATGGGGATCGTCAGCCGGTCCATCTGCGCCTCGTGGATGGCCCACAGCGGCTGGCCGTTGGCGACGACGCCGAGCCTGCGGAAGCGCGGCAGGTCATCGGGGTGGATGAACTGGATGTGAGCGATGGTCGGTCGTCGGTCCCAGGCCGGGTTGGCGCCCATGGCGTGCTCGATGGCGTCGAGCCCGTCGCGCACGGCGCGGTCGCCGATGGCGTGGCAATGGACGTGGAAGCCGGCCGCGTCGACGGCCTGGACGACCGCTTGCAACTCGTCGGCGTCGAACAGCTTCAGGCCCCGCTCGTTCGTCGGGCGCCCGTCGGCGCCAAGGTACGGCTCGAGCATGGACGCCGTGAAGTTCTCGGCGATGCCATCGAGGAAGAGCTTGACCCGGTCGGCGCGCAAGCGATCCGCGGCACGGGAGGATCTCCGTTCGACCATCACCTCGATCTGGTCGATGCCACGCTCGGTGTCCCAGCTCTGCGCGATGGTCACTCGCCCGGTCAGCTCGCCGCGCTCGGCGAGACCCCGGTAGGCGTCCAGCACACCGTCGGTACCCTGGGCCTCCTGCCAGGCGGTGATGCCGAAGCGATGCAGCTCGGCCTGGCCGAGTCGCGCGCCCTCGAGCCACTCGTCCTCGGTCGGCTCGGGGATGAGCTGCTCGACGAGGACCGCGGCACCCTCGTGGAGCGTGCCCTGCGGCGAGCCGTCGGGTTCGCGCTCGATGCGTCCGTCTGACGGATCCGGCGTCGATGCGTCGACGCCTGCGGTCCGGAGGGCGACGCTGTTGACCCACGAGCCGTGGCCGTCGCGGTTCTCGAGGATCACAGGCCGGTCGGCGACGACACGGTCGAGCAGTGCCCGGGACGGCGTGCCGCCGTCGAATGCCGTGAGGCTCCAGCCGCTGCCGGTGACGACCGGCCGCTCCGGATGGCGCGCGACGTAGTCAGCCACGAGACGAACGTAGTCCTCGGCGGTGGTGCCGTTCGTGAGGTCGCATTGCAGGCGATGAAGACCGGACGTGACCGGATGGACGTGGGCGTCCTGGAAGCCAGGCAGCAGGGTCCGGCCGCGCAGGTCGATCACTCGCGTGTGCGAACCGGCCAGCGACGTGATGTCAGCGTCGTCCCCGATGGCGACGATCCGGCCACCGGCCACGGCCACGGCCTCGGCCGCCGGCCGCATGTCATCGACGGTCCGGACATGCCCACCGTGGAAGACGACGTCGACGCCAGGGGAGGTCATGGCGGGCGAGTCTAGCCGAGCGAGCCCGCGCGCCGAGCGTCACCGGACGGTGCGACCGCAAGCGCCGCCAGTGTGGTCGCGGCGAAGCGCTCGAGGAGGCCGTCCTGGGCGGCCGCGAAGACGGCGTGGACATCGCAATAGCCGTCGAGCCCGCATGGCGCTGCACGCAGGACGCATCGTCGGCGACGAGCGTCGCTCTCGAGCGCCTCGATGATCTCGAGCAGGCTGATGGCGCGAGCCTGCCTGCCCAGCCGATAGCCGCCGCGACGGCCACCGGTCGAAACGACCAGGCCGGCTCGTACCAGGTCGGCCATGACCTGTGGCAGGAAGCGGCCCGGGATGGCCATCGCGTCGGAGATGCGCCGCGAGCTGAGCGGCAGCCGGGAGTCGGCGCGGGCGATCGCGATCATGGCGCGGATCCCGTAGTCGGCGCGGCGAGTGAGCTCGAGTCGCATCGTCCTCAGCATGCCGGTCGCGATGTCCCAGGGGAACGGGCCGTTCGGCCCATGGCGACGGGACGGCGGACTCGAATACTAACCGGCGTACTTAGTGAATAAGGATCCGCACGCTGCTACCGAAGGAGGGGTCGCTCGATGGGCCCAAGCATCACGCGACACGCGATCGTCGCGGTCGCCGCCACGATCATCCTCGCCGGCTGTGCGTCCGGCGCCAGCGCGGCCTGGACGTATGCGCCGGCCTCGCCGGCCAACTCGGACGCCGTGGCATCGACGTCACCAGAGCCGACGACGGCTGCCGCTCCGGGTGAGTCTGCGGGCACGCTCGAGATCGAGGCCCTCGAATCCCCATCGTTCGGCTTCAAGCCCAACGAGCTGACCGTCGACGCCCCCGGCACCTACACCGTCGAGTTCACGAACACCGGAACGATCGCGCACGACATCACGCCCGACGGCGGCGAGACCCACACTGCCCAGCCCGGTGCGTCGGTCAGCTTCGACGTCGTCGTGCCGGAGGGCGGCCTGTCGTTCATCTGCTCCGTCCCCGGTCATGAGGCGGCCGGCATGAAGGGCATGATCATGGTCGAGGGTACGACCGCCGGGGGCGGTGAGAGCCACGGCGGCCCAGCACCCGACACGGGCACCGTCGTGAGCGACCCGAATGCACCGCCGTACACGCTTCGCGACGCGACCGCGCCGCCCGTCATGGATGGCGACACGCACGAGGTCACGCTGACCATCGAAGAGAAGGAGATGACGGTCGCCGAGGGCTTCGTGCAGAAGGTCTGGACATTCAATGGCAGCGTCCCCGGGCCGGTCATCCGGGTCCACCAGGGCGACCGGATCCGCGTCCGGCTCGTCAACCCTGCAACCAGCGAGGTCGACCACTCCATCGACTTCCATGCCAGCCAGGTCGCCTGGAACGACGAGATGACCTCGATCAAGCCGGGCGAGGAGAAGATCTACGAGTGGACGGCCGAGTACGCCGGCGTCTGGATGTACCACTGCGGCACGGCCCCGGCGCTCCACCACATCGCCAACGGCATGGTCGGCATGGTCATCGTGGAGCCCAAGGGCGGGTTCAAGCCGGTCGATCACGAGTTCGCCGTCGTCCAGAGCGAGTGGTACCTGGGGCCGCAGGGCGAGATCACCGACCTCGCCAAGGCGGCCGCGGCCGCGCCGGCGCCCGACTTCGTGGTCTTCAACGGCGTCGCCAACCAGTATCTGGACAACCCCCTTCAGGTCGAGACCGGCAAGCGCGTGCGCGTCTTCGTGCTCGATGCCGGCCCGAGCATCGATAGCTCGTTCCACGTCGTGGGCACCATCTTCGACTCCGTCACCAAGGAGGGCATCCAGCTGGAGGCCGGCAACGACGGCAACTACGGCTCCCAGGCGGTCGACCTGTCGCCTGCGCAGGGCGCCATCATCGAGTTCGACACGCCTGAGGACGGGCTCTATCCGATGGTCACCCACGCCTTCAACTTCGTGGGCCGCGGCGCACTGGGCTTGTTCCAGGCCGGCGACGGCGATCCGGCGAACTAGGTCGGCGTCACACTGCCGCTGCGGAGGGCGAGCACGGCTGCCAGCCAGCCACCGACGACGGTGACGGCGTAGCCCACGCACCAGACGCAGACGGCGCCGATGACGAAGAGCTCCAGGTAGGTCAGGTAGGCAACGGCGAGCAGGCCGAGCAGGCCGATGCCGTAGAGCACGTACAGCGCGCGCCGGTCGCCGCTTCGCCACCACGACAGGCTCGTGAGGAGCACCACGATCGAGTAGGCGACGCCGACGAGGGCGACCGGGATGCCCGCGATCTCGCTGTAGCGGCTCGTGTTGACGGTCTCGCAGCCACGCAGCGGCCCGCAGATGGGCACCTCGCCAGAGAGCTTGGTGGCGGCCAGGTAGCCGGCGATGCCGATGCCGACGATGGCCAGGGCGACCAGCACCGACCCCAACCTCCGGCGCCCGCTCATGGAGCCGGTGAAGCGCCCGAGGCCGCCTCGATCCCGGCGTCGATGAGCGCCGCCAGCTCGTCCCACGACGGGACGCCCGAAAGGGTCTGGCCGTTGAGGACGAGGGTCGGCGTGCCGGGTACCGGGACGTCGCGTCCGGCGGCGGTCTCGTCCGCGACCGCGGCCGCCAGCGCCGGGTCGTCGAGGCTGGCTTCGAAGGCCGCCCGGTCGAGGCCCAGCTCGTCGGCGATCGCGAGCAGGACTTCGCGCCGGAATGCGCCGTCGTTCTCGCCGTCCTGGTTCGCGAACAGCCAGTCGTGATACGGCCAGAAGGCGTCCTGGGTGCCCGCCGCACGGGCCGCGATGGCGGCCTGGACCGACTCCTCGCCGATGAACGCGAAGTCGTGGAAGAGGAGGCGCAGCTTGCCGTCCGTCACGTACTCGCGCATCAGCCGTGCCTCGGTGGCGCGAGTGAAGATGCCGCAGCCGGGGCACTGGAAGTCGGCCCACACCTCGAGCGTGACCGGCGCGTCGGCGGCGCCGACCGATCTACCGTCGGCCAGCTCGGTCGGCGTCAGGTCGTTCGGCGGCGTGAGCGCCACGCCGCCTGCCGGCTGGTTGACGAAGATGAGGACCACGAGCAACACGACGCCAGCGAGCAGCGCCGCGCCGGTGATCCAGATGATCGGCGAGCGTCCGGACGGGGCCGGCGCCTGTCGCGAAGCCTTGCGTTCGGCAGCGCGACGCGCGCGACGAGTCTGGGGCGGTTCCTGTCGGGAGCGATCTGACACGGGTTCCTCCGGATGGTCAGGACGCTGGGCAAGCGTAGCGGGAAGGCGGCGGACACGCATCGGTCGCCGTGACGACCGATGGCTGCTGGTTCGCTGGCTTGACGCCGGCCGGGCTCGATCGGTGCCGCATGGTCACCAGCGCCGTCGCGGCGCTCGGGCGATCTCAGTCGGTCGAGTGGTCGGGTGCCTCAGCGTCGAGCGGCGGCGCGCCCTCCTGGCGGCGGATGCGCGCCGCCAGCCGGCGTCCGGTCTCACCGGCACGACCAGCCGCGGCGCCGGCCCTGTCCGTGGCGCCGCCAGCGATCCGGCCGAGTGGGCCTTCGCCGGCGGAGCGAGCCACCTGGGCAGCCCGGTCGCCGGCCGCGGTCGCGACACGCGTCGCACGATCGGTCACCGCGCCGGCTGGGCCGCCGCTGTTCGCTGCCCGGTCGACGACGGCGCGACCGCCGCGCGCCAGGCCGGCGGCCAGGGCCCGGCCGCCGCGGGCGCCGACACGAAGCGTGGTGCGGCCGACGCGAAGGCCCATCCGAGCGCCTGCGCGCGCGGTCCACGCTGCGATGGCGCCGGCAGCCTCGATGTCCTCGCGCAGGGTGTCGTCGGACAGCCCGGCCGCCGCGAGGTGAGCCTGTCGCCGGGTCGGCTCGAGGGCGTTGAGAGCCAGGCGGATCGCCAGCATCGCCACCGCCAGGTCGTCGAGCTGGCCGAGCACGGGCACGATGCCGGGCACGAGATCGATCGGCGAGGCGAAGTAGGCCGCGGCCGCGAGCAGGGCTGCGCGACGATGCTTCGAGACCGCCGGGTCCTTGAGCAGCGCGATCGTCAACTTGAGGTAGCCCGCGGCGTGGCTGAGGAGCGTCGACCAGGCCCGCCTGGGGAACGGGTCACCGGCGGCTTCATCGGCGCCGATCGGCACGAGAGCGCTGGCCGTCTCGGGGGTGGCCGGCGACTCATCGACCGGCGGGGACGGCGTGCGTGTCGGGTCGGTCATGTCAGATCCAGATAGACGGGGGCGTGGTCGGACGGCAACTTGCCCTTGCGGGCGTCGCGATCGATCTCGGCTCCGGTCGCACGTGCCGCCACCGACGCGGTCACGAGCAGGTGGTCGATGCGCATGCCGAGGCCCTTGTGGAAGTTGCCCGCGCGATAGTCCCACCAGCTGAAACGGCCGGGCTCGGGATGGAAGCGTCGGTAGGCGTCTTCGAGGCCCCAGTCGAGGAGCGACTGGAACGCCGCCCGCTCAGGTGGCGAGGTGTGCGTCGTGCCGATGTAGGCGGCCGGATCGTAGACGTCGAGGTCGGTCGGGGCGACGTTCAGGTCGCCCGCCAGGACGAGTTGCTGGGCGGGATCGGCGCCCGTGTCGAGCCACGTCCGGAGGCGATCGAACCAGTCGAGCTTGGCCTCGTAGAACGGCGTCGCCAGCTCGCGCCCGTTCGGCGCATAGAGGCTGACGACCCGGACGTCGCCGCAGGTCGCCGCGATCATGCGCGCCTCGTCGCCCGACTCCTCGTCCTCGCCGGTGCTGCCGATCGCGACCGGCCCGAGGCCGAAGTTGGTGACCACGTCGGCGATGCCGACCCGCGACGCGATGGCCACGCCGTTCCAGCGCCCCTGCCCGTGATGGGCGAGCTCATAGCCCGCCATCTGGAAGGGCATGACCGGCGCGGTCTCGTCGAACAGCTTGGTCTCCTGCATCAACAGCACGTCGGGCTGCTGTTGGGCAAGCCAGCCCTCGACCCGGTCCATGCGGGCTTTGAGCGAGTTCACGTTCCAGGTCGCGATGCGCATCGCTGCCAGCCTACAGCCTGTCCGACCGAGGGCGGTCCGGCGCTACCATCTGCGCATCCTGCGCATCATGCTGTGCGCCACGAGGAGGCCCCATGAGCGACTGGTTCACGGTCCGGCTCGATGACCGACCCGGTTCCCTCGCCCGCCTGGCGACGGCGCTCGGCGAGCGCGGCGTGAACATCACGGGCATCGTCGGTGTCGCTGAGGACACGGACGGCACGCTGATGCTGACGACGTCCGACGACGAGGCCACGCACGAGGTGCTGGCGACACTGGCGATCGACCACGAGCGCCATGTCGACGCAACGTCCTCCGCAGCCGGGCTGCCCGGCGTCAAGCGCGGGCTCGCCGATCGCGGCCTCGACGTGGAGGCGGGCGCCTGAGCACGACCTCGTCGCCGGTCGGGGCCGAGCCGCCTCCGGCGGGGGTGGCAGGGTCGGAGTCGCCGTCGCCGAGCGTCGTCGCTCCGCCGCTCCGGGAGCGCTACCTGGGCCTCGAAGCGCGTGAATGGGCGGCCGTGGCGGTGGGCACGCTGCTTGGGGTGGCCATCGGCATGTTCATCCATTACGTCGAGAGCCTCTCGACCGACGTCGCCTATCTGGCCGACCTCATCCGCGCGATCGTCTATGTCTTCGCCTTCGTCGTGTTCATGATCGGCATCGGTCAGCTGACCACCGGGCGGCGCTCGCTGATCCTCGGCGTGGTCCCCTTCGCCATCGCCGCCATCATCGCCTCGGGCTTCGGACCTTCCGCGGTGCCGGCCGTGGACGTCCCGGGTCGGGTCGAGCTGCGGGTCGGCCGCGATCTCGCGGTGTCGGAACCGGCGACGTGTACCTGGGCCGCCGGCCGCGAGAAGGTCGAGCGCATCGTCGACGCCGGCGTCGTGCCGGACGGCAGGCACTACGCCCTCGACGTCGATCGCGGCCGGCTGCGGGTGGCCCTGGAGCTCGATGGCGGAACCTACGTCGCTCTCGGCTCGAGCGCCTTTGCATCGATCAGTGGACCCGCTGCCGATGCTCGGCTGGCACTGCCGCTCGTCCAGACGCTACCGACGGCACCGGCCGACATCCCGGCCGCGATCGACGTCGCCATCGTCTGGTCCTGCGACTCGGCGCCGCCGACCTGACCGTTCACCCGCGGCGCCATGGGTCGCCAAGCTCACCATCGCACGGTGTATCGTCAGGCGGTCCGAGCCCCTGAACCGCGAGGCATCGATGGTCAAGATCCGCAAGGCGGACGCCTCCCTGATGGACAAGCCGAAGGGCGCCGCGAAGCGTCCGGAGCTGACGCCGCTGCAGCGCGAACGGCTGCGCCAGCAGCGGCAGTTCAGCCGGCTCATCCGTGGCCTGCACGGGCCGGAGGACGTGTTCGAGGTCCGCCTGGACAAGTCGGACAAGGCGCCCACCGTGCGGCAGCGGCTGCTCAAGGTCGCAGCCGAGCAGGGCGTGGAGATCGCGGTCGCAAAGTATGAGAACGGCTTCCTGGTCGGCCTCATGACCCCTGAGCGCCGCGCCCGCCGCCGAGGCCGCAAGCCGGCCGCCTGACGGTCGGCCGGGTCAGGACGACGCCGAACGCGGGCCAAGGACGTGGCCGTCAGCGGTCCGCCGGAGGACCCCGCGACCGTCGAGCTCCTCGAGGATGGCCAGCGCGTACTTGCGGCTCGTGCCGGTCGCATCGCGGAACGTGGCCGGACTCAGCGGCCCCTGCTGCGCGAGCGCCACGGCGCGCGCCGCCATTGCCTCGAACGTGGGCGCGGCATAGGCCAGGTCGGGCTCCAGCCGCACGATCCGAGCCTCCGACTCCAGCGCCCTGATGCCCTCGGGCGGGCAGCCGACCGATCGCGCTGCGTCCGACAGCGAGGGTGGCGTGGGTCCCAGGAGGAGCGCCTCGAGGCGCGCCATCGCGGCCTCCGTGGCCGCCGGTCGGGTCGGACGAAGGCCGGGCGTCCGCACGACGTCACCGTCCCGCTCCAGCTCGCCGCGCTCGACCAGGGCGTTGACCAGGGCGACGGCGTCCTCGGCGCGGAACGAGGCACCTGGTGCCGCACGGCGCATAGCCGCTGCCGCCGCAGACCGGGCCACGCTCGTCGCCACACCGGGCGCCGACGGATCCACTGACTGCGCCGCGGCGACCGCGTCGACGGCGGCCCGTGCGGCGGCCCCGAGCACCAGCGGATCGGCCCATCGGTCGCCCAGACGGACGACGCTCGATGTCGACGCCAAGACAGCCGGGTCGGCGCCGAGCACGGCGGCGATGGCCGCCGCATCGTCAGCCGAGAGCGCGCCGTGCGCCTGGACCAGGGCGCCGAAACGTGCCGCTGGGCCGGCCGCGTCCGCGATGCGTGCGATACGAGGTGCCTCGAGCCGCCGTCGCACGAGCCGGGCCGGCGGCGCCGCGTCGAGCACGCGTCCGCCGCCGGCCGTCTCGGCCGGCGACGGCCAGCGCAGGACGATGCGATCGTCGAGCGCTGCGGGCAGGGCATCGGTGGTCGACAGGGCGCCCAGGAGCTCGCCGGCAGCCGAATGCGCCGGGCCACCCACATCGTGCCCCAGCCGAAGCCGGGCGATGGTCTCGGCCGTGCCCAGGTGGACGCGCACCTCCGCCCCGTCGCGAAGCGGCCGCCCGTCGCGACTCGGTCGGACCGCCACCAGGAGCCGGCGCGTCGCTCGCACGTCCGGGCCGCCGACGAGCGCCATGCCTCGCGCGAGGTCGGCCCGGGTGACCCCGGCCAGGTTGAGCGCCACCCGACCGGCGACCGGGGTCGTTTCGACCGCGACGCCGTGCACCTGAGCATCACGGACGCGGACTGGCCGGCCACTGGGCTCGAGCCGCAACGTCTGACCCACGGCCACCGGCCCGCCGCGCAGCGATCCGGTCACCACAGCGCCTCTGCCGCGCACGGCGAAGACGCGGTCGATGGCCAGCCGCGGACCGCCGTGCCGCGAGTTCGCGGCCCGTTCGGCGAGCGCCGCCAGCTCTGCCCGAAGCGCGTCGAGGCCCTCGCCGCTGACCGACGAGACCGCCACGAGCGGGATCCCAGCGAGGGAGGTCGGGGCAAGGAGGGCTCGCAACTCGATAGGCCGTGTGGAGCGCCGGGGGTCGGTCGGTTCGAGCAGATCGAGCTTGGTCAGGACCGCGACGCCGTCGTCGACGCCGAGGGCGTCGAGCAGCCCGAGATGCTCGATCGTCTGTGCCTGGGCGCCTTCGTCGGCCGCCACGACGAGCAGCGCCGCGTCGATCTCGCCGGCCCCGACGAGCATGTTGCCGACCAGCCGATCGTGACCCGGCACGTCCACGAAGTCGAGCTCCCGCCCGGCGGTCTCATCCGGTCCGCCGGGGAGCGTCATGTACGCGTAGCCGAGGTCGATCGTCATGCCTCGCCGCTGCTCCTCGGGCAGGCGGTCGGCATCCATGCCCGTGAGCGCCTTGAGCAGGGCCGTCTTGCCGTGGTCGATATGGCCGGCCGTGCCGACGACGAGAGTCACCGCGGTCGGAACGGGCCGGGCTCGCCTGTCTGGCCGCCGAGCGCCCGCGCGATGGCCCCCGGCAGCGTCTCGTCCCAGGTCGGCTCGATCGTCCGCAGGTCGAGCACGACGGTGTCCTCATCGATGCGCGCGACGATGGCGGGCGAGCCGAGACGCAGCGCCCGGAGCACGGCCTCGGCCGACGAGCCGGGCAGCGAGAGCCCCCACGAGGGGAGCGTCTCGCCGGGCAGCGATCCGCCGCCGACCGTCGACTCGACGGGCATGACGACCGGCGTGTGCCCGAGACGGGCGAGCTTGCCGGCCAGCGACTCCGCGCGGCCACGCAGCTCGGCCTCCTGGGCCGCGATCACGCGCCAGACCGGGATCTCGGACGCGGCCAGGCCTGCTCGGTAGAGCCCCAGCGTCGCCGCCACCCCGGCCAGCGTCACCTTGTCCGGGCGCATGGCGCGGGCGAGGGGGTCCTTGCGCATGCGCTCGACGAGGTCGGCGCGACCGACCACGAGCCCCGCCTGCGGCCCGCCGACGAGCTTGTCGCCGCTGAAGCAGACCAGGTCCGATCCCGAGCGCAGCCGCTCCATCGGCGTCGGCTCATGGGCAAGCCCGAAGGAGGCCGTGTCGAGCAACGCGCCGGAGCCGAGGTCGTCGACGACGACGGCGCCGTGATCGTGGGCCATGGCCGCGAGCTCCGCCGGGTCGGGTGACTCGACGAAGCCGGCCATCGTGAAGTTCGACGGGTGGACACGGAGGATGGCGCGTGCGGTCCTGGCCTCCAACGCCTCGCGGTAGTCGGCGACGCGCGTCTTGTTCGTCGTGCCGACCTCCACGAGGCGGAGCCCGGCGCGCCGGACGACGTCGGGGATGCGCACCCCCCCGCCGATCTCGACCAGCTCGCCACGGGCGACGGCCACCCCACCACGCC
>DATBSD010000187.1:0-4410 GCA_036559965.1 Candidatus Limnocylindrales bacterium
GAAGGACAGGTCCGTGTCGGTCGACGTGGCGCGCTTGGCGGCGTAGTCGACGACCATCTCAGCACAGCCCGCGACGCACGGCTTGCCGATCTGGCGTGCCACGACGGCGGCATGCGAGGTCGCGCCCCCGCGTGCGGTCAGGATGCCCTGGGCGACCGCCATGCCGTGGAAGTCATCGGGCGACGTCTCGACGCGCACGAGCACGACGCGCTCACCGCGGGCGACCCAGGCGACGGCGTCGTCGGCGCTGAAGACGGCCCGTCCGACGGCCGCGCCGGGCGACGCGTTGAGGCCGCGCGCGATGCGCGGCGCCGACGCCTTGGCCGCCTCGTCGTACTGGTCGCGCAGGAGCTGGTCGACGTGGCCGGGCTCGATGCGCGCGAGCGCCTCCTCGCGCGTGATGACCTTCTCGGCGACCATGTCGGTCGCGATCTTCACGGCCGCCGCGGCCGTCCGCTTGGCGCTCCGCGTCTGGAGCATGAACAGGCGTCCGCGCTCGATGGTGAACTCGAGATCCTGAACGTCGCGGTAGTGCTTCTCCAGGCGGGTCGCGATGCGCTCGAACTCGCCGTACACCGCGGGCATGGCTTCGCGCATCTGGGCGATCTTCTGTGGCGTCCGGATGCCGGCCACGACGTCCTCGCCCTGCGCGTTCGTGAGGTACTCGCCGAAGAGCTTCTTCTCGCCCGTGTTGGGGTCGCGCGTGAAGGCCACGCCGGTGCCCGAGTCGTCGCCCATGTTGCCGAAGACCATGGTCACGACGTTGACCGCCGTGCCCAGGTCGTGGGCGATCTTCTGGTTCTCGCGGTAGTCGCGGGCACGCTTGCCGAACCAGGACGCGAAGACGGCCTTGATGGCCAGGTCGAGTTGCTCGTCGGGGTCCTCGGGGAAGTCGCGCCCGGTGTCGGCCTTGACGATGTCGCGGAAGGTCGTCGTCAGCTCGCGCAGGTCGCCGGCGTCGAGGTCGGTGTCCTGGCTCGCGCCACGGGCCTGCTTGGCGGCTTCGAGTGCGTGGTCGAAGCGCTCGCCGTCGACGTCCATGACGATGCGCCCGAACATCTGGATGAACCGCCGGTAGGCGTCCCAGCCGAAGCGCTCGTTGTCGGTCAGCGCGATGAGGCCCTGGAGCGTGGCCTCGTTGAGGCCGAGGTTGAGGACGGTGTCCATCATGCCCGGCATCGAGAACCTGGCGCCCGATCGGACGCTCACGAGCAGCGGGTTGGCCGGGGTGCCGAAGCCCTTGCCGGTCTCGTTCTCGACCGCGCGCACGGCCTCCAGGACGTCCTCCCAGAGCCCCGCCGGGAGCTGCTCGCCGGCCGCGAAGTAGTCGTTGCACGCCTCGGTCGTGATGGTGAATCCGGGCGGTACGGGCAGGCCCGCGTTCGTCATCTCGGCCAGCCCGGCGCCCTTGCCACCGAGCAGGTCGCGCATCGACGCATCACCCTCGGCGCGGCCGCCGCCCCAGGCGTAGATGTAGCGCTTGGCGGCCTGGTGGGCACGCTCGGTCGAGATTGACGGGGCGGTCATGCAGACGGGCTCCTTGATGGGGGACGTGCGGGGATTGTAAGGCCGACGCGATCGGTGGCCGCCCTCAGCGACGCATGTAGAGGTTGAGCGCGATGGTCAGCAGGATGGAGAGCACGATCGACGTCGCGATGGGGATGACGAGGATCAGGTGCTCGCCCTTGATCACGAAGTCGCCGGGCAGCTTGAACAACGGCAGGCCGATGACGATAAGCACGCCCAGGGCGGCGATGCCGAGGCCGATGACGATGAGCACGCGGCCGACGTCGGGCATGGGCACATCGTAGACCCGTCACCCGGACGACCCGCCTCTGCCATCATCGGGCCATGCCCGATCCGTTCGACCTCGACCACTTCCTGGCCATCCCTCGCCTCTCCGGGCTGTGCGCGTCCGGCGATGGCTCGCGCCTGGCCGTCAGCGTCAGCACGCTCGGGCCTGATGGCAACGACTTCCGAAGCTCGATCTGGGGCATCGACCCCGACGGCCTGGCGGCACCGCGGCGCCTGACGCGCTCGGCTGCCGGCGAGAGCGGTGGCGCCTTCCTGCCCGATGGCTCGCTCATCTTCACGTCGGCACGGCCCGACCCCGACGCGAAGGCCGATGCCAAGGACAAGCCACCGGCCGGGCTGTGGCTGCTGCCCGCCGAGGGCGGAGAGGCCCGCCTGCTGCTGGCACCGGATGCCGGCGTGAGCGCCATGAGCGTGGCCCGCCAGAGCGGCGACCTCGTCATCGGCGTCTCGGAACACCCCGCGGCGACCGATCTGGCGAGCGACGCCGCCATCGAGAAGGCGCGCAAGGACGCCAAGGTCGGCGCCATCCTCTACGAGCGCTATCCCATCCGGTTCTGGGATCACTACCTCGGTCCGCGGGACCTCCGGCTGCTGTCCGTCGATGCGCCGGGCGCGACGGACGTGGCCGTCGCCGAGCCGCGCGACCTCACGGGCTCGACGCAGGAAGCGCTCGTCGACCCTGGGCTGGAGATCGCGGCAGACGGCACGTTCGTCGTCGTGACCTGGCAGCGCACGGCCCGGCCCGTCCGCTCCGACCTCGTGCTCATCGACCGCGCCAGCGGCAAGCGCCGGGAGCTGACCGACGGCGACGCGCAGTACTGGAGCCCGGCGATCTCGCCTGATGGCCGCTCCGTGGCCTGCGTGCGCGTCGAGTTCGGGACGCCGGATCGAACCGAGTGGGCGACGCTCTGGCTCATCGACATCGCGTCCGGGGTCGGTCGGCGCATCGGTGCCTCGTTCGACCGCTGGCCCGCCTCGGTCACCTGGGCGCCAGACGGGACGGCGCTCTTCGTGCTCGCCGACGACCACGGCAACACGGCCGTCTTCCGGCTCGACCTCGAGCGCGACACGTCGACGCGGCTGGCCGGCGATGCGAGCTACGCAGACCTCTGTCCGACCGACGACGGCACGACCATCTTCGCGCTCTGCTCCCGCGTCGACCGGCCGCCGTTCGTGGCCCGGCTGGACCCGAGGGCTGAGGATCAGACGCCGACCGAGATCCCCTCCCCGGTCGTCGCTTCGGCACTGCCCAGGCGGGGCGTCGTCGAGCGGCTCGTGACGACGGCCGACGATGGGACCGAGATCGCCGCCTGGCTCGTCCGGCCGGCCAGAGCGTCAGCGAAGAAGCCGGCGCCGCTGGTGACCTTCGTCCATGGCGGGCCGCTCGGCGCCTGGACCGGTTGGCACTGGCGCTGGAACCCACACCTGCTCGTCCAGCGCGGCTACGCCGTGCTCATGCCCGACCCGGCCTTCTCGACCGGCTACGGCAAGCGGATGGTGGAACGAGGCTGGGGGCGCTGGCACGAACGGCCGTACACCGATGTCATGGCGTCCATCGATGCCGCCCTCGAGCGACCCGATCTCGACGCCCATCGGACGGCCCTCATGGGCGGCTCGTTCGGCGGCTACATGGCCAACTGGGTGGCCGGGCAGACGGACCGCTTCCGGGCCATCGTGACCCACGCCTCGCTCTGGGACCTGCGCGGCTTCCACGGCGTGACCGACTTCGGACCGTGGTGGGAGCAGGAGTTCGGCGACCCGTACGTCGATCCCAGCCGCTACATCGAGCAGTCGCCATCGGCGGGCATCGGCGCCATCAGCACGCCGATGCTCGTCATCCACGGCGAGCTCGACCACCGCGTCCCGATCGGCGAGGCGCTGCGGCTCTGGACAGACCTCCGTCGCCACGATGTCGAGTCGAAGTTCCTGTACTTCCCCGACGAGAACCACTGGATCCTGAAGCCCAACAACGCCCGCCTCTGGTACGGCACCGTGCTCGCGTTCCTGGACCACCACGTCCTGGGCAAGAAGTGGGTCCGACCGGACCTGCTCTGACGGGTCTCGTCGTCCGATGTCGTGCCCAGCGCGGGTCGTAGACTGGCAGTCGATGCACGATCGACAGCCATGACCGAGCTCGACCTCGACGATCGCCCCATCGCGTCGTCGTCGGCGCTCTACACGTCGACGCTCATCCGGCGCGAGGACCTGACCGACTCGCTGGCCTTCTTCTGGGTCCGCGCCGACGGTGACTTCGTGGACTTCGAGCCCGGGCAGTACCTGACCATCGGCGTCGAGTCGAACGGCAAGCTCATCCAGCGGCCGTACTCCGTCGCCTCGTCGCCACGGCAGCGAGACGGCGGCTACGAGTTCTACGTCCGGCTCGTGACCGGCGGCCTGTTCACGCCCCTCCTCTGGCGGGCGCCGATCGGCCAGGGCATGAGCCTCAAGGGGCCTAAGGGCAAGTTCATGCTCGAGCCCGAGGACGACCGGACGCATGTCTTCATCAGCAGCGGCACCGGCATCGCGCCGTTCGTGTCGATGATGCAGACGCTCATCGTCGACGGTGCGCCGCGGCCGGCCATCGTCCTCCACGGC
>DATBSD010000188.1:0-2720 GCA_036559965.1 Candidatus Limnocylindrales bacterium
CGGTGACGCGAAGCGCAGCCCCTCCCGGTCGACAAGCGTGTAGGTCGCGATGGTGACCGCGATGGCCAGGGCGAGGAAGGTGCCCGGCCAGTCGGCCGAGCCATCGGCGCCGCGCCCCAGCCCGCGCACGAGCAGCACGCCCGCCCCGACGACGAGGACGCCGACGATCTCACCAGGCGTGCTCGTGAGCTGGAGCACGACCGCGCCGAAGATGAGCACGATGACCGGCGCCAGGCCACGCGCGAGCGGATAGACGAGCGACAGGTCGGCCCGGCCATAGGCCGTGGCCAGGAGGGCCAGGTAGAGCAGCTCGAGGGCCATCGACGCGAGGAGATACGGCCACGCCTCTGGCTCGAGGTGCCACGTCGGCAGCGCGAAGGGGAGGAAGAGCAAGGCGCCGATGGGCACGGCCAGCGCCGTGGTGACGTCCGTGTCGCGGCTCCGCGCGATGAGCAGGTTCCACGTCGCGTGGAGCGTGGCCGAGAGCAGGACGAGCGCGACGGCGAGCGGCGGCACGCGTGCTCAGCTCCCCGACGGGTCGCCGTAGACCTCCGGGTTGACGGGCGTCGGCAGCCGCTCGCCGCGCACGCCGGCCAGCAGGTTGGCGGCAGCCATGGCCGCCATGCGCGCGCGCGTGGCCCGCGACGCGGACGCGATGTGCGGCACGACGAGGCAGTTCGGCAGCGCCAGCAGCGGGTCGTCGGCCGCCATCGGCTCGGGGTCCGTGACGTCGAGGGCGGCGCCGGCGATGGCGCCGTCTCGGAGCGCGTCGTGGAGCGCCGCCTGGTCGACGACCGGTCCGCGCGAGGTGTTGACGATGATCGCCGTCGGGCGCATGCGGCCCAATGCGTCGTGGTCGATGAGGTGGCGCGTCTCGGGCGTCAGGTTGACGTGCAGGCTCACGAAGTCGGCGCTCGCGAGCAGCTCGTCGAGCTCGACCGCTCGGACGCCCAGCGCGGCCTGCTCGTCGGTCCCTGGCGCCACGGCGTCGTGTACGAGCACGGTCATGTCGAAGCCGCGCGCGCGCTTGGCCATCTCGCGCCCGATGCGTCCGAAGCCGACGATGCCGAGCGTCGCATGATGGATGTCCGGGCCCAGCAGGAGCAGCGGGCCCCATGTCCGCCAGCGGCCGGCGCGGACGTAGTCGACGCCCTCGGGGATGCGTCGCGCGGCGGCCATGAGCAGGGCCCAGGCGAGGTCGGCCGTCGTCTCGGTCAGGACGCCGGGCGTATTGCCGACCGGCACCCCTCGCCGGGTGCAGGCGGGCACGTCGATGTTGTCGAAGCCGACGGCGAAGTTGGAGACGACCCGCAGCCCCGATCCGGCCGCATCGAGCAGCTCGTCGTCGATGCGATCGGTCAGCAGCGACAGCAGCCCGTCCACGCCGCGCACGCGCCGCAGGAGCTCATCTCGGGGCGGCGGCAGCTCGTCCGGCCAGAGGTCGACGTCCACGACGCCCTCGAGCGGAGCGAGACCGTCATTGGGCAGCCGCCGCGTCACGAGCACGCGTGGCCGGTCGGCGCTCACTCGGCCGCCGGTGTTGCGCCGCGTGCCCGACATGGGCAGGCGCCGCGACGGGGGATCACGCGACCGGTGTCGCGGCCAGGACGTCGGCCATCCGCTCGAGCGCCCGGCTGAGGTTCTCCTGCGAGTTGGCGTAGCTGACGCGCACGTGGTCGACGCCCACGCGCCCGAAGGCGCCGCCACCGAGGACCGAGACGCCGGCCTCGGTGAGCATCCGATCGGCGAACTCGGTGCCGGTCATGCCCGTGCCCGAGACGTTGGGAAAGGCATAGAAGGCGCCCGCCGGCAGCAGACAGCGAACGCCGGGCAGTGCGTCGAGGCCGCCGACGATGAGCGACCGCCGGGTCCGGAACTCGGCGACCATCGCGTCGACGGCATCCTGCGGGCCGGTCAGCGCCTCGATGGCCGCGATCTGCGAGAAGGCCGCCGTGCAGGAGACCGAGTTGATGATCAGGCGGCTGAAGGCCGGCACGAGCGCGGCCGGCACGGCCGCGAAGCCCAGCCGCCAGCCGGTCATGGCGAACGTCTTGCTGAAGCCGTCGAGCACGATCGTCCGCTCGGCCATGCCCGGCAGCGAGGCGATCGAGATGTGCTCGCCCTCGTAGACGATGCGGCCGTAGATCTCATCGGCCAGGACGACGATGTCACGCTCGATGGCGATCGCTGCGATGGCCTCCAGATCGGACCGTGAGAGAACGCCGCCGGTCGGGTTGGCCGGGCTGTTGAAGATGATGAGCCGCGTGCGGTCGGTGACCAGCGAGCGCAGCTCGTCGACGTCGAGTCGGAAGCCGTGTGCCTCGCTCAGCGCGATGGGTACCGGCCTGGCGCCCACGAAGGCGGCCATCGACTCGTAGATCGGAAAGCCCGGGTCGGGGTAGATGACCTCGTCACCGGGCCCGGCGAGGGCCGTGATGGCGTAATGCATGATGGGCTTCGCACCGGGCGTGACGACGACGTTGGCAGGATCGACCGCCAGGCCGCGCCGCGCGTTAAGGTCGTTCGCGATGGCCTCTCGAAGGCCGGGCAGGCCGAGCGCCGGGCCGTAGTGCGTCCAGCCGGCGTCGAGCGCGCGCTTGGCCGCCTCGCGGACGTTGACCGGCGTCTCGAACTCGGGCTCGCCGATCTCGAGATGGATGACATCGACGCCCGTCGCCTCGAGCGCCTTGGCCCGTGCCGCGGCCTCGAACGCGGTCTCG
>DATBSD010000189.1:0-4811 GCA_036559965.1 Candidatus Limnocylindrales bacterium
TCTACAGCCGCCCGCCGCTGCCGCTCACGCACACCGACGTCGGGAGCACCGTGCTGCTCGTGTGCGGCTATGTCGTGCTCTCGCTGCCGTACATGTTCCGGGCGGTCGATAGCGGCCTCCGAGCGATCGATATCCGGAGCCTGACCGAGGCCGCCCAGAGCATGGGCGCCGGCTGGTTCACGATCATCGTGCGCATCATCCTGCCCAACCTCCGGGTGGCCCTCCTGAGCGGCGCCTTCCTGACGCTGGCCATCGTGCTCGGAGAGTTCACCATCGCAAGCTTCCTGGCCCGGCCGGCCTTCGGGCCATACCTCAGCCTGCTGAGCGGGTTGAAGGCGTACGAGCCGGCCGCCGTCGCCCTCATCAGCTTCGGGCTGACGTGGCTGGCGATGATCGGCATCGCCTTCATCGGTCGCGATACCCGCACGCGGATCGAGATCGGCGGCGCCCACTGATGAGCGAGGCAGGCATGGGCTTTCTGGAGCTGACCAATGTCAAGAAGCAGTTCGGGACGTTCGCCGCCGTCGAGGATTTCGTGCTCTCGGCCGCGAAGGGCGAGTTCGTCTCGTTCCTGGGGCCCTCAGGTTGCGGCAAGACGACGACGCTGCGGATGATCGCGGGCTTCGAGTTCCCCGACTCGGGGAGCATCAAGATCGATGGCCGCGAAGTGACCAGGCTGCCACCGAACAAGCGCAACGTGGGCATGGTCTTCCAGTCCTACGCACTCTTCCCGAACATGACCGTGGCCAACAACGTGGGCTTCGGGATGCGCATCAAGAAGCAACCCAAGGATGCCATCCGCAAGCGTGTCGGCGAGCTGCTCGAGCTCATCAACATGCCCGAGAAGGCCGACCGCTACCCCTACCAGCTGTCGGGCGGCCAGCAGCAGCGCGTCGCCCTCGCCCGCGCCCTGGCCATCGAACCGCAGGTCCTCCTGCTCGACGAGCCGCTCTCGGCCCTCGACGCCAAGATCCGTGTCGCCCTGCGAGCCGAGATCCGCACCATCCAGCGCCAGCTCGGGATCACGACGGTCTACGTGACGCACGATCAGGAGGAGGCGCTCTCGCTGTCCGATCGGGTCGTCGTCATGAGCCAGGGTCGCATCGAGCAGATCGGCAACCCCTTCGAGATCTACAACTTCCCTTCGACCGCCTTCGTGGCGTCGTTCGTGGGCACCCTCAACGCGCTGGAGGCCGAGGTCGTCGACGCACCGGGCGGCATCGTCGCCGTCGGCGGCCAGCGCATCCGGTTGCCCGGCCCGGCGGCCTCGCCGGCCGGGTCGACGGTCGAGATCGCCCTGCGGCCCGAGATCCTCACGCTGCGCGAATCGGGGCCCGAGGCGAACCGCCTGAGCGGCACGGTGCTGCGGGTGACGTTCCTGGGCTCGATCGTCCGCGTGCGCATCACGCTCGACGGCAGCGACCGCACCGTGGCCTTCGACACGCTCAACAACCCGCACCTTGCCGTGCCGGCCGAGGAGGAGCGCGTGACCGTTAGCTTCGCCCCCGAGGCCGTGCTCGTCCTTGACGCGTCGGCCCGTGAGCTCAAGGACGCGGCCGCCATGGCCGAGGACGAGCTGCCGGAGCACCACGACTCGGAGAGCGACATCCTGCCCTAGGGCGGGTGCCTGCCCCGGCGGGCGGCGAGTCCGGAGGTCGGCCGGGCGTTGACCCTCGGCCGTGCCCGCGGCTAGACTCGCCACGGCGCGTCGCCCGTGCGGCGACGTCGCGTCCAAGCGCGCATCGGAGGCTTCCTCCAACGGTGGAGATCGGGCCCAGATCCTGGGGTGCCAGCGGCGCCCCGACCCCCTTCCGGGTTCGCCTGAACCTCGCGGCCTGACGCGCGCCTGCGCGCCTCCGTGGGTCGGCGGGCCCGCATGCGAGGTGGCAGATGCAGATCTACCTCAGCCAGGTCGTCGGCCGGCCGGTCCTCGATCGCCAAGGCGAGCCCCTGGGCAAGGTGGCCGACCTCATCGTCGCCATCGGTGACCGCTATCCGCCCGTGACCGGACTCGTGGTCAAGACGGGCCGGCGGCGCATCTTCCTGCGCTGGGCGGACGTCGCCCGATTCGACGCGCGCGGGGCCCAGCTCGCGACGGCGACCATCGAGATCGACAAGTTCCAGCAGCGCGACAACGAGCTGCTCCTGTTCGCCGACCTCCAGGACAAGCAGATCGTGGACATCGACGGACGCAAGGTCGTGCGCGTCAACGATCTCCGGCTCGACGAGCTGGAGGGCACGCTCCATCTCGTCGCCGTCGACGTCGGCGCCGCCGGGCTGCTGCGCCGGCTGGGCATCGAGGGCCCCTATCGCACGATCGCCCGCAACCTGCGGCTGCCGGTGCCCGAGCGGTACATCGACTGGGAGGACGTCGACCCGGTCGAGACGAGCATCGCCTCCATCCGGCTGCGTGTGCCCCATGCCGGCCTCCAGGAGCTCCATCCGGCCGACCTCGCGAGCATCATCGACCAACTCGCCCCGCGCGATCGGGTCGGCGTCCTGGCTGTGCTCGACGATGAGGCGGCGGCCGATGTCTTCGAGGAGATGGAGCCCGAGACCCAGGTCGAGGTCATCGAGGACCTCGAACCCAAGCGGGCGGCCGACATCCTCGAGGAGATGAGCCCCGACGACGCGGCCGACCTCATCGCCGACCTCTCGGATGCGGCGCGGGACGAGATCCTGCCGCTCATGGACCGTGAGGACGCCGAGGAGGTGACCGAGCTGCTGGCCTATCCCGAGGACTCGGCCGGCGGCATCATGACGACCGAGTTCGTGACCATGGGCGAGCATCTCACGGCCGACCAGGCCATCGCCCGGCTGCGCGAGCTGGAGCCCGACGCCGAGACGATCTACTACGTCTACGTCGTCGACGCCGACGCTCGGCTTCGCGGCGTGCTCTCCCTGCGCGACCTCATCGTCGCGCCGCCGGAGCGCGCCATCCGCGAGTTCATGATCGAGGAGCCCGCTGCCGTCGAGGTCCTGGCCGACGAGGACGAGGTCGCCCAAGTCGTGGCGCACTACAACCTGCTGGCCGTGCCGGTCGTCGACGCCGAGGGGCGGCTGGTCGGGATCGTGACCGTCGACGACGCCATCGACACCGTCGTACCGAGCGCCTGGAAGCGGCGCCTGCCGCGTCTCTTCGACCGGTCCGGCGGTTCGTGACCCAGCGACAGCCGGCCCGCCGACGCCGCCGTGAGGCACGCCGGTCGTTCCGGCTCGGTGCCCGGCTGCGTGCCCTGTGGGGCGATCGCAGCCTGCGCCTGCGCTCGCGCTTCCGCCGCCGGGGCCTGCTCGCCTTCCTGGCCGTCATGGGTCCGGGCCTCATCGCCGGCATCGCCGGCAACGACGCCGGCGGCATCACCACCTACTCCGTGCTTGGGGCCACGACCGGCCTGACCCTGCTCTGGCTGTTCCCGATCACGACGCTCATCCTGGCCGTCGTCCAGGAGATGGCGGCGCGGCTGGGTGTCGTCACCGGCCAGGGACTCTCGGACCTCATCCGCGACCGCTTCGGGGTGCGCTGGACGGCCCTGGCCATGGTCGTCCTGCTGGTCGCCAACCTGGCCAACACGGTGGCCGAGTTCGCCGGCGCCGGCGCCGCGCTGGGCATCCTCGGCGTGCCCAGCCTGGTCACGGTGCCCGTCGTCGCCATCGCCATCTGGGCGCTCGTGCTGTTCGCGAACTATCGGACGGTCGAGAAGGTCTTCCTGGCCGTGATGCTCGTGTTCGTCGCCTACATCGCCTCGGCCGTGCTGGCCGGTCCCGACTGGGGCGAGGTCGGCCGTGCGCTCGTGACGCCGGACCTCGGCGGCCTCGATCCGGCGCTGCTGCTGCTCATGGTCGCGGTCGTGGGCACGACGATCACGCCGTACATGCAGTTCTACCTCCAGTCGGCCGTCGCCGAGAAGGGCATCGACGAGGAAGAGCTGGGGCTCGAGCAGGCGGACGCCGTGGTCGGCTCGATCTGGACCAACGTGGTGGCGGTCTTCATCGTCGTCGCCACCGCGACGACGCTGTATGCGACCGGGACGACGATCGAGAGCGCGGCCGACGCGGCCGACGCTCTGGGCCCTGTCGCCGGCCAGCTCTCGACGCTGCTGTTCTCGATCGGCCTCTTCGGCGCCAGCGTCCTGGCAGCGACGATCATGCCGCTCAGCACGGCCTACGTCATCTGCGAGGCCTTCGGCTGGGAGTCCGGCGTCGGCCAGCGCTTCCGTGACGCGCCGGTCTTCTTCGGGCTCTACACGTTCGTGCTCTTCGCGGGCGCCGTCGTCGTGCTCATCCCGGGCCTCGACCCCCTGGCGCTGATCATCGGCAGCCAGTACCTCCAGGGTCTGCTGCTGCCGATCGTGCTCATCTTCATGGTCAAGCTGGTCAACGACCGGGCCCTGCTCGGTCGCCACGTCAACGGCCGGCTGCGCAATGCCCTGGCGGTCGCCTGCGTCGGGGTCGTGGTCGTGCTCGACGTGCTCCTGCTCGGCTCGGCGCTGACCGGTGCGACCGGCTGAGTCGGTCGGTCGTCAGCCGCGGTCGACCGGCAGGCCGGCCGCCTGCCAGTCAGGCACCCCACCGGCGACCCAGGCGACGCGCGAGAATCCGGCCCCACGCAGCAGGCTGGCTGCGATCGACGACCGGAAGCCGCTCGTGCAGATGGTCGCGATCTGGCGGTCCCGCGGCAGCTCGGCCAGCCGGTCGGGCAGGTCGCCGGCCATGAGATGGTGGGCGCCGGGCACATGGCCCGCCTCGAACTCGGAGGTCTGGCGCACGTCGATGAGGAACGGCGGCTCGCTGCCGCCCATGGCTGCTGCGAG
>DATBSD010000190.1:0-4834 GCA_036559965.1 Candidatus Limnocylindrales bacterium
TCCCGCGCGATCCAGCGTGGCCCGAGTGCTCATCGTGCTCGTCGTCTTGCTGCTGCCCATCGTCGCTGGGTCGGCGATCCTTGGCAGCCCGCCGCGCGGCATCGTCGCGGCCGACCTGCGAACGGACCTCGCGGACGCGACGGCCCGGTCGGGCGCCAGCATCGCCCTCGAGCCGCTGCACATCGAGGACTTCTCTGCTGTGGTGTCCATCCCCGAGACCTGGCAGGTGGTCTCGACTCTGTGCTGCCCCGACTACCGGCGGTACGGCGGAACGTCGCCCGAGGGGCAACTTGCCGTCAGCCATGAGTCGCCGTATAGCGCCACCGTCTGCAGCCCGGACTGCGAGATCGTCGGGCTTCCGTTGACCATCCCCTACTCCGCCGATCGACAGCTCAAGGCGCTCAAGGCAGGCGTAGGGGCCATCGCGGGCAGCTCTGCCTGGGCGGACCTGGCACCCGACGTCCTGCCGGACGTCGTCGGCGGCGCCCGACTCGATACCACGTCGGTCGCGCGCGACGGCCGCGAGTGGCGGCGCGTCCACGTCATCGGGCTGCGCGATCGCAACGTCGTGGCCATCACATGGAGTCAGCCCGTGGAGGCGTTCGACGAGCACCTGTTCGGCGCCGTCCTGGCGGCCATCGAGCTGCCATCGGCGCCCGACTACAGCGACGGCGACCTCGTCGACAGCCTGAGCGGCGAAGCTGGCTTCTCCCTGCCGCTGCCCGGCTTCTGGCTCGACGAAGAGCAGCCCATGCTCGATGGCGAGGCGCTCAGCGGTGTGCGCCGCTACGCGGAAGGGCGGGTGGTGGTGAGCATCGGCGACGCCAAGGGCACGATGGGCTGGTGCGATCCGGACTGCCGCAGGCTGACCGGCGCGACGTCTCTCGACGCCCTCGAGGCGGCAGTCCGCGACGCGGGGGCCTTCGGTCCCGTGTCCGAGACGACGCTCGGCGGCGAGCCGGCACGCATGTTCGACTCCGATGCGGCGGTCCCCGTCCGGTCCGTGCTTGCCATGCACGGCGACCGCCCCGTCGGCGTGCGCATCGACACCGGCGAATGGGACGTCGCGCCGGGCATCATCGACGACATGATCGCGGGCTTCGCGTTCGACGATCCGGTGGCCCAGCCCGCGGAACAGGTCATCCCGGTCGCCGGCGGTCGAGTGGAGCTGGGCCTCTCGAACGAGTGGCAGCCGTCCCCGGTGCTCGACGGCGTCCTCATCGCCGGGCTCCAGCAGCTGACGGTGACGGTCGGCGACGCGAAGGGCCGGATCGTGACCTGCGAGCGTCCCGCCGGGCCCTGGGAGCTGTGTCGCGAGGTTCGCGCCCAGACCCTCGACGAGCTGGCCGATGCGGTCCAGCCGGCGCCCATCGCCGATCACGGCGTCGGTCCGCCGTCAGGCGTCCGCGACGCCGGGACGCTCGACGGCGAGCCGAGCGTAGTGACCCGCATCCAGGCCTACGAGTACCCAGCCCGGAGTGGCCAGATGCTCGCCTACATCGCGGCCATGCACGCTGGACGCCCGTACCTCGTGCGCATCTGGACGAGCGCCAACGAATTGCGACGAGGCGCCCTGGAATCGATCATCGCCGGCTTCCGCTTCACCGACTGAAGTCCGCGAATCGCGGTGCCTCGGCGCCACGACCGGCGGCGCAGCGCTATTACACTGCGGCCAATCATGGAATTGCCGCTCTTCCCGCTCCACGCCGTCCTCTGTCCCGGGGTGGCGCTGCCGCTCCACGTCTTCGAGGATCGCTACCGACGCCTGGTCGATCGCTGCGTCGACGCCGGCGAGCCGTTCGGGGTCGTGCTCATCCGCGAGGGGCGTGAGGTCGGGCCCCTCGATGGGCGCATCTCGCGCATCGGCACCACGGCCGTCATCCGCGAAGCGGGACGATACCCGGACGGCCGCTTCGACCTCATGACCGTCGGCGGCCGCCGCTTCCGCATCGACCACCTGACCGACAGCGAGGAGCCCTACCTCATCGCCGACGTCCGCTACCTGCGCGAGCCGGTCGGCGACACCGACATGGCGCGCCTGCTCGCCGACCGGGTCAGCGCCCGCTTCCTGCGCTATCTCGCGGCACTCCAGCCAGCGCTCGCGGACGACGACGACACCGACGAGGAGGTCGAGGTCATCGTCGACGACGATCCAGCCGGGATGGCCGCCTCGTCGGGCATGGCCATCGGGCCGGGGCGCATCCACGACATCGACGAGCCCGACCGTGTCGTCGCGGGCACCGACGCCGATCGCCGCGAGCTGCTCATGGCCGCCGCCCGCCGGCTCGTCGAGCCGGAGGACCCGACGGCGCTCTCGTATGTCCTGGCAGGCCTCATCCAGGTCGAGCTGCCCTCGCGCCAGCGGCTGCTCGAGGCGGCCACGACCGAGCTCCGCCTGCGCCGGCTCGAGGGCCTCCTGGGGCGCGAGATCGACCTCCTCAATCGGGACCTCAAACCGCTCGTCGTCGACGCGCAGGGCACCGACGGCCGCCTGAACTGACGCCACCTACCCGGCTACCCTGACGGGGTGCTGATCGGCGGGATCGTCATCGGGTTCGTGGTCGGGCTCCTCCTGCACGGGCGTCCGTCGAACCTCCTCGACGCGCGCATCCGATGGTCGGCGCTGCTCTTCCTGGCAGTCATCGTGCGCTACGGCACCGAGCTGCTCATCGCCAACGGCGTCGCCTTCGCGGACACGTATCGGCTGGTCCTGTTCGCGTCGGGCTTCGGCCTGCTGCTCATCGCGCTGTGGCACAACCGCGCCGTGGCCGGGATGCTCGTGGTCATGGTCGGCGTGGCGGCGAACGGCTTCGCCGTCGTCGTCAACGGTGGCTGGATGCCCGTCTGGGCACCATCGCTCGCGTTGGTCGGTTTCACGACGGACGATCTCGTGGCCGGCTTCCACGTGCTGCTGCCGCTCCAGCTCGACGAGCAGTTCCTGCGCATGGCCGGACCGTTCGGCGACCTGGTGCCCGTGCCGCTGCCGGTGCTGCCCAACGTGGCCAGCATCGGCGACGTGTTCATCAGCGTCGGGCTCGGTTGGTTCGTGCTGGCGACCATGCTGCGCGGCGCTACGGCAGAGATGGAGACGGTCGTGCTCGAGCCGACGGTCATCGAGCCGACGCGGCTTCGTCGGCCACTCGCGGCGGCGCTCTCGTCGACGGCCATCTCGCCCGAGACCGGCCTGACGCCGGGATCCGGCTACCCGGACACGCTGTCGCTCGACAGCCCGACGCTGCTCGGCAGCACGAGCGCCGGCGCGATGCCGGTCACGAGCCTCCGGCCACGAGAGATCGATCCGTCGACCTTGCCGCCGAGTGCCCAGGCGTCCGCCACGGCCGTGCCACCGATGGTCGCCCGCATCGGCGAGCACCCCTACGTTCGGCTGGCCCTCGACGCCCGTTTCGTGGCCTTCTGGCTCGGCCAGACCATCAGCCTGTTCGGCGATCGGCTCCACCAGGTGGCCCTGGCCGTGATGGTCTTCGGGGTCACGGACTCGGCGCTCGCCACGGCGACCGTGTTCTTCATCGCTGCCCTGCCGAACCTGTTCATCGCGCCCATCGCGGGCACGTTCGTCGACCGCTGGGACCTGCGCGTGACGATGGTCGTGAGCGACCTCCTGCGCGCTGCCCTGGTGCTGCTCATCCCGGTCGTCGCCCAGCGCAACGTGGCCTACGTCTTCCCCATCGTCTTCCTGGTCACGACCATCAGCGTCTTCTTCCGACCCGCCAAGGCGGCCACGGTGCCGCGCATCGTCCGCCGCGACGACCTGCTGGCCGCGAACTCGCTGACCTGGACGGGCGAGACGATGGCCGATATCGCCGGCTACCCCATCGCCGGCCTGTTCGTGGCCTTCCTGGGGCCGGCCATCGGGCTCGCCTTCTGGCTCGACGCGGCGACCTATGTCATCAGCGCCGTGCTGCTGATGTCGATCAGCATCCCGACCGTCATCTACATCGGCAAGCGCGCCGGCAACGCCATCAGCCGGTTCTTCGGCGAGCTGCGCGATGGCTGGCGCTTCCTGCGCAGCAAGCCGTCGCTCTACCAGAACACCATCGTGAGCGCCGTCGCCCAGGTCTCGGTGGGGGCGACGATCGCGGTGACCGTGATCTACGCCGCCGACGTGCTCTCGCAGCAGCCCGTCCCGTACCCGACCAACTACACGCTCATCGAGGCCGCGATCGGGTTGGGCAACCTCGTCGGCGGGCTGGCCGTCGGCGCCATCGGCGCGCGCTTCGGCAAGGGCCACCTGTTCATCGGCGGCCTGATCGCGATGGGCGGCCTGATCGCGATCCTTGGCCTGACCTCGAACCTGACCATCGCCCTCATGGCCTCGGTCGGCTACGGCATCGCCAACCTCGTCTACGTGGTCCCGACGCAGACGCTCTTCGCCGAGCTGACGCCGGCCGGGATGATGGGTCGCGTCGTCGCCTTCCGGGGCAGCCTGGTCTTCGGCGCGCTGACCCTCGCGATGGCCGTCGCCGGCCTCCTGGCCGAGGTCATCTCGGCGGGTCTCGTGATCGCCATCTTCGGGTTGGTGACCATGGCCTCGGGCATCGTCGCCGCCTTCCTGCCCGCCATCCGTCGGTCGTGAGCCTGCGCGCATCGACCAGGGTTGCGTGCGACGGGCCAGACGCGTGCGGCTGGCATACTTGCGCGGATTCCCGAGGCACTCGCCGCGTACGGTCGTCCGACCGGCGCGATCGCGAAGGAGACGACCGAGCCCGATGACCGACCCGCAGCACCCCGACGCGCTGACGCCCGAGGAGCTGGCGGCGGCCGAGAATGCCGCCCTGTCCGAGGCCATCGACGAAGCCGAGCCCGACGCGGAGGC
>DATBSD010000191.1:0-4078 GCA_036559965.1 Candidatus Limnocylindrales bacterium
GCACCACAACTTCGTCGTCGCGCTGCTCAACGACCTGTTCGGGATCCAGTCGCGCGGTGGCTGTTCGTGTGCGGGGCCGTATGGCCACCGGCTGCTCGGCATCGACATCGAGACGTCGCACGAGTTCGAGCGCGAGATCGCGCGCGGCTGCGAAGGCATCAAGCCGGGCTGGATACGGGTGAACTTCAACTACTTCATCAGCGAGGCGGTCTTCGGCTACATCCTTGACGCCGTCGACCTCGTGGCGACGCACGGCTGGCGACTCCTGCCGAGCTACCGCTTCGAGCCCGAGAGCGGCCTCTGGCTCCATCGCGCGGGGGCGCCCGAGCCGCCACTCAGCCTGGGTGACATCACGTACGACGAGGCCGGCATGCGCTATGCCGCGCATCGGCATCGGGCGCCGGAGTCGGAGCTCGGGGTCTACCTCGAGACCGCACGCGCGCTGCTGGCGGAGCCGGTCGCTATCGACGGTGCACCCGGTCCGTCGATGAGCGCCGACTTCGAGGCGCTGCGCTGGTTCTGGCTGCCGGGCGAGCTGACCGGCGAGACCGGCTCGGCTACGGGGCCGGGGCTGCGATCGGGGTCAGGGGGCTGACGCGGCTCGAGGAGCGCTCCTGGAGTGGCCCGACGATGCCATCGAGGGCCGCGGCAAGCTTCGTCGCAGCATCGACCCGAAGGGCGTCGGGCTCGGGCTGCCTGACGCCCTTCTCGACGGGACCCCAGAGGACGATGATGTTCTGGCCCGCGAACGTGTACGGCGGCTGCGTCTTGCCCGGTGCCGCGCCGTCGCGGAAGGGAACGGCCTTGGCACGCTTGGTGGCCGACGAGTACTCGAGCAGCGAGAGCGGCCACCCGGCGTAGGTCGCGTTGTAGGTCTTGAGCGGCTCCTTGCCGGTCCTGGCGTTGGTGCCTACGAGGGCGAGGCCGGCCTTGTTGAGCAGTCGGTAGACCTCGGCGCCATCGGCGGGATCGGCCAGGTGGGCGTCGGGTGTCGGCGTCGGGCGCGGCGTGGCGACGGCAGCCGACGGCGACGGACTGCCGGACGGGCCGCATGCGGCGAGCAAGCTGATCGCGACGAGCGTGGCTGCCGCAAGGCGGCCACGACCGTTCCACGACGTGGTTTCCCAGGTCATCGTCGGCGCATGCTAGACCCGTCGGTGCATCCCGGCACTGACCCGATGGTCATGTCCGGGCGCGCATGACGGGCGGCAGGACCAGGCGCGACGCGTGTGACTGCCGTGCTCCTTCCAGCGACCTCGTGCAGCATAGGTCGGCAGACCCGACACCATCGAGGAGGCCGCCATGCCCGCTCCCCGTCCCGCCCCAGACATCGACCAGCATGAGCTCGGGACGGATGCGACGACGATCGCCGTCTTCGGCCTCGGTCGGGCGCCGATCGAGCCTGATCGCGCGGACATCGGTTTCGGGGCGACCGCCACCGCCGCGTCCGCCGCGGCCGCCCGCAACGACGTGGCCACGGCGATGACCGCCGTGCTCGCCGCCGTCCGGGCCCAGGGCGTGACGATGCTGCGCACGGCCAGCCTGTCGGTCGCGCCGCGTTACGACCATCGTGGCGAGAGCCCCCTGATCACGGGCTACGAGGCGACGAACGCGGTGACGGCCACGATCAGCGACCTGGCAACGGTCGGTGCCGTCGTCGATGCTGCCATCGGGGCCGGCGCCACGACGCTCGACGGTCCGCGATTCTTCGCCGCCGATCCGAGTGCCGCGATCACCAGCGCGCGACGATCGGCCGTGGCTGACGCGGCCGACCGTGCGACGACCCTCGCCGAGGCAGCCGGGCTGGCCATCGTCAGCGTGGCGTCGATGAGCGAGGGCGGTCCGCGCCCGATGCCGATGCCAAAAGGCGTGCGGATGATGGCCTTGGCCGAGTCGGTGCCGTCGCCGGTCGAGATCGGCATCGACGACGTGCAGGTGCAGGTCGAGGTCGTCTACCTCGCCGCCAGGGTCACGGGGGACGGGGCTCGCTAGCCGACCGCGTCCTCGTCGGTCGTCAGGTCCTGGCTCGGGGGCCGCGCCGGCAGCTGTGCACGAAAGCGGGCGCCCGCCGCCGGCGCGTCGAGCGCTTCGATCGAGCCGCCGTGGCGTTCGACGATCCAGGCCGCGATGGCGAGGCCCAGGCCCGTGCCACCGAGCGGGGCGTCGTCGGCCCGCCAGAAGCGCTCGAAGACGTGCTCGCGGTCCTCCTCTCGGATGCCCCTGCCCTGGTCGTCGACCATCAGCAGCGCGCCACCGCCGTCGGGTCGCACGGTCACCGAGACGGTGCCTCCAGGCGGGCTGTGGCGGACCGCGTTGTCGATGAGGATGGTCACGAGCTGACGCAGGCGCAGCGCATCGCCAGCGATGGGCGCCGGTCGCGGATCGACGACGATGGCGACCTGACGCTCGGCCGCCGTCGCCGTCAATGCGCCGGCCGCCTCGGCGCCGATGTCAGCAAGGTCGATAGGCTCGACGTCGAGCTCGAGGGCGCCGGCGTCCGTCCGGGCCAGCAGGAGCAGGTCGTCGACCAGCGCGGTCACGTGGCTGACCTCGGCGTCGATGTCGGTCAGCGCCTCACCCACGGACGCGACCGGCTGATCGCGATTGCGGCGCAGGTCGTCGACGCTCGAGCGGATGATGGTCAGCGGTGTGCGCAGCTCGTGGCTCGCATTGGCCGTGAACTCGCGCTGGCGTCGCAGGGCATCGTCCCGCCGCGTCATGGCATCGCGGATGGGCACGAGCGCCCGGCCGGCGTAGACGTAGCCGACACCGCATGCGAGCAGCAGGGCCGCCAGGCCACCACCAAGAAGCGCGATCGTGAGCGCGTCGAGCAGACGCTGCTCGGACAGCCGCTCGCCCACGACCTGGACGACATACTGGCCGTCGATGCGCTGGACGGCGCGCGAGACGATGCGCACGGGGATCTCCGCGACCTGGCTCGTGCGCACGTCGACGGTGTCGATGCGTGCGGCCGCGATGGCGTCGCCGTCGGGGATGCCGGCGATCTGCTCGCCGCCCTCGAGGCCGAGGACGGAGCCGTCGGGCTCGATGACGAGCGCCAGCGTGCCCGAGCCACGGCCGCCGAACGAGATGCCGAACGGCGTGCGACCCGGCCCCGGTCGGGGGCCCACGAAGCGCGCGACCTCGGCGGCGCGGTCCTCGAGCACGGCGGTGCCGCTCGAGGCCAGCGCCCGGCTGACCGTGAGGTAGACGGCGCCGCCCAGGATGAGCAGGACGACGAGGGTCAGGCCACCGCTCCAGAGCATCAGCTGGAGCCGGGTCCGGCGGAGCAGGCGGCCGGCGGTCACACCGGTCTCACGCGATAGCCGACGCCGCGGACCGTCTCGATCCACGGGGCGCCGTCGGGCCCCAGCTTCTCGCGCAGGATGTGGATGTAGGCCTCGACCGTGTTCGGTGTCAGGGCGGCGCCGTACGGCCAGGCGTGATCGAGCAACTGGTCCCGGGAGAGGACCTGGCCCGGCCGCCGCAGGAGGCACTCGAGGACCGCGAATTCGCGCGGCCCGAGGACGACATCGCGCCCGGCGACGGTCACCCGGTGAGCGGCCTCGTCGAGGCAGATGGGGCCGGCCTCGAGCTCCCGTGTCGGTCGCGGGCTGGGTCGTCGCGTGAGCGCCCGCAGTCGGGCCGCCAGCTCCTCGTAGGCGAACGGCTTGACGAGGTAATCGTCGGCGCCCGCATCGAGGCCCTGGACGCGTGCCGAGACGGCGTCGCGAGCCGTGAGCATGAGGATGGGCACGGTCGTGCCCCGTGTCCGCAATCGGCGTGCGACCTCGAAGCCGTCGAGGTCGGGCAGGCCGACGTCGAGGACGATGGCGTCGAGCTCGGCATCCTCGGCGATCTCGAGCCCTTCGGTCGCTGTCGATGCGCCCTCGACGACGTGGCCGTCCTGGCCGAGCAGTCGTCGCAGCAGGCGCAGGAGGCGCGGGTCGTCCTCGATGACGAGGAGATGCATGGGCCTACGGGGTCTGGAGGATGACCAGTCGACCGCGCGACCGAACCGCCCGTGGGCCAGGCGGCTCGGTGGCGGTCTCGGTCAGCACCGGGGAGGAGGGAGCCG